>DATDMG010000176.1:0-10950 GCA_036518955.1 Kineosporiaceae bacterium | reverse complement strand
GCCCCGGATACCAGGGACACCGCGTCCTCCAGCCCTGCGCGCGACGTCCTGGCCCTGAGATTGACAAGAGCCTAAGGCAACGCCCGGAGGCGTGGACAGCAGTTGCGCGATCTCGCGGAAGGCCTGCAGCTCCTCCTCCGCGGAGGCGATCTTGAAGAAGCGGAGCGCACGGCGTTGCTTGAGGTCGCCGAGCTGGCGAGGATCGCGCTTGATCAGGACTTGGTGATGGTGGTCGCACCCGACTGACACCCCTGCGCGACGCTCGGATCTGCCGCCGACAGTCAAGCTCTGCCGCCGACAGTCAAGCAGGGCGACCCTCGGCGTCGTGACTCTCGGTTGATTCAACAAGCCGTCTGCTGGCTTCGTGTCGTCCCGCGAGTCAGGTCCCGCAGCGGCGCGATCGCGCGATGCCTGCTGGGGTCGTGGCCGTGCCCCAGGAGTGCACTCACCGTGGCCTTATCCCCAAGGACGCGTCCACCGCCAACCGGTGCACCTCCACCAGTTGCGCCTCCGACGCCACCGGCCACCCCCGGTCCCAACACCCCTGGTGAGCCTTGCCCAACGCTACGCAATCTAGCGCGCCCAGGTCACCGCCGAGATCACGAACCGCAGGTCGCGGCCCGCTCGGTGAGGACCCATCCTCACGCTGGCCAGGCGCTGGAGACCCCGTCTCAAACTTCGGCACGTATTCGGCACGGACGCCCGGATCTGGCCATGATCCGCTGGTAACGGCCGGACAGAACAAGATCGGCCCCTGGGGCCTGCAGTGCAGGTCAGGGGCCATTTCGTGTGGTCAAGGGAGGTGGCCAGGGGCGGGGTCGAACCGCCGACCTTCCGATTTTCAGTCGGACGCTCGTACCAACTGAGCTACCTGGCCGTGCTCGCTGGCTGCCAGCGAACGTGGTCCACCTTACCGCAGCGCGGGGGCTGCTCACGCATCCCTTTCCGGTTGCCTGCGGCACGCCTCGGCCCGATGGCGGGTGCTGGCGCAGGGTGCGGCCCAAGGCACGTGCCGGAGGGGAGGGCTCCTGCGCGGGGATCTCGGCCGAGGGGAGGGTCGATGCGAGAAAGAGGGTCGATGCCGGAAAACCACGGTGGGCTTGCATGCTCCCATGCATACAAGGAAGCCCATCACCATGCGATAGACCCGGTGACCCAGGGCGACCCCGACGGGACTCGAACCCGCGACCTCCGCCGTGACAGGGCGGCGCGCTAACCAACTGCGCTACGGGGCCTTGATGGAACCAAGACCGTGCCCCCAACGGGATTCGAACCCGTGCTACCGCCTTGAAAGGGCGGCGTCCTAGGCCTCTAGACGATGAGGGCGCCAACGACGCACCCCAGACGTCCAGGACCCGTCGAGGACATGCGCCAGCATAGAGGTACCAGGGCTGCATCTTCAAAACGGGTTGTCCGGGCCGTCGCGCTAGGCTGCTGGGCGCACTGTCGCCGGCCGGCGGGTGGCGGGCTTGCGGAGCCGGCCGCAGGGCCTGTCAGCGGGCGCTCCGGTGCTGTTCGGCGCAGGATGGCGGCCAAGGAGGGCCGGCTCGGCCGGTCGGGCGAGGAGGGTGTCGTGCACTACCGCAGCATCGGGAATCTCCAGGTCAGCGCGATCGGGCTCGGTGCGATGCCGATGTCGATCGAGGGGCGTCCTGACCGGGCTCGGTCCATCGCGGCGATCCATGCGGCCCTGGACGTCGGCGTCACGCTCATCGACACGGCCGACGCCTACCACCTCTACGCGGGTGAGGTGGGCCACAACGAGACGCTGATCGCCGAGGCCCTGGCGTCCTACGGCGGAGACACCTCCGACGTCCTGGTGGCGACCAAGGGAGGCCATCTGCGCCCCGGCGACGGCACCTGGACGGTCAAGGGCCACCCGGACCACCTCAAGCGCGCCTGCGACGCCTCGCTCAAGCGGCTCGGCGTGGAGGCCATCGGCCTGTACCAGTTCCACCGGCCCGACCCGGCGGTCCCCTACGCCGAGTCGGTCGGCGCCCTGCGCGACCTGCTGGACGCCGGAAAGATCCGGATGGCCGGCATCTCGAACGCCGACCCGCTGCAGATCCGGGAGGCCGTGACAGTGCTCGGTGGCCGCCTCGTCTCGGTGCAGAACCAGTTCTCCCCGGCGTTCCGCTCGAGCCTTCCGGAGCTCCAGCTCTGCGACGAGCTCGGGATCGCCTTCCTGCCCTGGAGCCCGCTCGGCGGGATCTCGCGAGCGGCGGGGCTCGGCAGCCGCTTCGCCGCCTTTCAGGAGATCGCGGACACCCGCGGCGTCAGCCCGCAGCAGATCGCCCTCTCGTGGGAGCTCGCCCAGGCTCCGATCGTCGTCCCGATCCCCGGCTCGTCGCGCCCGGAGACGATCCGTGACTCGGTGTGCGCGGTCGAGATCGAGCTGACCCCCGAGGAGGTCGCCCGGCTGGACGGCGCCGGCGCTTGATCCGCGCAGGCAGTTGGCGGGACGGCAGGCAGTTGGCGGGACGGCAGGCGAAGATCTGTGGGGGTGCGACGTCGACGTGTCCAGCGCGACACTGAGATCGTGGCAGCGGCCGGATTCGCAATGTCCCGTCAGGACTTCGACGAGGCGGTGGCCGACGCCCTCGACAGGGTGCCCCCGGAGCTGGTCCGCCAGATGGACAACGTGGTCGTGCTGGTCGAGGACGACGCCCGGCTGGGCGAGGCGCCTCTCCTCGGCCTGTACGAGGGAACGCCGTTGACCGAGCGTGGTGACGCCTGGGCCGGGTCGCTGCCCGACCGGATCACCATCTTCCGCAACCCGATCCTGGCGCTCTGCCGCACCCGGGAGGAGGTCGTTCACGAGGTCCGGGTGACCGTGATCCACGAGATCGCCCACCACTTCGGCATCTCGGACGCCCGGCTGCACGAACTCGGTTGGGGCTGACCGGGACTCAGGGGTCGCGCGGGGCGCGGTGCAGCCTGAATCCCAGCGCGCTCGCCCCCACGATCGACAGCCCCACCACGAGGAGAGCCCCCGAGCTCGTCAGAGTGCCGTCCGTGGCATCGATCACCGCTTGGGGCACCAGGACGGCGAGCGTCGCCACTCCGATCACGAGCGCCGTGAGCGACCGGCCCCGGGTGAACCCGGCGAAGCCAGCCGTCGCGAGCAGGGCGAGGACGGCGTAGCCCAGCACCGACTGTTCGGTCGTCGTCAGCAGCTCCGCCCCCACGAACACCAGGACGCCGGTCCAGCCGAACCCCAGCCCGCGCTCGGCGAGCAGCCCGCGGAGCGTGGCCAGGCCCCAGCCGATCCCGACCGCGACGAAGGTCCAGCCGGTCGACCGTTCGCCGTACCCGCCGGTCACCCGCAGCGACGCGAGCGCGGATGCCGCGACGGCCATACCGAGGACGGTGTGCAGCAGTTCGGAGCGGCAGGTCCCGTACGCCGCCACGGCGATGAGCAGGCTCGTCCAGGCGAAGGCGAACGCCGTCCAGTCGCCGCTGGCGTGTCGGGCGTCGACCACGAGGGCGTCGACGAACACCGCGGCGGCGCCACCGCCGAGCAGCGCCACCAAGCTGACCAGCACCGATACCAACCGCCGTCGTGAGGCGACCCCCGCTGCCGGCTCGCGGTCCGGGCGTGCCCGCCAGCCACCCGGGGTGGTCCGCGCGGTGGCCACCGCCGCGGCCGAGAGCAGCACGGCAGGGACCGCAAGGGCGGTGACCCGGTAGGGCGTCCCCAGCCGGTGCCAGTTGTCCGAGATCAGGATCGTCGCGGCACCGAGCACGAAGGCGCCACCGATGTAGCCGCCGAGCTCGGCGAGCAGCAGCGGCCACGCGGGCCGGCCCGGCCCGGGCTCGTCGCCCGGCACCGCGTCCGCCTGCAGCCGAGCGCGGAACGCGTGGCTCACCGCTGTGGCCTGGGTCGCGTCGAGGGTGCCCTCCGACACCAATCCGGCGAGTGCGTCCGTCAGGGCGGCTGCCGGCGCGCCGTCGTCCCCACCGATCGTCGGCTGCGTCATGCTGGGAACCCTAAGGTCGCGGCGGAGCCGTTCGGAAGTCCGTCGCGACCGAGTGCGCTGCCCACCGCTCGAGGACCTTCGACCTGCGCCCTCGTGAGCTCCCCGATGTGAGGATCCGAACCATGGAAGAGCCCCAGACACAGGGTTCGGTGACCGCCGATCATGCCCCCGGCGTGGACGTCGAGGCGCGGGAGAGCGGGGCAGCCGAGGTGCTCGACACGCAGCAGTGCTGGGAACTGCTGGCGCAGGCGGAGGTCGGCCGGCTCGCGGTCGCCGCCGCGGGGGACATCGACATCTTCCCCCTCAACTTCACCATCGACGACGGCGCCCTGCTGTTCCGGACGGCGGAGGGCACGAAGCTCGTCGAGATCGTTCTGGCCGGCCGGGTCGCGTTCGAGGTCGACGGGTACGAGCCGGAACGTGGCCGGGCGTGGAGCGTCGTCGTGAAAGGTGGCGCGGAGCTGCTCGACCGGTGGGCCGACATCTACCACGCCCAGGATCTGCCGCTCTTTCCGTGGAACGCCTCACCCAAGGAGCGGTTCGTCCGGATCGTGCCCGACCGGTTGACCGGCCGGCGGTTCACCGTGGCCCGAACCCGAAACCCCGGCGTTCCGAAGCTCTGAGTAAGCTTTGCTGCACTGCAAATGCCGAAAATGCTCGCATTTCAGGCATTTCGCTGCGCAACTTCTGACACAGCGCAATCTCTTTGACCCAAGGGGCTGACCCCTGGGTCGGGGTCATGCATGCTGGGCTCAGGGGCAGCGAGGCCGGAGTCTGCCGCCGTCGGAACGACTGCCGAGCAGAGGGAGCGGGCCCGTGGCATCCACCCGCGTCACCGACAGCTCTTGGGCGCCGCCCGGCGCCGCTGCGGCCGGAGTCCCCCTCCAACCCGGGCGTTGGCGGACGGCTCGCGCCGCGGCCGATGTCCCGCCGCCCGCTGCCGTCCCGGTGGAGGTCGCGGTTCCGGCGGGAGTGCCGGTGCTGTGGCGGTGGGATGCGGTCAGCGGAAGGGTCGACCATTCGGCGCGGGTGCCGGAGGCGCTCGGCCTGCTGCCCGGCACCGAGCTCAGCCTGGTCGCCGTCCGCCGGCTCGTCCACCCCGACGACCTGGAACGTTTCGACGACCTGGTGCTGGGCCTGGTCACCCGGCGGATCGCCGTCCAGGGCACGATCCGCTTCGCCGCTCCGGACGGCGTCCGGACCGTGCACGCGTGGGCCGGCATCCGGGTCGAGGAGGGCAGGGTTGCCGGGGCGTTCGGCGGCCTCCTCGACGTCACCGGGTTCGGCCCGGAGCTCGAGGCCCTGCACGGCAGCCTGGTCGCCCTCCGCGCCGCCGAGGAGCTCACCGGTCTCGGGTTGTGGGAGTGGGACCCGGCGAGCGGCGAGCTGCTCTGGACGGCGCCGATGTACTCCCTGGTGGGGGTTGCGCCGGGCGCGGTGCAGCCGACGCTGGCCCGCTGGCACGAGGCCGTCCACCCGGCCGACCGGGAACGTGCGCTGAACCTGGACGTGGGCGCCCTCGACCGTTCCGGCGGCCACGTCGAGACGCTGCGGGTGGTCGGCGCGGACGGCGTGGTGCGCTACGTGCGCTGCTGGTCCACCGCCGTCGGTGGCCCTGGCGGCGTCCAGGTGCACGGCGCCGCGGTCGAGGTGTCCCGGCAGGTGCGGGACCAGGCGCGGCTCGAGTGGATGTCCGCCACCGACGTCCTCACCGGGCTGCTGAACCGGCACGGCCTGGAGCAGCGCCTGCGGCACCAGCTGGCGACGGCGGCCCGCGCCGACGGTGACGTCGTCCTCGTCCTGCTCGATCTGGACCGGTTCAAGGCGGTGAACGACACGTTGGGGCACCACGTCGGGGACGCGTTGCTCGTCGAGGTGTCGCGCCGGCTGGCCCGGGTCGTGCCGCAGGGTTCGGTGATCGCCCGGATGGGCGGCGACGAGTTCGCCGTGCTCCCGCCGCCCGGCCCGGACGGCGCCCAGCTGGGTCCCTTGGGCCAGGCGGTGGTGGAGGCGCTGCGCGCGCCGTACGCGCTGTCCGGCGCCCCCGAGCTGGTGGCCTGCCCGGTGAGCGCCGGCGTCACCTCCCGGCGGGGGCGTGGAGTCGGCGCCCACGAGCTTCTCGCGGAGGCGGACCTTGCGCTCTACCAGGCCAAGGACACCGGCCGGGGCCGTTACGTCATCTTCGACGACGGCCTGCTGGCCCGGGCCCGGGCCCGCCACCTGGCGGAACGGCTGTTGCGCTCCGCGCTGGACGGCGATCGGCTGGCGCTGTGGTACCAGCCCATCATCGACCTCCCGACCGGCCGCCGGGTGGGCGCGGAGGCCCTGGTGCGGCTGCGGGACCTGCCCGGCCTCGGGGGCCGCCCGGCGGCCGGTGGGGACGGCGTCCCGGGTGAGCGGCTGTTGCTCCCCGAGGCCTTCATCGACGTCGCCGAGGACACCGGCCTGGTCGTGGAGCTGGACTGCTGGGTGATCGACCACGCCCTGGAGCAGCTGTCCCGCTGGTCCCGCCGGCGCGGCCCGGCGGTCACGGCGGGTGTCCGGATCCCCGATCCACCCTGGCTCGCCGTCAATGTCTCGGCGCGGACCATGCAGCAGCCAGGCGTCGTCCGGCGCATCCTCGACGGGCTGGCGCGCCACCGGATCCCGCCCCGGCTGCTGAAGCTGGAGCTGACCGAGCGCAGCTTCCTCGGGGCCGACCCGGCGGGCGAGTCCGCGTTGCGACAACTGATCGGGTCCGGCGTCCCGGTCGGGATCGACGACTTCGGCACCGGCTACTCCGCGCTGGCCTACCTGCAACGGTTCGAGCTGGACTTCATGAAGATCGACCGTTCGTTCGTCGCGTCGGTGGGCGAGCAGGGGCGCGCGGACGCCGTCGTCACCGCGATCGTGGACCTCGCCCACGCTCACGGCATGCGGGTGACCGCCGAAGGGATCGAACACGCGCACCAGGCCGACAGGCTGCGCGAGATCGGCTGCGACCTCGCCCAGGGCTACCATTTCGGCCGGCCGACCCCCGGCTGGACCTGACCGCGACCTGACCGCGACCCGCTCCGCCCACGGAACCTCGTGGGCGGGGATCGTAGTAACGGGTGGTGCGCACTTCTTTGCGGTGAGTTGTGGAAAGAGCGATATCGAGGAACTGGTGCCGGCCGGTCCCGTGCCGGCGAGGCGCGGCGCGTGACGGCGGGGCCGGCCAGCGGGATGCTGGTGGCGTGAGCACCGGACCTGACGACGCACGGGGTGGCATCGTTCCCGCCGCAGCTCTTGACGCTGCCGCGCCGCCGGTCCGGCTGCCCGGCGTGATCCGAGCCGTCGTGGCCCGGCGCGCGGTCGCGCGCTGGGTGCCGGTCGCCTACCTGGTGATGAGCCTGGCCATGCTGCCGTGGATCGTCGTCCTCTACCAGACTCTTCCGGACCGTGCCCTGAGCCGCAACTACCGGTGGGCCTGGGTCGGGTTCGACGTCCTCCTGATGCTGGCGTTGGGGCGGACGGCGTGGCTGGCCTGGCGCCGGTCGCCGTTCGTCGTCAACGTGGCCAGTGCGACCGCGACCCTGCTCCTCGTCGACGCCTGGTTCGACGTGATGACCGCCAACCGGCGTACCCTCGTCGAGGCCTGCGTGCTCGCCCTGCTGGTGGAGTTGCCGCTGGCGGTGCTGTCGCTGCTCATCGCCACCCGGGCCCAGGGCATGATCGCAATGCCTCGTCCGGACGGCGACGGCCCGGTCCGCCGCCCGGGCGACCCGGGCTGACCGCGGCCGGCCCGGTCAGGCCGTCAGGAGAGCACGTCGCGGGTGGTGAGCCGGGCCCAGGCCAGGCTGCCGAAGACCGCGATGTAGCCGGCCTGCAGGACGGCGTTGGACGCGAAGGAGTCCCAGCCGATCGGTGTCCGGAGCAGCTCGCCCATCCCGAGCCAGAAGTGGCTCATCAGGTACGGGTGCAACCACTCGACCTGGGGCAGGGCGTCCAGGATCTGCGACGTGACGGCGAGCGTGACCGTCGCGGCCATGGCCCCCACCGGGATCTCGGTCAGGGTCGACACGAACAGGCCCACGGCGCTCAGGCCGAGCATCGACACGGCGACGTACCCGGCGACCAGCAACGCCCGCAGCACGGACTCGCCCACGCTCACGGTGTCGCCGGACAGCAGCGGCACCGGGCCGACATCGAACAGGACGCCGCCGATCCCGGCACCGACGAGCACGACCGTCAGCGGCGCCGCCAGACAGAAGGCCACCACCCCGGCGTACTTCACCAGCAGCAGCCTGGTCCGGCCCGCCGGGGCCAGGAGCAGGTAGCGCAGCGTGCCGAGATTCGCCTCGCCGGCGATCGTGTCGCCGGCGACCACCCCGATCGCGACCGGCACGAACAGCGGGATCGACACCACCAGGGCGGTCACCCCGACGAACAGGCCGTTGTGCGACAGTCGGTCGACGAGCACCGGACCACGCCCGCTGGCGCCGCGGTCGGCCGACAGCCGCACGGCCACCGCGATCAGGAGCGGCACTCCGGCCAGGACGGCGAGGACGGCCTGCGTCCGGCGGCGGCGGAACAGGGTCGCCAGCTCCGACGCCAGCAGCGAGGCACGCAGGTTCGGCCGCGGGCGGCCGGGCCGCCGATCGGGTGGCGCCGCGGTGGTGACGCGCTCAGCGGACAACCTCGAACCCCTCTCCGGTCAGTGCGACGAAGCGGTCCTCGAGGCTCTCCCGCTGCAGCGTGAATCCGCGTACCCGGACGTCGCCGCGCACCAGTTCGGCCACTATCTTCTCCGGCTCGGGCAGCGTTCCCGAGGGCAGCACCGCCGTAACCTGGTCGCCGTCCACGGTGGCGCCGTCCAGTCCCAACGACGCCAACACGGCCAGCGCCGTGCCGCCGTCCGGCGTCACCAGCTGCAACCGGGACGTACCGGCCGCGGCCAGCTCGGCGAGCGTCCCCTGGGCCACCAGCCGGCCCGCGCTCATCACGCCGACGTGGGTGCACACCTGCTCCACCTCGGCGAGCAGGTGGGACGACACGAAGACCGTCGTCCCGTCCGCGGCCAGCGAGCTCACCAGGTGCCGGACCTCCCGGGTGCCCTGCGGGTCCAGGCCGTTCGTCGGCTCGTCCAGCACGAGCAGGTCGCGCGGGCCGAGCAGCGCCGCGGCGATCCCCAGCCGCTGCTTCATCCCGAGCGAGTACGCGCGGACCCGCTTGGCCGCGGCGTTGCCCAGGCCGACGCGGTCCAGGGCGGCGGATACCCGCACCGCCCGGGTGCGGGCAGGGGCGTCGCGGTCCGCGGCGTCCAGGCGCAGCAGGTTCGCCGTCCCGGACAGGAACGGGTAGAAGGCCGGGCCCTCGACCAGCGCGCCCACCCACGGCAGCACCTGCCGCAGGTCCTGCGGCATCGGCCGGCCCAGCAGCTCGACAGTGCCCTCGGTGGCCGCGGACAGGCCGAGCAGCACCCGGATGGTCGTCGTCTTGCCCGAGCCGTTCGGGCCCAGGAACCCGTACACCGACCCGCGCGGGACGGCGAGGTCGATACCGTCGACGGCGGTCTGCCCGCGGTATCGCTTGACCAACCCGCGGGTGGCGATGGCGAGGTGGGCGTCGCCGCTCACTTCTTCGCGGCGGCGTCGATGAGCGCCTGCAGCGGCACGGCACCCGCGAGCACCCTGCCGTCGTTCGTGAACAGCACGCTCACCAGCGATGTGCGCAGCCCGCGCCCGGCCGGGGTCGGGGTGGTCAGCTGCTCGAGGGCGGCGAGGCCCTGCCGGGACCGGGCGGCCTGCGCCGGCGCCGGTCGGGTGCCGCCTGCCGGCCGGGACTGCGGGTCACGCAGCGCGGCCGCCGGCACCTCGACGATCGAGGCCCAGCCGGCACGGGTCACGGTCGGCCGTTCGGACGCCGGCAGCGACGGCTTCGCCGTGGAGGGCGCCGGTGCCCGGCCGAGCTCCGTGCGGGTCGCGCCCTGGGGCGGGGTGAAGGTGAAGCGGTCGGCACCGGGCGTGCCGAAGTCGACGCTGGTGAAGCCGGTCTCGACGGCTGGTTGCGCCGTGCCCCTCGGGAAGACCTGCACCCGCAGCGGGACGCCGCGCTCGGCGTCCACAGCGATCACCACGCGGCCCACCAGGGTGGCCTCCGAGGTGGGGGTGAGCGTGAGGGCGTAGGCCTTCCGGCTCGCCACCAGCTCCGGGGCCCCCAACGTCACCCGCGTGGTCGGCCCGGCCGTGGCGATCACCCGCTGGGCGAGCTCGGCCGGGGTGAGTCGGGCGGGTGCGGCGGCCGCCGCCGAGGCCGGCGAGGCCGGGCGAGCGGGCAGCGTGCCGTGCTGCACGAGATTCCCGCGCGAGGTGTAGGTCCACACGTCGGTGCCGTTGCGGACGACGTCCAGTTCGCTGAAGGGATCGAGGAGCTGCGCCCGCTGCTTCGTCGGGCCGTCGAGCCACAGCCGCAGGGTGTTCCGGCCGCTCAGGAAGCGCGTCACCAGCCCGGTCGGGTCGTCGGCGGAACTCGTGGACGGCGCCAGGTCGCCCAGCGACGGCAGTCCGAGGTCGGCTCGGGTGACGACCGTGCCGGACAGGGCGGTCACGGCGGAGCCGGCGACCGACGCCAGCACCTTCTCGGGGGTGCTCGGCGGTAGATCGGGCGTACCGCCCGCCTGGGCCGAGCTGACCGCCACCCCCGTGGCGAGGGTGGCGGTGACGGACAGCGGAACGAGCCAACGAGCCATGGACCTCATGGCTCGACTGTACGTCCGGCTCGGCGCCGCGGCCCGGGATCGGCCCAGCGGAGATTCGACCGAACAGCGGACGCCGGCACGCTACCCGGGATCAGTAACCAGAGGTAGTGTTTCAACCACAGAAAGTTGCAACACCCCAGATCCACGGTCGGCGGCGGCGGCCCCCGACGCCCGCCGCCGACCGTGTCCAACCCGCCTGGGGCTCCCGTCCGGGGAGCCTGAGCCCGTCGCCGGCTCCCCGGGTCGCCGCGC
>DATDMG010000175.1:0-3423 GCA_036518955.1 Kineosporiaceae bacterium | reverse complement strand
CGTCCTCGACCGTGTACACGAACCGGTGGGTCACGCCGGTCTCGTGGTGGTGGACCGGTGCGACCGTGGTGCGCGCGGGTCGGTACTGACCGTCGGCGTGCCGCCAACGCAGCACCGCGACGCGTCGTGCGACGTCTCCGGTCAGCCGATCGTCGACGTCGTCGGGGTGCAGCAGGTGGGCGAGGGTCAGCGCGTCCAGCTCGGGCGCCGGGTAGCCCAGCCGCCGGGCGAGGGCGCCGTTCGCATGTGCCAGCCGACCGTCCAGGTCGGTGACGGCGATGCCGTGCGGCACAGCGCCGAGCACAGCGGACAGCACGGCGGCCGTCGCCGGGTCGGTCTCGGACGGTTGCGTGGGAGTCGGGATCACCACGACGGCATTCATCGAGTCACTCCAGCCAGCGGGGGAACCGGTGGGGAGGACACCGGACTTGTTTGCCCCGCGTGAAATCCTGCCTACCTCGCGTACTCGCGGCGCAGAGGCGAAAGACCTAGTCGGCCGCTCCCTTGGCCGGATTGCTCCTGATTCACTGATGCGCGGCCGCGCTCGGTCAGGCGCGGGCGGTGACGAGCCAGGCGGTGGCGGCGACCTCGACCGGGCCTTCGGGGAACCGGGCCGCGCAGCGCTGTCGCAACTGCTGCCGGATCTCCTCGGGCTGGCGAGCGAGGTAGGTGCCGGCCGGACCGACGCCGAGCGTGAACGGCTCCCACCATTCTTCGAACCCGCTGACCGACACCCGGATCGTCAGCTCGCCGGCCTCGGGGTTCGTGAGCCCGGCGGCGGCGAACAGCTCGGCCAGATGGCCGGCGCGGGCTCCGGCCAGGTGGGCCTCGCCGGGGTGGTCCGGGTCGAGCTCGGCGACGGCGTCCCAGAAGACCGAGAGCGGTGATCTCGATCCGCCGTAGTCCCATACGGAGGCGGCGACCAGACCGCCCGGCCGGGTCACGCGCACCATCTCGCGCAGCGCCGCCACCGGGTCGGCCATGAAGTGCACGACGAGCTGGGCGAGGGACTGGTCGACCGCGTCGTCCGGCCAGGGCAGGTGCTCGGCCACGCCGAGGCGGACGTCCACGCCGGGCAGCCGGTCCCGCACGGCGGCGACGAACGGCTCCGAGGGGTCGATCGCCCGGATGGCTGCCGGGCCCAGCCGGTCGACCAGCAAGGCGGTCAGCACACCGGGCCCGCAGCCGACGTCCAGCACCTGCTGGCCCGGCTGCGGGTCGGCGACGCGGAGGAACTCGGCTGCGAGCGGGGTCGAGTACCGGCCCATGAACCGTCCGTAGCTCTCCGCGGCCACGTCGAAGCTCATGGGTCGGACCCTACTTAGCGGCGAACGACGTCGAGGTTGCCGTCGGTGAGGTGCACGTCGATCGTCACCGCGGCCGGCGTGGTGGCCGCGTGGTGCAGGTCGATCACCCGGGTGAACTCGAACCCGGCGTGCCGGTGGCGGCCGTCCACCTCGACGTCACCGGCGTGCACGTCGGTGCGGATCGTCACCGGCATCGTGCGGGGAACTATCACCTTCACCTGTCCCGCGCCGAGGCTCACCTCGAAGTGCGACGGCGTCGTCGTCGGCAGCCCGCGCAGGTCGAGCACACCCTGCCCGAAAGCCAGCCGGTAGTGGGTGTGGCTCGTTGCGGCCACCGGCTTCCAGTCGCGCTGGCCGATCCCGTCGTGCAGGCTGGCGTCGCTGCCGGCGAAGGCCACCGCGCCGATGGTCGCCGGCACCAGCAGCGGTACGACCGTCCACGTCCAGCGCCGGGTCACCAGGCCGACGAGCGCGCCGGCGCCGAGCACGATGAGCGTCGTCCAGAAGTACCACTGCAGCTGGATGCCGGTGACCGCGTCGGCGATGGCGAGGCACGTCAGGGAGCCGACGAGCGCGACGAGCACGCCGATGCGAACCGGCAGGGCACGGCGGCGGCGCTCGCGGGCGGCGGCGCGGGATTCGTCGAGCCAGGCGCGGGCGTCGTGCACCCAGGTCGGCTGGGTCGACGGGATGGGCTGAGGGGCCGCGCCGGGCGTGGTCGGGGCGGCAGCCTTGTCGAAGCTGACCGGACCGGCGGGGTCGAGCGGCGCCGGGGGCACCGAGGTGCGCAGCTCGCGGCGGGCGAAGAACACGATGAGCAGGACGATCAGCGCCACGACCGGGAAGGCCGGCCCCGGCGCCCACCAGCTGAACGCCGCGGCCCACAGCACCAGGCCGCCGACGATCACGACGGCCCAGACGGGGACGCGCCGGGCGCGCAGCGAGGCGATCCAGCCGTCGATCGGGGCGCGCTGCGTGCCGGCCTCGGGGATCGCGGCCCACGCCAGCACGTAGGCGAGGATGCCGGCGCCGCCGAAGAACGCGGAGGTGGCGAACAGCACGCGGAACAGGACGGGGTCGACGTTGAAGTACTCGCCCAGCCCGCTGGCGACGCCGGCCGCGACCCGGTCGGTGCGGCTGCGGCGCAGCAGGCGCTGGCCGGAGGCGGGCGGTGGTGGGAAGCCGGTCATGGTGTCACTCGTGGTCATGGCAGCAGCGTGCGCTCCGAAGGGGCCGGTTCACATCCGGCGCCGCCCCTGAGTACACCCTGATTTCGCCGGTCGGGGGTCCGCCTGATGCGGGTGCGCCGTCACGAAGGCAATCATGGGAGCCGTGACCACCGCGACTCGTCCGACGCGCCGCCTTTACCGGCGTCCCGATCGCGGGCTGGCCGGTGGCGTCGTCACCGGCATCGCCGAGCACCTCGGGGTGCCGGTGTGGGTCGTGCGGGTTGCGTTCGTGGTGCTGGCCGGCGCCGGCGGGCTCGGCATCGCCCTGTACGGCGCATACCTGATCGTCGTCCCGCCCGCGCCGGACGCCGGCCCTGGACGGTTCCCCGCGTGGTTGGAGTACCTGGCCGCCGGCGTGGCCGCCGTGATCGCCGTCGGGGTGGCGGCGACGTCCTTGCCGGCGAACGGGTTGTTCGTCCCCGCCCTGTTGGCCAGCCTCGGCGGAGCACTCATCTGGCGCCAGGCGACCGAACCCGACCGGGAACGGCTGCGCAGCCTGCCGCGCAGCTTCGCCGGTGACTCGGCGAGCTGGCAGGGGCGGGTCCGGCTCGTCGCCGGTGCCGCGCTCGTCGTGGGCGGCGGCTGGTTGGTGCTGGCGCGCGAGGACTTCACCGCGGTGCGGGACGGGTTGCTGGCGATGGTGGTGACCGTCGTCGGGCTGGCGCTGCTGACCGGCCCGTGGTGGATCCGGCTGGCCGGTCAGCTCTCCGAGGAGCGGGCCGAGCGCATCCGCTCCCAGGAGCGGGCGGACATCGCCGCCCACCTGCATGACTCGGTGCTGCAGACCCTCGCGCTCATCCAGCGCAACGCCGGGTCGCCGCGCGAGGTGGCCCGCCTGGCCCGCGGCCAGGAGCGGACGCTGCGCACGCTACTCTACGGCAACCGGG
>DATDMG010000174.1:0-4327 GCA_036518955.1 Kineosporiaceae bacterium | reverse complement strand
CCTCCTGCCGCCGCCAGCGCCGACCACCACCCTCGACCCCGGCGACAAGGACGAGCCCGTCGTCCACCCCCGAGGCAAGGACGTGCCGCTCGACGGCCCTATCGAGGGGTCCTCCTCGCCCCTACCCCCTTCCCGCCCATGTTCGTCATCGCCGTCCTAGGCTTGGACGGCGATGACGAACAGCGGCTCCCCGTACTCCACCGGGGTGTTGTTCTCCCGCAGGATCTGCTCCACCTGCCCGTCCGTCTCGGCCGTCACCGGGAGCATGAGCTTCATCACCTCGATGATGGCGATCTGTTGGCCGGTGACGACGAAGTCCCCGATCTCGACGAACGCCTTGGCACCTGGCTCCGGCGCCCGGTAGAAGACCCCCACCGAGGGAGAACGCACCTGTTGGTGCCCCGCGCCCAGGGCCGCAACGGGGCTCTCGACAGTGTCGGGCGAGGCCGTCGCCGGGTCACCTGCCCGGGCGGTCCCGGGCAGGGTGGTCCCGGATGCCGCGCTTCCTGCCGGCGCGGTGCCGGGCATCGCGCTTCCCGCCGGTGCGGCGTCGTCCACCGCGAGGGCCGCCGCCGGGACCACCGCTCCCGCGGCTGCGGGTGGCGTCCACTCCAGTTCCAGGTGGACGCCGAAGGCGCTCAGCCGCAGCGCGGTCGGCGGCCGTGGCACCCCGGCGAGCAACTGCAGGGCACCGTCCCGGACCGCGATCTGGTCGCTCTGCCGGGTGGCCTGCCCTGGTTCGCCCAGGCCCTCGCCGAGGTGGCCACCGCCGCCGACCGCCGCGCCGGTGGCCACCGCGCCGCCGGCCGCCGGACCGGCCGCGGGCTCCACGGGGACGCCGCGGGCCGTCCCCCGGGCGCGACCGGGGGACGGCGGCGGGACCTGCGCAGTCATCAGTAGTTGCCCAGCCCGCCGCAGACGTTCAGCGCCTGGGCGGTCACCGACGCCGCGCCGTCGCCGATGAGGTACAGCACCATCGCCGCGACCTCCGAGGGCTGCACGTAGCGCCCGATCGGCACCCGGTTGGTGATCCGCTGGAAGGTCTCCTGCTCGTCCACCCCCCAGATGCCGGCGTAGTGCTCGCGCACTCGCTGCGCCATCGGCGTCTCCACGAAACCCGGGCACACGGCGTTCACGGTGATCCCGGTGCGGGCGAGCTCGAGCCCCAGCGCCTTGGTGAACCCCACCATCCCGTGCTTGGAGGCGGAGTACGGCGCCCCGTGGACGACGCCCTGCTTGCCCCCGGTGGAGGCGATGTTGACGATGCGGCCGGACCCGGCGGCGAGCATGCCGCCGGCGTTCAGCACCCGTTTGGTGACCAGGAAGACGCTGTTGAGGTTGGTCTCGATGACGTCCCTCCACAGCTCGTCCTCGATCTGGGCGGTGACGCCGCCGCCGGGGCGTCCGGCGTTGTTCACCAGGACGCCGATCGGGCCGAACCGGGTCACCGCGGCGTCCACCAGCGCGTCCACGTCGGCAGGGTGACGCACGTCGCAGGGCCGCCCGTCGACGTCCAGGCCCTGCTCCTGCAACTCCTTGACCGTCGTGGTGACCGCCTCGTCGCGGCGGGAGCACAGATAGACGCGCAGCCCCTCCCGGGCCAGCCGCTCGGCGATCTCCCGGCCTATCCCGCTGGTCGCGCCGGTGACCAGCGCGACCCGGGGAGTCTCTTCCGCCATGTCTGCTCCGTTTCCACGGTGTTTCCACGGTCCGCGGGCGGACCGGACGGCTCGGTAGGTTCGCACCGATATTCTCCGTCGGCTCTCGAGCACTCCTGGAACCGGTATCGAAACGGACTTGATCGAGGGCAGGTCGAGACGGCTTTTAGCGCGGTTCGAGCGGTGCTGGAGTCGGCCGGTGCACGGTGGTATCAGCCGCACCGGAGGGATCCATGACACATATGGCAGCGCCACCGCTGTACGCGGAAGTTCAGCTCTTCTACGCCCGGCAAATGCAGAACCTGGATGCAGGAAATCTCGAGGCCTACGCCGAGACCTTCACCGAGGACGCCGAGTTCAGCCACTCGCCCGACCGGGAGCCGGCGCGGACCCGCGCGGGAATCCTCGCCGACCTGCAGGACTACCACCGGCGTTACGAGGGTGACCCCGTCCAGCGCCGGCACTGGTTCAACATGATCGATCTCGAGGTGGGTCCCGACGGGACCATCCGGTCCACCTGCTACGCCCTCATCGTGCGGGCCGCCCCGGGCGCTGACCCGCGGATCGCACCCAGTTGCGTCGTGCACGACGTGCTGGTTCGCACCGAGCATGGTCTGAAGAACCGTTCCCGGCGGGTGGAGTACGACCAGCCCTTCATCGGCGGCGCCCAGTGAGCCGCCATGTCGCGATCACCGGCATCGGCGTTCGCGCCCCGGGCGGGAACGGCCGCCGCGCCTTCTGGGACTTCCTGACCTCAGGGCGTACCGCCACCAGACGGATCTCCTTCTTCGACCCCTCACCCTACCGTTCCCAGATCGCCGCCGCGGTCGAGTTCGACCCGGCCGCCGAGGGCCTGACGCCCCGGGAGATCCGGCGGATGGACCGGGCCGCCCAGTTCGCCGTCGTGTGCGCCCGGGAGGCGGTGACCGACAGCGGCCTGGAGTTCCCGGAGCTGGACCCGCACCGCGTCGGGGTGAGCCTGGGCAGCGCGGTCGCGGCAGCTACCAGCCTCGAGCAGGAGTACCTGGTCCTGTCCGACACCGGCCGGTCCTGGGAGGTCGACCCGGGCTTCCTGTCCCCGCACATGTTCGACTACCTCATCCCCAGCGTGATGCCGGCCGAGGTCGCCTGGACGGTCGGCGCCGAGGGGCCCGTGACGATGGTGTCGAACGGGTGCACCTCCGGGCTGGACTCGGTCGGGCACGCGGCCCAGCTGATCCGGGAGGGCAGCGCGGACGTGATGGTCGCCGGCGCCGCCGACGCACCGATCACCCCGATCGTCGTCGCCTGCTTCGACGCCATCAAGGCCACCACGCCCCGCAACGACGACCCCGAGCACGCCTCCCGTCCGTTCGACTCCTCGCGCAACGGGTTCGTGCTGGCCGAGGGCGCGGCGATGTTCGTGCTGGAGGAGTTGGAGGCGGCCCGCCGCCGGGGCGCGCACGTCTACGCCACGATCGGCGGCTATGCGACGCGGTGCAACGCCTTCCACATGACCGGTCTGAAGCCGGACGGCCGGGAGATGGCCGAGGCCATCCGGGTCGCGCTGGACTTCGCGCGGGTGGACCCCACCCAGCTGGACTACGTCAACGCCCACGGCTCGGGGACCAAGCAGAACGACCGGCACGAGACCGCTGCGTTCAAGCGCAGTCTCAAGCAGGCCGCTTACCAGACCCCGGTCAGCTCGATCAAGTCGATGGTCGGGCACTCCCTGGGGGCGATCGGCTCCATCGAGATCGCCGCCTCGGTGCTGGCCATCGAGCACGACGTGATCCCGCCGACCGCCAATCTCCGCCAGGCCGACGCCGAGTGCGACCTCGACTACGTCCCGCTGGTCGCCCGGGAGCGGCAGGTCGACACGGTGCTGACCGTCGGGAGCGGTTTCGGCGGGTTCCAGAGCGCCATGGTGCTGCAGGCACCGCACCTGGCGGGAGCGGGGGTGCCGCGGTGAGCCGGGTCGCGCCGAGCGCGCGGGCGGTCGTCACCGGCGTCGGCGTGATGACGCCGATCGGGCTGGACCTGGACCGCTACTGGCAGTCCGTGCTCGGCGGCAGCAGCGGTCTCGGCCGGCTGACCCGGTTCGACGTCTCCCGGTACCCGGCGACGGTGGCCGGTCAGGTCCGTGGCTTCGTGGCGGCCGACCACCTGCCCAGCCGGCTGCTCCCGCAGACGGACGTGTCGACCCGGTTCGCGCTGGCCGCGGCCCAACTGGCTCTCCGGGACGCCAAGGCGGACCCCGAGGCGATGACCGACTACGAGATGGGCGTGGTCACGGCCAACGCCAGCGGCGGGTTCGAGTTCACCCATCGCGAGTTCCGCAAGCTGTGGGCCGAGGGGCCGGCGTTGGTGAGCGTGTACGAGTCGTTCGCCTGGTTCTACGCCGTGAACACCGGCCAGATCTCGATCCGGCACGGGATGCGCGGACCCAGCTGCGCCCTGGTCGCCGAACAGGCCGGCGGGCTGGACGCGATCGGGCACGCCCGCCGCACCATCCGCTCCGGCGTCCCGCTGATGGTGACCGGCGGCGTGGACTCCGCGCTCGACCCCTGGGGCTGGGTGTCCCAGATCTCCAGTGGCCGGGTGAGCACCGCCACCGACCCCGCCCGGGCCTACCTACCGTTCGACCGGCAGGCGCAGGGGTACGTCCCGGGTGAGGGGGGCGCTATCCT
>DATDMG010000173.1:0-4492 GCA_036518955.1 Kineosporiaceae bacterium | reverse complement strand
TTGACCCCGGATCATGGACACGCTGATTCCAGCACGGTGCTGGGGAAGCGAGATGATCTGTCACATGGCCCGCAAGACCTACTCCGATGAGTTCCGCCGGCAGGCCGTCGATCTGTTCGAGTCCACTCCGGGTGCCACGCTGAAGGGCATCGCTGCCGATCTGGGGATTACTCGCGGCGCGCTGGCCCAGTGGGTCCGGCTGCTGGGCACCGGCACGACGGCCCCAGCCTCGCCCTCTGCTGCCGGCTCGCCCGCTCCCGCCCGCCGCGCTGCGCCGGCGGTGGGTGCTGCCGCGCGTCGAGTCGGCCCTCGCCCTGTCCTCGGTGCCGCTGATCCTCGCCGGGCTGCTGGTGCCGCTCGGCGTGGACGCCGCAGGACTTGCCAACTTCGCCGGGCATGTGCTGTGGAGCCTGTGGCTGATAGCCCTGGGCGTGCGCTAGTGCGGATCGGGACGCCGGGCCGCCTGGTACGGCTGGAGCTCGCGGCCTGACCGTCCGTCACCGGCGATCGGGAGCGAGCCCGCCGGCGCGGGCGGCGACCAGCAGCGACCGGGTGCGCCGCACGCCACACCGGCGTCCTGCACGGTGTGCGCGGGCCCGCCAGCGCGTCGGCGATCTGCTGGCCCTCGGCCCGCCACGGCGCGCGGGACCTCGAGGGCGGGCGCACCCTGCCGCGGCGGCCGCGATCCGCGCAGGGCCCCGAACGGCGGGCGTGATGTGCGCAGCGAGACCCGGACGACGTTCGCGGTGCTCTCGATCGCCGGCGGGCAACTCCTGCGCAGCTGCTTCGCCCAGTGAACGGGGCCGGCCGCAGCGCCTTCCGTCACACCGACCGCGGCGCGCGCGACGGCTCGCCCGACGCGTCCCGATGCCACCGGGCTGTCGTCGAGGGTCGGGTCGCCGGACGAGGGCTACCCGCTGGCTCGAGGCCTAGGTGCGCAGACCGAGGCGACGAGGAGGTCCTCGAGAAGGTCGTCCACGACGGACTCCTCGGTGACGGCGCGTCCCCGGGCGCGCATCACCGGGCCCAGCTGGTCGTCCCACGGCACGTCCGTCACGCGGCCGGCCGCTGGCCCTTCGCTCCTGCGCCGCAAGGCCGCGTCGTAGTCGGCGGCGGACATCCTCCACGGTTCGGCGCCCACCCGGGCCAGCAGATGGCTGGCGATCCGCAGGCCGTCGCCGTCCAGGTCGCCGTGGTAGCGCAGCCGCGCCCCGGCGGTGCGCAACCGGCGCAGCAGCACCATCCCGGCCGCGCTTGGCCAGCCGGACGTGCAGACCAGCGGCGGGCATCCCGTGCCGAAGCGGGTCAGGGCGGCGGCCAGCACGCTGGGGTTCTCCACCACGTGGACGAGCGGAGTGTGCCCGTGGCCGGCCACGACGCCATCCTGGCCCTGGCCTTCCGCGGCAGGGCCCCCCAACGATGTCCGAGGGCGCAGGGACCGGACCTGGGCCAAGGTCAGCACCGCCGCCTCCCCGGCCGCGGCGCAGGCGTGGAGCACGGCGAGCGCGCACCCGTCGTCCTGCAAGGCCACGGTGCTCGGGTGGAGCCCTGCGACCAGGATCGTGGAGGATAAGGCGTCGGTCTCGACCCCGAACCGTCGCCACAGGGCGCGGCGCGCTTCGGTCCCGTCCAACAGCTGACCTGCGAGGACATCGACGGAGCCGGGCGCCGTCAGGCACGCCAGCGCCTGCAGGACCGTCCCGCTGAGGCGCTCGCCGTCGTCCAGGGCGTGCGGGTCGTGAGCCACCTTGTCGGCTAGGACGGGCAGGCCGATCCCTTCCGCCGGCAGGCGGCTCAGCACGGCGAGCGCCTGCTCGAGCAACTGCCTGGTCCGCGCCACCGATCCGGCGACCAGCCCGCCGCGGCGCACCAGCGCGACCCAGTCGAGCAGGGCGGGCTCGGCCAGCACGGCGGGCCAGCTCTCGAGCCACGCCCACAGCTCCTGGCGGTCTGCCCGCTCGGCGGCCCGCCGCCCCCGCAGGTCGTCGACGGGGCCGACGACGGCTTCCGCGACCTGCCTGAGCCTGCGCTGGTCCCCCTCGCCGCCCAGGGCGCGGTCGATCGCGGCGAGGGCCAGCTTGTGGCCCGGGGCGACGTGCCGGTCGCAGCCGAGCAGGTCCGCCACCGCGTCCAGCTCCTCCGCGGACCAGGGCCCCACGGTGACCCGCTGCGCCGGCCGCCCGGTGGACAGCCGCGCGTGCACGCTGCGCCACAGTGGCTCCAGGCGGAGGTCGCCCCCGGCTCGGAGGAGAGCCGCGGGTGCCCGGTCGCCCGCCGAGCCGTCGGCCGTGGAGGGGGTGCTCACGGCGCGGCCTGCGCGGCGCCAGTGTCGGTGTCGGCGTCGGCGTGCAGACTGCGTCCGTCCCAGGTGAAGCGGACGGACGTCACGGCCGCGTCCCCGTCGCCGTCACCGGCCACGAGCTGGTGGACGGCGATCCCGTCGAGCTCGGCGTAGGTGCACCACTCGTGGTCGGAGGTCAGCACCAGGTCCAGGTCCAGCGCGGACAGCAGGGCGAACACCTGGCCGCGGTTGGCCGCGTCGACCCCGACGAACACCTCGTCGAGCAGGATCAGCCGCGGAGCCTCGGGGACGGCCTCGTAGTGCGCCGCGATGGCGGCGAACAGGGGAAGGTGCAGGGCGATGGCCTTCTCCCCGCCGGACAGGGCCCCGTGCAGCTTCCTGGTCAGCACCTCCCAACCTGCGCCGCGTGACCGGTCGACCTTGACCACGAACTGGTGCCAGGCGGTGTAGTCGAAGACCTCAGTGAGCTGCTGCTCCCAGCTGGTGGCGGTGTTGGCCGCCCGGGCAGTCTCGATGCGTTCC
This sequence comes from Kineosporiaceae bacterium, assembly GCA_036518955.1. Taxonomy (GTDB): domain Bacteria; phylum Actinomycetota; class Actinomycetes; order Actinomycetales; family Kineosporiaceae; genus DATDMG01. The sequence continues at coordinate 1,668 of DATDMG010000173.1, read as the reverse complement.
CGGAAGAAGGCGTGCAGCGCCGCCCGGTCCTGCTCGGACAGGTGCACCGGGTCCTTGAGCAGCAGCTCGCGGGCGGTACGCGTGCTCGGCGGCAGGGCGGGGTCGACCTGCCAGGTCAGCCGCACCGCGACGTCGGAGGCCGTGCGGACCAGGTCCAGGCGGGCGTTCATCGCGTCGACCAGGGCCCCGGCCTGCCGGATCCGGGCGGCCAGGTGACGGCGGGTGTCACCCGTCAGCGTGGTGTCGAACAGGTCGTGCTCGGAGGCAGTGATGTCGTCGCGGCTGCTGTCCCGCTCGGCGGTCACCGCCTCCAGCAGCCCCGCCGCCCCGACGCGCAGTCCGCCCACCGACGCGCTGAGCACCCTCACCTGCCCGTCGTCCACCAGTTCCGCGTCGGCGTGCCTGGTCAATACGTCCCGCGTTGTGTGCAGGGTCTCCATCAGCCGGCTCTGGGCCTCCGCCACGTGCCGCGGCTCGTGCGGCAGCGAGGCCCAGCGTGCCGCGACGGCGCGGGCCAACTCCAGGGTGGCCTTCACCCCGTCCGCCGCGCCCGGGGCGAGGACCAGCCCGGCGTCCTTGGGCAGGAACCCCGCCGCCAACGCCCGAACGTGCTGGCCCACGGCGTCGCGCTCGGCGACGGCGGCGTCGCGCTCGGCGGCGTCGCGCGTGCGGGCGGTGTCCAGGGCACCCTTGCGCGTCGACAGCCGCACCAGGGTGTCGCCCAGCCTCGCCAGCCGGTCCCGCAGCGACTCCTGCTCGCCGCGGGCCGCGGCCAGGTGCTCCAGGACCTGCTCGTACCCGGTCCCGACGGCCAGCTCGACCGCCTCCAGCCGGGCCGCCAGCTCGACGGCGACGTCGCGCGCCTGGGCCGCCTGGTCGCAGGCGTCCCGCGCGGCCGCCCGCGCCTCGCCCGCAGCGCCCTCGTGCATGGCGGCGACCTCGCGCTCGCGGTGCGCCGTCGCGTGCGCGTGCAACCACCGGTCAGCCGCCGCGACCAGCTCGCCGACGGCCCGCGCGACGGCGTCCAGGGCGCCCGGGTCGGTGGGCAGGCCGTGCCCGGCGCACAGCTCGGCGAGCGCCCGCAGCATGTCGGCGGCGTGCCCCTCGGCCTCGGCGACCCCTGCCGCGGCCGCCGTGAGCGACTCCTGGGCGGCTTCGACCCTGGCGGCTTGCTTGTCGGCCCGGTGACGGGCGGCGTCCACCGCGTCGTGGCCCGGCAGCCGGCCCGCCTCGGCCTGCAGCTGACGTTGCCGCCCGGTGACCTCGTCCCAGGCGTCGGTCAGCTCGTCCAGGGCCGCCTGCACGAGGGACAGGTCGGCGCGCAACTGCTCGATGCGGCGATCGCGGGCGCGTCGCCGGGCGGTGGCACCGATGTAGCACGCCTCCGGTTTGCCGTAGCTGCCGGTCAGGGCGGCCATGCGCCAGCTGCCGTCGGCGCCGATGGCGACGTCCCCGCGGGGCGGCAAGGTCGTGTCCAGGGCGACGCGCTCCAGCAGCGCCGAGACCACGTGCGCCGGCACGGGGCCGTCCGGCTCGGGCACCAGCACCGAGGAGAGAGTCTCCCCGGCTCCCGTCCCGGCACCCGCCACGCCGCCTGAAGTCCCCGCACCCGCTGCCGCCGGCCCCGCACCCGCTGCCGCCGGCCCCGCACCCGCTGCCGCCGGCCCC
>DATDMG010000172.1:0-4817 GCA_036518955.1 Kineosporiaceae bacterium | reverse complement strand
TCCCGAGCGGCCCGGAAGTCCCGAAGGATCTGCACAGTTTCCGGATCCAGGGACAGAGTCCTGCCGGTATCGGTCTTCGTCCCCTTCAGGCGACGCTGCCCCGCACGAACCACGTAGTTGTCCGACAGGACCACCAGGCGGCTGTCGAAGTCGAACGCCGTCCATTGAAGCGCCGTCACCTCACCTCGGCGGGCGCCCGTCGTCACCGCCAGCCAGAGGAAGATGCCCAGCTCGATATCGCGCTCCGAGGCAGCATTGAGGAGCCGCGCCACTTTCTCCGATGACTGCGGGCGGGCCCGACGCCGCGACAGTTTCGGCGGGTGGGCGTACGTAGCCGGGTTCTTCTCCATCCAGCCCCACGAGATCGCATAGTTCATCGCGCTCGACAGGATCGCGTGAATGCGCCGAACCGTCGCCGGGGCCATCGGCTTGCACTGGTGCGGACGGCACTTCTTCCGCGCGCAGTCATGCTCAACAGTAACCTTGTGCTCGAAGAACGGCCGTCCATCGCACAGCACATTGCAGCGCCTAAGGTGCTTGTAGAGCCGGTCGAGCAGATCCACCCGGTGCTGGATCTTCCGCAACGTCCATTCCCCCAGTGCCGGATTAATCGTGCGCCGCACGTAGCCCGCCGTCGTCTCGGCGGTGCTGAGCTCGTGGTCCACGACGTCCATCCACCGTGCCATCAGCGTGGCCACCGTCACGGCCCGGTCCGGGTGGCTGCCCGCCTCGACCTGGGCCAGCATCCGCTCCCGGGCCGCGATGGCCTCGCCTTCGGTCGCGCAGGTCTCGGTCAGCTTCACGTGACGCTTCGTGATGGGATCCCGGCCCGCCCGGACCACCGCGCGCCAGTTCCCCGAGGGCAGCTTCTCGATCGATCCCCGTCCCATGTGGCGGAAGGTAGCTTGACGGAATCCTGCGTGTCCCACGGCGTGTCGTGCCGGGCAGCAAGCAGCCCCAGGCCATGTGCTCTGACCTGGGGCTTTGGGGGGAATCGAACCCACGACCTACGCCTTGCGAGCCCGCAGGGCAGGCGCCCACGGCACCCCGCCAGCACCCACCGCTCACCGTCGCGCTCCAGCCGCACAGGGCGGGGCGAACGGGATCGCGTGTCCCACGACCTGTCCCACGCCAGCCCGGTGCCTCTCTGCCTGCGCCGCCCTGACGGCCATGCGCACGCAGTCCTGGAGCCGCCTGGCCACGGCGGCGACCCAGCACGCAGAGTGACGAAGCAGGGCACACCAGACCAGGCCCGTCGGGGCCGCCGCTCTCGCCCAGACATAACTAATCCGTTATGCTCGATGGGTGGCCTGGGAGATCAGCCTGCATGAGGAGGTGGAGCGCTGGTACCTCACCCTCTGCCGGGACGAACCAGCCACAGCCGACCTCATCGCCGATGCCATCGAGCAAATGGCATCCGTCGGGCCAGCGCTCGGACGGCCCCTGGTAGACCGCATCCACGCCAGCCGGCACCACAACATGAAGGAACTGCGGCCGCCCTCGGCGGGCACGTCCGAAGTGCGCCTGCTGTTCGCGTTCGACCCTCGCCGTGAAGCCATCGTCCTGGTCGCCGGCGACAAGTCGGGACGGTGGGACACCTGGTACCGGCACGCGGTGCCGATAGCGGATCAGCGATTCGACGAACACCTGAAAGCACTGCAAGAGAATCCAGGAACCGGCCGTGGGGAGAAGGAGGAACGATGAGCGACGAGTACACGTCGTGGCACGACGTCAAAGCCAGGGCCGCTGCTGTCGACCCCCGCAGCGAGGCGGAGCGGGAGGCGGGTCGGACCGCCGCCGCCGAACGGCGAGAAGCGTACGTCCGCGGCTACCAGCTCGCCGAGATCCGCAAAGCCGCCGGGCTGACCCAGGCCCAGGTCGCCGAGGCCCTCGGGGTCAGCCAGGCCCGCGTCTCGAAGATCGAACATGGGGAGATCTCCGGCATCGACGTCGTCCGCGCCTACATCACCGCCCTTGGCGGCACCGTCGACATCGTCGCCACCCTCGGCGACCGCAGCTGGAAGGTCGCCTGAACCTCGATTGCAGCGCCCGCAGCACGCACTACACCGGCGGCTGCGGGTCATACTGGATACCCTGGCGAACATCCCGTGCCCGCTGCCCGCCAGCCAGCCTGCGCACCAAGTGCAGCGCCATGTCAATACCCGCCGCCACCCCGGACGCAGTGACCACGTCCCCGTCGTCAGCGACCGGTCGACCGCCCGCACCTCGATCGTCGGATCCAACTCAGCCAGCAACTTCGGCGAACCCCAGTGCGTCGTCGCCGGACGGCCCCGCAGTAACCCCGCCGCCGCGAGCACCAGCGACCCCCTGCCGTCACCAGCACATCGTCCGCAGCCGAACGCACACTGCGCAGCGGCTCCTGCCAAACCGGCGCTACGGGGCAACATCCACAATGGCGTTAGGGCTCACCGCTGAATAGTGCGGGTTTGGTCGAGATCTGGCCGTAGCGTTGTGGTATGTCGATCACGGTGGTGGAGCAGGACCGGATGGCGGCCAGGTTGGCGGAGATCAGGCCGTTCGTGGATGAGCGGGCTTGGCGGCTGCTGCTGGGGGCCGAGGCGCGGGCGATCGGGTACGGCGGGAAGAATCTGGTGGCCGCGGCTGCGAAGGTCAAGGCGGATACGGTGGCGCGGGGGGTGCGCGAGTTGGAGTCCGGGGTGGTCCCGGACGGGCGGATCCGGGCGGTGGGGGCTGGGCGCCCGGCTGCGGAGGTGGCCGATCCGGGCCTGGTGCCGGCGCTGGATCAGCTGGTCGCCCCGGAGACTCGTGGGGATCGGGAGTCTGCGTTGCGGTGGACGACGAAGTCGACGTCGCACCTGGCCGACGAGCTGAGCAAGGCCGGGCATGAGGTCAGTCCGGACACGGTGGGCCGGCTGCTGAAGCGTGCGGGGTATTCGTTGCAGGGCAATGCCAAGACGATCGAGGGCAAGCAGCACCCGGACCGGGATGCCCAGTTCCGGTACATCAACGAGCAGGTGGCCGCGTTCCAGGCCACCGGCGACCCGGTCATCTCGGTTGACGCGAAAAAGAAGGAGCTTGTCGGGAACTTCGCGAACAAGGGTGCCGAGTGGATGCCGGCGGGGGCACCGGAGCGGGTGAACGTGCACGACTTCGCCGACCCGACGCTGGGCAAGGCTACCCCGTACGGGATCTACGACGTGACCGCGAACACCGGCTGGGTCAACGTCGGCACCGACGCCGACACCGGCGCCTTCGCCGTGGAGTCGCTGCGACGCTGGTGGAATTCCGTTGGGCGGCAGGCCTATCCGGCCGCCACCCGGCTATTGATCACCGCGGACTCGGGTGGGTCCAACGGGTCCCGGCTGCGGCTGTGGAAGACGGAACTGGCTGTCCTGGCCGCCGAGACCGGGCTGGCCATGACGGTTGTGCACCTACCCGGAACGTCGAAGTGGAACCGGATCGAGCACCGCCTGTTCAGCCATATCTCGATGAACTGGCGCGGGCGGCCCCTGACCTCCCACGAGGTGATCATCGAAACCATCGGCGCCGTCACCACCCGGACCGGCCTGACCGTCCAGGCCGCCCTCGACACCGATGCCTACCCCAAGGGCACCCGGATCACCGACAAGGACATGAAGGCGTTCGAGGCCAAACATCTCCAGCGACACCAGTTCCACGGCGACTGGAACTACACGATCACCGTCACGGCGCCCGACAACCCGACGCGCCCGGAAAATCCCGAATAATTCATCGGCGGGCCCTTAGGGGGGCCATCGTGGGACACACTCACAGCCCAAGACGAACTCACACACCAGGAGCCCTAGGCACACAGCATGCCTGACCTGCGGAAACGGAGCCGCCTGCGGGAATCGAACCCACGACCTACGCATTGCGAGCGCCGTCGCGGCCGTGTTCGAGGCGTCCCGCGAGGTTCGTCGACGGGCGTTTGTGCAGGTCAGCGCACCGTTGCCATTCGGACCGTCCGTGCTGATTCGCCGTCGTCCGGGCCGTTCGTGCCCACTTCGTGCCCACGGTAGGAGTGGTCTTGCTTCGGAGCCGCCCCCTCACCACGCGGCACGGCAGGGCGGACGGTAGGCGCTGCCGGGCACGTAGAGGTTCCATTCGGGCCCGGTGATCGGGTCACCGGCGGAGGCGCAGATCGCTCTGGCGACCGATTCAGGATCGAAGTCCCACAGGCGGAGCTGTCCTTCGGCTCCCGCTGCCAGGACGGTGCCGTCCTGGTTCCAGGCGAGAGCGATGACGCGCCCTGGAGCCGAGTCGAGGGTCGCCAAAGCGGCAGGATGCGCACGGTTCGTGAGGTCGTACAGCCAGACGGTGTGATCGTCGCTCCCGGCCGCGAGCGTACGTCCGTCGGGTGCGAAGGCTACTGAGCCGACGTTGTTGGTGGGGCCGCTCAGGGGTGCGCCGATGAGGGTGGGGATGTGAGGGTCGGTGACGTCGTAGAGGCGCACGTGCTTATCGCCGCTGCCGACCGCAAGGGTGCGGCCGTCGGGGCTGAATGCGACGCAGTAGACGTACGCGGCTGAGACCGCCGTGGGGCGACCGAGGCGCGAAGGGTGGCGCGGGTCGGCGATGTTCCACAGGTGGACCGCGCCGCCGACCGTGCCGATGGCGAGGGTGTGCCCGTCGGGGGTGAAGGCGAGGGAATAGACGTAGTTCTCGGCGGGCGGCAGGGTGGCGTCCAGGACGGGGGTGCCGCTGAGGTCCCAGATGGTGACCCTGGTGTCGTCACCGCCGGCTGCGAGTGTGCGACCGTCGGGACTGATCGCGATCCATTCGATGGTGGAGGTCCCCGCGGTCAGAGCCGGTCCGGC
>DATDMG010000171.1:0-2493 GCA_036518955.1 Kineosporiaceae bacterium | reverse complement strand
TACGCCCTGGCCACCCCTCCGGCCGGCCGCGCCGCCGCGCCGGCCGACCGCGGCACCGTGCTGGGCAACAACCTGGTGACCCGGTCGGCCGTCGACCTGGCCCAACGGGTCGTCGTCCGGCGCGGCCTGGACGGCGTGCTGGGCGCCCGGCTCGAGGCGGCCGGCCTACCCCTGCGGACGGCGGAGTGGCTGGTGCTGCACGTCGGCTGCGCGGTCGCCTGCGCCGTCCTGCTGCTGCTGCTCTCCGGCGGCGGCCTGCCCGCGACGGCGTTCGGGCTGGCGATCGGGCTGGCCGGGCCGTGGCTCGTTCTCACGATCCGGCAGGGACGGCGCGAGAAGGCATTCCTGAGGCAACTTCCGGACACGCTCCAGCTGCTCGCCGGGAGCCTGCGGGCCGGGTACTCGATGCCCCAGGCCCTCGACACCGCCGTCCGCCAGAGCGAGCCGCCGATGGCCGCGGAACTGCACCGGGCCCTCGTCGAGAGCCGCCTCGGGGTTCCCGTCGAGGACGCCCTCGAGCGGGTCGGCGAGCGGGTGCGCAGCGACGACTTCTCCTGGGTGGTGATGGCGATCCGGATCCAGCGGGAGGTCGGCGGAAACCTTGCCGAGCTGCTGCTGACCGTGGCCGACACCCTGCGCGAGCGGGAACGGCTGCGCCGGCAGGTCGATGTGCTCTCCGCGGAGGGTCGGCTGTCCGGGATCATCCTGGGATGCTTGCCACTCGGATTCGCCGCCTACCTGCTCGTGGCACGGCCGGAGTACCTGCTGCCGATGCTCACCCCGTTCGGCCTCGTGCTGCTGGGGACAGCCGTGGTCCTGCTCGCGGTGGGCAGCCTCTGGGTCGCCCGGCTCGTCACGGTGGAGGTGTGAGCGGACGATGACGCTGATACTCCTCGCCGGACTGGTCGCGATCTTCACTGCGGCCGTCCTCGCACTGGCCGGCCTGGGGGTGTTCGGCCCGCGGACCGACCCGGGGGTGATCCGCTCGCTCGCCGCGATCGGCTCGCTGGGCCCGCTCGGCGCCGCCGGACGGTTGCGCGACGCCGAGCTCGCCGTCCCGTTCGCCGACCGCGTGCTGGAACCGGTGCTCCGGCATTTCGCCCGGGTGGGGCGGCGGCTGACGCCGGACGAGCGGATGCACGCCGTCCGCCACCGCTTGGACCTCGCCGGCAACCCGGTGGGCTGGGACGCCGACCGCGTGGTCGGGTTGAAGGCCCTGTGCTGCCTGGCAGGCTTCGGCCTCGGCCTGTTCGGACCACCGTTGGCGGGGGCCGGAATGCTCCCGACCGTCGCGCTCTGCGCCCTGGCAGCGGTCGGCGGCTGGTACGCGCCGAGCCTCTACCTGTACCAGATCGGGTACGACCGGTCCGAGCGGATCCGGCGCGAACTTCCCGACGCGCTGGACCTGATGACCATCTCGGTGGAGGCAGGGCTCGCGTTCGACGCGGCGATGTCGCAGGTTGCGCGGCGGACCCGAGGCCCGCTGGCGAAGGAGTTCTTCCGGGTGCTGCAGGAAATGCAGATCGGCACCGGCCGCGCCGAGGCGATGCGCGCGCTGGGCGAGCGCACCGACGTCCCCGAGCTGCGGGCGTTCATCGCAGCCATGGTGCAGGCCGACGAGTTGGGCGTCCCGGTGGCCGGAGTCCTCCGCGTGCAGGCGTCCGAGATGCGCGTCAAGCGCAGCCAGCGGGCGGAGGAGCTGGCCCAGAAGGTGCCGGTGAAAATCCTCTTCCCGCTGATCCTGTGCATCATGCCGTGCCTGTTCATCGTGGTGATGGGTCCGGCGGCGATCACCCTCATCCGCAACTTCTCGAGCGGGGGCTTCTGACATGGCACGCCTGCTGGTCGTCTCCCGCTCGATGGCGCTGGCCCTGCGCCTGGCCGACACGCACGACGTGGTCGAGGCATCGGTCGACCACCTGGCCACCCTGCACCCGTCCCCCGACGTGGACGCCGTCGTCCTCGACGTCGGCGAGCCAGCGCTCGCCGTGCAGACCATCGACCGGCTCCGGCGGGACGGGGACACCACGCCGCTGCTCGTGGTCTCCGGGTACCAGGCCGCCTGGGCCGGGCTCACCGCGATCGACGTCCCCGGGGTCGTCGTCGTGCCGCTGCCGGTGACCCGGGCCGCTCTGCTGGAGGGCATCGACCGGCTGCTCGCCGCCGCCCGGTCAACCGGTCTCGGCGAGCCCGAGCTCGATCCGGCCACGGGCGGCTGGCGGAGCGGCGGCTTCGACTGGTGGGACGACGCGGCCGGGCCCGCCCGGCCGGCCGGCCCCGAAGCGCTGCCGGTCACCGCCGCCGGGTCGGCGGCGGCCCCTTCCCCGGCCGCCCCTGGTGCCGGCGGCGAGCCCACCATCGGCGCCGCTCCGGCGCCGGCGCCGGACGGCCCGGGTACGTCCGCCGTCGCTGCGGCGCCCCGCACGCCGTCCGCCGAGGCCCGGGCCGCCGAGCCCCGGGCCACCAGGCACCGGCCGGAGCCCAGGGTGCTGG
>DATDMG010000170.1:0-46600 GCA_036518955.1 Kineosporiaceae bacterium | reverse complement strand
GCTGTCGTCCCGGTACGCCCGGTGCCGTTTCGTAGCGGGGTCGATAGAGGGTCAAACGATCTAGAGCCCGGTTCTCGACCTTCGAGAACCGGGCTCTGACCTGGCCTTACGTGGTCGGGGTGGCGGGATTTGAACCCACGGCCTCTTCGTCCCGAACGAAGCGCGCTACCAAGCTGCGCCACACCCCGGTACAGCGCCGCCAGCATAGCGGAGCCGGTGCCCTCCCACGAAACCCGGTTCGGCGCCGTGCTGGGGAAGTCAGCTCACCCGAGCAGGCCGAACCTCGAGCCCAAGGCACCACCCCGAACTGCGGGCGAGCAAGAAACTGCGAGCCCGAGCCGCGAGCCCGGTACGGATCGGCAGGAGGCGGGCCGAGCGGCAACGAGCCCCGGGGTGGGACCTCCTACGCCAGCGTCTCTGGCGGAACCAGGGTGAGGAGACTCGCCTCTGGGCGGCAGGCGAACCGGACGGCGGTGAACGGCGACGTACCCAGCCCGGCGCTGACGTGCATCCAGGTCCCGGGTGCCTCACCAGCAGGCCATCGGGAGACGCCTCTGGCCTGGCGGCGCGGCAGGTCGCAATTGGTCACCAGCGCTCCGACTCCCGGGACGCGCAGCTGACCGCCGTGGGTGTGTCCGGCGAGCAGCAGGGTCGCGCCGTCCGCTGACATGGCGTCCAGGACCCGACGGTATGGTGCGTGCGTAACTCCGATCGTGAGCTCAGCTGCCGGGTCCGGCGCGCTGCTGACCAGCTCGTAGCGGTCGTAGTTCAAGTGCGGGTCGTCGACCCCGACGAATTCCAGCAGGCTCGTCCCGATCTTGAGGGTGCCGCGCCGGTTCGTCAGGTCCAGCCAGCCCGCGGCGCGGAAGCCCTCGACCAGTTCGGCGGTCGGTAGGCGGCGGCCGAGGATCCGGCGCGGCCCTCCGTTCTGTACCAAGTAGCGCGCTGGGTTCTTCAGCCGCGGCGCCCAGTAGTCGTTCGACCCCAGGACGAATACTCCTGGCCGGTCCAGCAGCTCCCCGTGCGCGGCGAGGAGCGCAGGGACGGCGTCCTGCGCCGCGATATTGTCTCCCGTCGAGACCACCAGATCCGGTTCCAGCCTCGCCAGCGACGCCAGCCACTCACGCTTCCGCCGCTGCCTGGGCAGGAGATGGATGTCCGACAGATGCAGCACGCGGAGGGGGTGCGCCCCCGGTGGCAGCACTGGAAGGGTGAAGCTGCGCAGCGCGAACGCGCGGGCTTCGACCCAGGCGTAGCAGAGCCCACTGGCCCCGGCTGCGGTCAAGGCGGTCAAGGCGGTGGACACGCGCATCCCCCCAGTTTTCCAGGTGTCCCGATGCCAGGGTGAACGCATTCCCGATCTCTGGCCTCCCACTCTCAAGGCCGCCGGCAGGCGGACCTCACCGAAGCCATCCGTCGTCGGGACGAGTTGCGTGCCGCCGGCATGCGGATGGTCCCCTTCGGCGTCCGTGCCGAGGAGGTGACCGGGGACGTCGCCCGCGAGTCGGTGGACGACGAGGGGGTCGGCGTCCTGGGCCGGGAGGTCCGCAAGCGGCGTGAGGCGGCCACCCCTCTCGAGGGTGCCGCTCGGGCCGACAAGGCCCCGCGGGGAGCGCGACGAGCTTGGGGGTCCTGCAGGTCTACCGGCCCGACCAGCTCTTCGGCCATGAGTTGGCGCCCATCGTGGCCGAGGAGGTCGCGGCCGAGGGCGGCCGGGTGGCCGCCGAGGTGCGCCGCCAGCTGGCAGGCCGACCTCCGCTCACCGCGCCGGGCGGGGCGGACCGAACGCCCCCCCGCCTCCGCTCACCGCGCCGGGCGGGGCGGACCGAACGCCCCACCGCCTCCGCTCACCGCGCCGGGCGGGGCGGCGGACCGAACGCCCCACCGCCAATGCCTACTGGCCAGGGCTGGGGCCAGGGCTGGCCGTGCCTTTTCCCGGGCCTGCCTGTCCAGGGCCGTGTTGGCCCGGGCCGCCTTGGCCCTTCTGGTTCTGGCCGTTGCCGCCCGGCCCGTCCTGTTGCTTCTTGCCCTGCCCGTTGCCGGGGCGGATCGTCACCTTCGACTTCGCCCCCGCCCGGCTGCCGGCGGCCGGGTCGGTCGACTCGACGATGTCCGGGCCCAGGTCCGATGCCACAGGGTCGCCCACCGCGGCGTCGAAGCCGTGCGCCCTGAGGTCCGCCAGCGCGTCGCCGACGGGGCGGCCGTGCTCGTCCGGGACCTTCACCGACGAGCCCGTCATCACCTTTCCGGTCGGGTCTGGCCAGTCCTTCTCGGGGAGCCCCTCACTCCCCTTCTTCATGATCTTCTGCCAGATCGGTGCGGCGATGTCGGCCCCGAAGACCCTGCCCCAGTAGTGACCCCCGATCGTGATGCCCTCGAGGCTGCGCTGGTAGGTATTGGCCGGGTTGGGGTTGTCGCCGATCCAGACGGCCGTCGACAGCTGGGGGGTGTAGCCCACGAACCAGGTGTCCGACGAGTTGTCCGTCGTGCCCGTCTTGCCTGCGGCGGGGCGACCGATCCCCAGGCCCGCCGCCGTCCCGCTGGTGAGCACGGACTTGAACGCGTACGTGACACCATGGGCCACGTTCGGGTCCAGCGCCTGGTTGCACTGGCTGGCGGGTACCTTGAGCTGCTTGCCGTCGCGGTCGGTGATGGACGCGACCGCGATCGGGGTGCAGTAGGTGCCGTCGGCGGCGAAGGTCCCGTAGGCGAGCGCCATGGTCATCGGGGCGATCTGCAGCGAGCCGAGCACCATCGACGGAAGGCAGTCGGGCAGCGTCGTCGTGGGCTTGCCCTCGCAGCCGGGGTCATAGGCGAAGGCCTTGTGGATGCCGAGCTTGGTGCCGGTGGCGGCGATGTCGCACAGGCTCAGCTTGCTGGCCATGTCGACGAAGGCCGTGTTCACCGAGTTGCGGGTGGCGTCGAAGACGGTCATCGGGCCCGTCTCGCTGCGCTCGGAGTTGTTGTAGTGCCATGGTGTGCGGGAGTGCAGCGGCCCGTTGCAGCCCTCGAAGTCACTGAACGGCCGGGTCGTCTGGGTCGCATCGACGATGTCGTAGAGGCCCTTGCCCTTCGCCAGCCAGGTGGCCAGCGTGATGGCCTTCATCGTCGATCCCGTCTGGAAACCGGTCCCGCTGCCCAGGTCCTGGTCGACGGCGTAGTTGATCTCCGTGTTCCCTGGTTTCTGCGCCGGGTCGTACTGCCGGTTCTGCACCATCGCCAGCACCTTGCCGGTGCCCGGTTCCACGGTGACCGCCGACGCGCCGACCTGGCTCTTGTCGCCGTCCGGGACGGCGTCCTCCACGGCCTTCTGGGCGACGTCCTGGATGTTCTCGTTGAGCGTGGTCCGGATCGTCAGGCCGCCGCGCTTGAGCGTGTTGCTGCGCTCTTCCTCGGTCTTGCCCAGCGCCGAGAAGGCGCTGCTCTTGACGATCAGGTTCCGCACGTACGAGCAGAAGTAGGCGTAGTACGAGGTGATGCAGCCGTTGCGAGGCGGGTTCTTCTTGACCCCGAGCGGTGCCTTGACGGCGTCCTGGAACTCGCTGTCACTGATCACGCCCAGGTCGTGCATCCGGGTCAGGACGACGTTCCGCCGGTTCGTCGCGGCCGCTGGGTTCGTGAACGGGCTGTACCGCTGCGGTGACTGCACCAGGCCGGCGAGCAGCGCGGCCTGCGGCAGGGTCAGGTCGGTGGCGGAGGTCCCGCTGAAGAAGTACTGGGCGGCCGCCTCGACGCCGTACGTGCTGTCCCCGAAGTTCGCGATGTTGAGGTAGCCCTCCAGGATGTCGTTCTTGTTCTTCTTCTTCTCGAGCGAGACCGCCATCCGGACTTCTTGCAGCTTGCGTGTGTAGTTCTTGGCGAGTGCCGCGCTCTGGCCGGCGGCGTCCTCGTTCGTGACCGCCTGCTCGAGGATGCGCAGCTTGATGTACTGCTGGGTGAGTGTGGACGCTCCCTGCACCCGGCCGTCGTTGACCTGGTTCGTGACGAACGCGCGGAGCAGACCCTTGGGGTCGACGCCGCCGTGCTGGTAGAAGCGGCTGTCCTCGATCGCGATGATCGCCTGCTGCATCCGGGGCGAGATCTTGGTGAGCGGGACCAGGATGCGCCGCTCGTCGTAGAAGTGGGCGATCGGTCGCCCCGTCGAGTCCAGGACGGTGGACTGCTCCGAGAGGGGTGGCTCCGCCAGGTCGTCGGGGAGGGAGTTGAAGAAGTCCACCCCTCCGCGCGTCGCCGAGCCGGTCGCCCACGCCGCCGGCAGGGCGAGGCCGGCCAGCATCAGGCCGGCGACCGCGCTCACGGTGACGAAGGCGCCGAGCAGGGCGACGGCTCGGCTGGCCGACGCGCTGGCACTCTTCATGGGGGACAAGAGTACGTGCCCCGATCGGCTGTAACGCGCTTCCGGCCAAGCTCGATAGGACCAACGATGTGGAACCGGGCCATTCACGAGCGACTCGACGTGCGGCCGTCGATGCTCGGTAATTCCATCGTTGTCACTCCACCACCAGCGGCAAACATCGTTGCGTGGCCGATCATAACAGAAAGTAGTCGCACGCGGAGCGACTGCGGCCGATATCATCCGTCTGGCCCGTGTCCTAGGCACGCGCAGTGACTTAGATTCGTCTCACGGATCCGCAGTGGGGGACTGGGACCGGCGGATCCACGGGGGTCGACAGGAGGACTTTGATGACCAGCAGCACGTACGACTGGGCGGCGAAGGGCGCGTGCCGGACCACGGACCCGGATACGCTCTTCGTTCAGGGGGCCGCTCAGAACCGCGCGAAGGCCATCTGCATGTCGTGCGTGGTACGCACGGAGTGCCTCGCCGATGCTCTGGACAACCGGATCGAGTTCGGGGTCTGGGGCGGTATGACTGAACGTGAGCGCAGAGCGCTGCTCCGACGTCGTCCGAACGTGGAGTCGTGGTCTCGGCTTCTCGAGACCGCTCGTGCCGAGCACGAGCGGTTCCTGCAGATCGCGGCCTCCCGGGCGGCGGTGGAGGAGGCGGCGTCGCGTTTCGCCGGCTGACCGTCGGTCCACGGGACTCGGGAGTCACCTCCTCCGGGGTCGGGCGGCCTGGTCGCCCGACCCCGGAGGAGGTCGTCTTGTCGGGACACGCCGACAGCCCCCCCGAACGAGGGACCGTCGGCGGACGGCGGACCGCTCCGGGGCGAGCACGCAGGGTGAGTCGGCCGTCGGCGAGGGGGCGTCAGCCCTTCGCCAGGCTGATCGCGATCTCCCGAAGCCCGTCCAGGTCGTGCACGTCCTCCGCACGAGCCGGGACCTCGACCATCGGGACGGTCGGGTGCGCCCCCGTGAACCGTCCGGTCAGGGCCCGCTCCCGGTCACGGCGCCGCATCCGGTCTGCGTGCACCTCCAGCAGCCCCGCCGTCAGCGCGTGCTCGTCGGCGTCGTCCAGGTCTTCGGCGGCGGCCTGCGCGCGTTCGGCGGAGAGATCCTCGGCGCGGGCGTGGGTCACCCGGTTCAGCACCAGCCCCGCCAGCGGCATGTCCTCGTCGGCGAGTCGTTCCACGAAGTACGACGCCTCCCGCAGGGCGTCCGGGGCCGGGGCCGCGACGACGACGAATGCCGTCCCCTCCGCCTGGAGCAGCTGGTAGGTGCGCTCAGCCCGGTCCCGGAAGCCGCCGAAGACGGTGTCCAGCGCGGCCACGAAGGTCTGCACGTCACGCAGGACCTGCCCGCCGAGCAGCTTGGTCAACACCCCGGTGGCCCCGCCGACGGCCACCGAGACGACCCGCATGTACGCGCGCCCGCCCGCCTTGGCCGGCGCCGAGAGGATTCGGATCAGGCGGCCGTCGAGGAACGAGCCGAGCCGCTGCGGGGCGTCCAGGAAGTCCAGCGCCGACCGGCTCGGCGGGGTGTCCACCACGATCAGATCCCAGGAGTCGGGATCGGCGTCCACGCGGGCGCGCAGTTGTCCCAGCTTCTCCATCGCCATGTACTCCTGGGTGCCCGCGAACGAGCTGGACAGCGCTTGGTAGAAGGGGTTGGCCAGGATCTGGGCGGCCTTCTCCGGGGAGGCATGGGCCTCGATCACCTCGTCGAAGGTGCGCTTCATGTCGAGCATCATCGCGTCGAGCGAGCCGCCCCCGGCGAGATCGGCCCCCGGCACCGGGCGCGGGGTGTTGTCGAGTTCGACCAGGCCCATCGACTGTGCCAGCCGGCGCGCCGGGTCGATCGTCAGGACGACGACCCGGCGCCCCCGCTCGGCCGCCCGCAGTCCGAGCGCGGCCGCGGTGGTGGTCTTGCCGACGCCACCCGCGCCGCAGCATACGATCACCCGCATGGCCGGGTCGTCGAGCAGCGTGTCGACGTCCAGTGCCGGGGCTCGGCGGGTGGTGGGGACCTTCTTGCCAGAGCTCATACCATCCCCTGCTCGGTCAACTGCTCGGCGAGGTCGTACAGTGCGCCCAGGTCGATTCCCCCGGCCAGGGTCGGGAGTTCGTAGGTCGGCCGCCGCAGGACCTGCAGCTCGGCCCGTTGGGCGTCCTCCAGGGCGACCCGGGCGGCGTGTTCGGCCGCTTCGGTGAGCAGCCCGTCGGCGAGCAGCGCCACGCGCGCCGACCCGGCGGCGGACGGCGCGCCCGGTCGCCCACCGAGCCCGGCGGCCTCCAGCCCGGCCACCACCTCACCCCGGTCCAGCTCCCCGGCGCGCGCCGCGCTCAGGGTCTCCGGCGGCAGGTACGGGTCGCGGACCATGTTCACCACCACGCCCCCGATCGGCAGGCCGGCGGCGCGCAGCTCCGCCACCGCGTCCTGGGTCTCCTGGACCGGCATCTCCTCCAGCACCGTGACCAGGTGGACGGCGGTCTGCACCGACCGCAGCAGCGTCATGATCGATCCCGCCTGGTTGCGGATCGGACCCACCTTCGCCAGCCCCACGACCTCCTCGTTGACGTTGAGGAAGCGGCCGATCCGCCCGGTCGGGGGCGCGTCCAGCACCACCGCGTCGTACACCGGCCCGGCCGGCCCGCGGCGCCGGGCGGCCTCGTACACCTTGCCGGTGAGCAGGACGTCGCGCAGGCCCGGCGCGATCGTGGTGGCGAAGTCGATCGCTCCCGTCCGCTCGAGGACCTTGCCGGCCCGACCCAGGTGGTAGAAGAGCTCCAGGTATTCCAGCAGGGCGGCCTTCGGCTCCACGGACAGCGCGAACACGTCACCGCCGCCCGGTGCCACCGCGATCTTCCGCTCCTCGTACGGCAACGGCGGGACGTCGAAGAGCTGCGCCGTGCCCTGCCGGCCCTCCACCTCCGCGAGCAACGTGCGCCGGCCCCCGGCGGCGAGCGCCAGGGCGAGCGCCGCCGCCACCGTGGTCTTGCCGGTGCCGCCCTTGCCGGTGACGACGTGCAGGCGCACCCCGGCGAAGTCCGCCCGGCCGGCCGCCTGCTCACGCTGCTGGTCGTTCGGCATCCTTCGAGGGTAGTCAGAGGTTGGCGGCCCTGCCCGGCCGGGTTCCGTCGGGGGCGGCCGGCCGGCACCACCCGATCCCCCTCGACCCTGCCGGCCCCGGTCGGCCCGCCACCGCCGCAGGCTCTAGGCTTCGCCCCATGCCGCAGAAGTGGGAGTACGCCACCGTGCCCCTCGTCGTCCATGCCACCAAGCAGATCCTCGACACCTGGGGCGAGGACGGCTGGGAACTGGTGCAGGTCGTTCCCGGGCCCGAGGGTCAGGGCCTGGTCGCCTACCTGAAGCGGCCGACGGCATGAGCGGGGCGGCGAGCGCCGTCGAGCAGCGGCTGGCCGAGCTCGGCCTGGCGCTGCCTCAGGTCGCGGCCCCGGTGGCCGCCTATGCGCCGGCCGTGGTCGACGGCGACCATGTCTGGGTCTCCGGGCAGCTCCCGTTCGTGGACGGCGCCCTGCCCACCACCGGGCGGGTAGGCCTCGGCGAGGGTCTGGTCCCGCCGGACGACGCCGCGGCGCTGGCCCGGGTCGCGGCGCTGAACGCGCTGGCCGCCCTCCGGTCCGTGATCGACGACCTGGACCGCGTGCGCCGGATCGTCAAGGTCGTCGGGTTCGTGGCCAGCGACCCCTCGTTCACCGGTCAGCCCGCCGTCGTGAACGGTGCCAGCCTGCTGCTGCGCGAGGTTCTCGGCGACGCGGGGGTGCACGCCCGGAGTGCCGTCGGGGTCGTCGCGTTGCCGCTCGGCGCGCCGGTGGAGGTCGAGCTGGTCGCTGCGCTGCGTTGACCCGGTCTCTTTCGTCGCGTGGACGGCTGAACGGTTCGGGCGGCCGGCCCCGCCCCGCGCCGTGCCGACGGTCGACCTGCTCACGGTCAACGTACCGGGCCGGCGCCGTCCCGGTCGCGGCCGAAGGATCAGTCGGCGAGGCAGGCTCTGATGACCTGGCGGACGACGCGGGAGGCGACCTCCCCGAGGTGTCCGGTCACCTGGTCCTCGTGCACGTCGAGCTCCGCGATCGCCTGCCGGACGGCGTCCGCGACCGGCGCCGCCGCCGCCATCGTGCGCCCGGCGACGCCCAGCGCCGCCCGGATCGGCAGGCCCTGGCCCTGCAGGGCCGTCAGCGCCGCCGCCAGGTCCCGGTCGGCGTAGACGCGCCGCCCCTCCTGGTGGAAGATCCCGGCCGCGATCAGCTCCTCGAGCTGGGCCTTGGCGCCCGGGTCGCGCTGGTGGTCGAGCTGGGCGAGCAGGGGACCGATCTCGGTGCGACGGTCGGCGCGCTCGTCGGCGGCGTCGGCGCGGTGACCGGGAGCTGTGGGCCAGCCGATGACGGTCTCCTCGTCCAAGGAGCGGCCCTCGGCCAGGTGCGTTGCGATCAGCGACAGAGACGCCCCACGTGCCCTGGCCCGCTCGATCGCCTGCAGCCGCCGCAGGTGTTCCAGGCCGTACATCGACCGGCGTCCCTGCCGGACGGGTGGCGGGATCAGCCCCTTGGTCTGGTAGGCGCGGACGTTGCGGGCCGTCATCCCGGTGGCCGCGGACAAGTCGTCGAGGGTCAGGTGATCCTTCTTCTGCACAGCCCCTCGTTCCCCGTGTGGCGACCTCATCCCCTGGTCGCGCTGGCCGAGCGAGTGAGACGGACGTCAATTCGCCCCACCCAACAGTTGTCCCCAAATCGGCGACTGTAGTGCAGTGACACCTCGGCGCGGGTATTGCGCGGCCCCCGTGACCTTGGGCATCCCACAGATCCACCATGCGTGATGATCAAAGTAACCGGCGCCGGGAGGGCAGGCATGTTGCGGGACTTCCCGCTGGTCGACGCACCGCGATCATTCCTCGACCCACAGTCGCCGGCGGTGCCGGTGCGGAACGCGGCCACGGTGATGCTGGTTCGGCCGGCCTCCGATCCGGCGCAGGCTCCTGCCTGCGGCTCACCGGGCCCGCACCGGGCGGGCCCGGGCACCCCCGGCGGAGTCGAGGTGTTCACGATCCGGCGGATCCGGCGGATGGCGTTCGCCGGTGGGATGCTCGTGTTCCCGGGCGGAGCGGTCGAGGAGCGGGACGCCGATCCGCGGCTGCCGTGGCACGGTCCGGCGCCGTCCGAGGTCGCCGCCGCGCTCTCGGCTCCCGAGCCGCTGGCCCGCGCGGTCGTCGTCGCCGCGGTGCGGGAGACGTTCGAGGAATGCGGCGTCCTGTTGGCCGGCCCCGCGGACGACCCCGCGCGGCCGCTCCCGCTCCGGCCCGACGCCGCGCACGGCACGAGCGCCCCGGGCGGTGATGCCTGGGAGGAGCGCCGGCAGGCGCTGCTCAGCGGCCGGGCCTCGCTGGCCGACGTCCTGCTCGAGGCGGGCCTGGTGCTGCGGGCCGAGCTGTTGCACCCATGGGCCCACTGGATCACTCCGCCCTTCGAGCCCCGCCGCTTCGACACCCGCTTCTTCGCCGCCGCCCTCCCCGCCGGCCAGCACGCCCGCTACCTGGCCGGCGAGGCGGCAGCGGCGTCCTGGGTCCGGCCCGCCGCGGCCCTCGCGGATCGGGCGGCCGGCCGGCTGCCGATGCTGCCACCCACGACGGTCATGCTCGAGGACCTGGCCGCGGCACCGTCCCTGCCGGTGCTGCTGGCCACGACCCGGCGAGTGCGGCCGGTGACGCCGTGGCTGGTCCGGACCGGCCCGGAGGGCGCCACCCTGCGGGTGGATCTGGACGGCGTCGGCGGCGGCGAACCCGGACCCGCCGGAGGCCCGGCGTGAGCACCGACCCCGGCGGCGAGGGATCGCCGGGGGGCGCGGAGCTGCCGGGGGTCATCGGGTGGCGAGGGGGGCAGGTGACGCCGTCGGCCGAGTGCATCCTCGCTCCGAACCCCGGGCCGATGACCTTGGACGGGACGAACACCTGGCTGCTCGCGGCCGGCCCCGGCGAGGCGGCGGTGATCGATCCGGGGCCGGACGACGAGTCGCACCTGACCGCCGTCCTCGCCGCGGCGCAGCGGCGCGACGTGCGGATCTCGACCATCCTGCTCACCCATGGGCACGCCGACCACAGCGCGGGCGCGCCACGCCTGCACGAGCTCACCGGCGCCCCCGTGCGGGCGCTGGACCCGAGGCACGCCCTCGGCCCCGAGGGGCTGGTCGACGGGGCGGTCCTGGAGGTCGGCGGCCTGACGATCGAGGTCGTCGGGACGCCGGGCCACACCTCGGACAGCCTGAGCTTCCTGCTGCCGGCCGACGGCGCGCTGCTCACCGGCGACACCGTGCTCGGCCGGGGGACGACGGTCGTCGCCCATCCCGACGGGCGGCTCGCGGACTACCTGGCCTCCCTGCACCGGATCGGGCGGGTCGCCGCCGAGCGGGAGCTGCGGGCCGTGCTCCCCGGTCACGGGCCGGTGCTGGCCACCCCGCAGGCACCGCCCGTGGACGTCGTCCGCTTCTACCTGGCGCACCGGCAGGAACGGTTGGCGCAGGTGCGCGAGGCGGTGGCGGCGGGTGCGACGGCAGCCCGTGAGGTGGTCGAGCGGGTCTACGCCGATGTGCCCCGGGAGGTCTGGCCCGCCGCGGAGCTGAGTGTCCGGGCCCAGCTGGAGTACCTCGGCCTGGAGACCTGAGCCGGGCGCGTGGCGGCGCCGCGGGGTGGGTCAGCGGGCGCGCTTGCGCAGGCGCTCGATGTCCATCAGGACGACGGCCCGCGCCTCCAACCGCAGCCAGCCCCTCGATGCGAAGTCGGCGAGCGCCTTGTTGACGGTCTCCCGGGACGCGCCGACGAGTTGGGCCAGTTCCTCCTGGGTCAGGTCATGGGCCACCCGGAGCCCGTCCTCGGTGGGGCGGCCGAACCGCTCGGAGAGGTCCAGCAAGGCTTTCGCCACCCGCCCGGGGACGTCGGAGAAGACCAGGTCGGCGAGGTTCTCGTTGGTCCGGCGCAACCGCCGGGCGAGGGCCCGCAGGAGCTGCCGCGCGACGTCCGGGCGGCCGCTGAGCCAGGCCGTCAGGTCTTCGTTGCCGAGCCCGATGAGCACGGTGTCCGCGACCGCCGTCGCGGTGGCGTTGCGCGGGCCCGGGTCGAACAGCGACAGCTCGCCGAACATCTCGCCGGGACCGAGGATGGCCAGCAGGTTCTCCCGGCCGTCCCCGGACGCGCGGCCGAGCTTGACCTTGCCCTCGACGATCACATAGAGCCGATCGCCGGGATCGCCCTCGTGGAAGAGCGCTTCGGAGCGTGACACCTCGACCCGGGCCATGGTCGCCTTCAGGGCCGCGGCGGCTTCGTCGTCGAGCGCTGCGAACAGGGGCGCCTGCCGAACGACGTCCTCGTCCACGCCTGACCTCCTCACGTCGCGCCAGGTAGCGCGCTACTTGCACGAAGTCTGCCGCACCTGACGGGCTCACGGCAGAGCGGGCAGGCGGGAATCGCCGGTCAGGACGTCCGTCGGGGGTCGCCGTCGGGGCCGGATCCGGCCCCCGGCGGGGGGAGCTGGCCAGGTCCGGGCTGCGGTACTACGCGGAGGTGGCTATGGGTCACTGAACGCAACGATCGCGACCTGCGCCCCGGCCGCTGTCCGGCGCGCCCGGCGTCCGGCGGCGCGGCCAGGTCGGTGGCGGCCAGGTCGGTGGCGGCCAGGTCGGCGGACGCGCGCAGAGCCCGGGCGTATTCGTCGAGGTCCCGCTGGGCGGCGCGGAGCCGCAGCAGCACCGATGCCTCAGGTAGCGCCTGATCGCAGGCGGGCAGCCCGAGAATCTCCTTCAGCCCGGCGGGCGGGCCGGCCGCGGACGGTGCGTCGCCGCACTCGCCCTCCGGCTCGTCGATGCTGGTGACAGCCGCGACGGCGAGGTCGAGCCGGGCCGCGACGAGCCGTCGCCAGTGATCGATCTCGCGCAGCCGCGCCAGCAGGTCGCGGCGACGACGGCGCTTGCTGTCCAGGCGGACGACGGCGCCCGTGCCGGCACCGGCGGGGATCGCCATCCGGACCTCCTCCCGGCCAGCTCGAGGGCGCGGCGGCCCGTCCCGACCGGCGGTCTCGCCGGGGACGTTCCAGCGGTCGTCGCCGGGCCGCCGTCGCTTGAGATCCCCCGGGACGGGACCACCCTTGCGGCGCACCAACCTCACCCGTTCACCTGCGGCGTCGGGTTGACGCACGTTTACCGGTCTCGGGCCGCGCGCGACGTAGGCTGTCCGGATGAGCAGGGAAGGGGCCGCCGGCGTGGTCGAAGCCCAGGTCACCGGTCCGGCTGCCGGGCTGCCCGGCGAATCGGCCGCCGCTCGGACGCGGCGTGCCCGCCGGATCCACCGGATCCTGGCCGAGCGCTACCCCGACGCCACCTGCGAGCTCGACTTCACCACGCCGCTGGAACTGCTCGTCGCGACGATCCTGTCCGCCCAGACCACCGACGTCCGGGTGAACCAGGTGACCCCGGCGCTGTTCGCCCGGTACCGCACGGCCGCCGACTACGCTCGCGCCGACCGCGCCGAGCTGGAGGCGACGATCCAGCCGACCGGCTTCTTCCGGACCAAGGCCGACTCCCTGATCAGGCTCGGCGACCGGCTCGTCACCGACTTCGGCGGTGAGGTCCCGAAGCGGCTGGAGCAGCTCGTCACGTTGCCAGGGGTAGGGCGAAAGACGGCGAACGTCGTCCTGGGGAACGCCTTCGGCATCCCCGGCATCACGGTCGACACCCACTTCGGTCGGCTCGCCCGCCGGTTCGGGTGGACGGGAGAGGACGACCCTGTGAAGGTCGAGGCCGAGATCGGCGCGCTCTTTCCGCGCAAGGACTGGACCATGCTCTCCCACCGGTTGATCTTCCACGGCCGGCGCACCTGCCACTCCCGGCGGCCGGCGTGCGGCGCCTGCCCGGTCGCGGCGCTGTGCCCGTCCTGCGGCATCGGGGAGACCGACCCGGTCGCGGCCGCCAAGCTGGTCAAGGACCGGCCGCCGGCGGGCGTGGTCGTTCGCGCCGCCGGGGCAGTCCCGGAGCCGGCGTGACGGGGCCGCCGGAGCCGGCCTGGGTCCGTGAGCTGGTCGCGGGCGCCCGCCGGGCCGGGACCGAGCAGTGGGGCAGGCTCGCGCCGCCGCCCGGCCACGAGCGCCGCTCGGCCGTGCTGATGCTGTTCGCCGGCCGGGGCACCGGCTCCGGCCCCGCCGGGGTCGACGTCCTGCTCACCGAGCGGGCCAGCACGCTGCGCGTGCACGCCGGTCAGGCCGCGTTCCCGGGCGGGCGGATCGATCCCGGGGACGCCGGCGCGGGCGCCGCGGCGCTCCGCGAGGCGCGCGAGGAGACCGGGCTGTGGCCCGGCGGCGTCCGTGTGCTGACCGAGCTGCCCGTCCTGTACCTGCCGGTGAGCGACTACGCGGTGACACCGGTCCTGGGCTGGTGGTACGCGCCGTCCCCGGTCGGCGTCCAGGATCCGGCCGAGGTGGCGCGCGTCGTCCGCGTCCCGGTGCCGGAGCTCGTCGACCCGGCGAACCGGTTCCTGGCCAGGCACCCCAGCGGGTTGGTCGCCCCGGCGTTCCGGGCGCAGGGCCTCTTCGTCTGGGGTTTCACCGCCGTCCTGCTCGACCGGCTGCTCCATCTCACGGGTTGGGAACGAGCATGGAACCTCGAACGCCTGGAGGACGTACCTCATCTGCCCGAACCGTCGCGTGACAGGAGTGCCCGGGCGTGATTGACATCGTGCTGGGGCTCGTGATCATCGGATATGCGATATCCGGGTTCCGTCAGGGGTTCGCCGTGGGCATGCTGTCCCTCGGCGGATTCGTGCTGGGCGCCGTGGTCGCCATGGAGGTGGTGCCGCCGCTCGCCGACGGGCTGGACCAGGGCCTGCAGCGGTCCTTCGTGATGCTGGCCGCGGTCCTGCTGTTCGCCTGGTTGGGTCAGCTCGGCGGTGCCCTGGTGGGCGGCCGGCTCCGGGACCGCCTCACCCTGCCCGCGGCCCAGGTCGTCGACCAGCTGACGGGCGCGGTCGCCGGGGTGATCGCGGTGGCGCTCGTGCTCTGGTTCGTCGGCGGCGCGCTGCGGGGCAGCCCGTCGCCGGCGTTGGCGCGGGTGGTCGCCCAGTCGCGGTTGCTGGCGGCCATCGACTCGGTCGTCCCGCAGCCGGTCGCCACCGTGGCCCAGAGTTTCCGGGACGCCGTGGCCGGCAGCTCCTTCCCGCGGGTCTTCGCCGGGGTGGCACCCGAGCAGATCGTGCCGGTGCCGCGCCCCGACCCGGGGGCGATGTCCCGTAACGTGCTGTTCGCGGCGCAGCGGAGCATCGTCAAGGTCACCGGTGACGCCGAGGCGTGCAACCGCAGCGTCGAGGGCAGCGGGGCGGTGATCGGCCCTCAGCGCGTGGTCACCAACGCGCACGTGGTGGCCGGGATGAAGCGGCCGACCGTGCAGGTGGGCGGGGTCGGCACCCGGTACCCCGCCCGGGTCGTGGTGTTCGATCCCAGCAGGGACATCGCCGTCCTCTCGGTGCCTCGGCTGACCGCCCCGGCCCTGGAGTGGGGTTCGAATCTGCCCCAAGGCTCCGATGCCGTGGTGGCCGGGTTCCCCCGGAACGGCGCCTTCACCTCCGGGGCGGCGCGCGTGCGCTCGGTCCTGAACGCCACCGGTCAGGACATCTACGGCCGGCCCGGCGCCGTCCGGAAGGTGTACCAGCTCTACGCGAAGGTCGAGCCGGGGAACTCCGGCGGCCCGCTGCTGGCCACCGACGGCACCCTGGCCGGGATCGTCTTCGCCAAGTCGTTGGACGACCCCAGCACCGGCTACGCGCTCACCTTCGACGAGGCGCAGCCCGACCTGACGACCGGGGTGCACTCGACCGTACCCGTGTCGACGGGCGCCTGCGCCGCCGGCTGATCCACCGCCGTCACCAGGGGGTGGTCAGGGGCGCCCGCCCCACGTGACCGCGACTGGTGCGTGATCACTGGACGGCCGGCGGCTGGGGCGAGCGCCGTCACGGCCGCGACGATCGGCAGCGGGCGCCACGGGGACGCCGTCCGCGCCATCCCGAGTCCGACGAGCAGGCCGAGACCCACTGCCGCGAGACCGAGCTGGTAGTGGCTCACCTCCACCGGCACGGCCCACCGGAGAGGGCAAGCGCTCGTGCGGGCGGCCGGAGTGTCAGAGCCGGGACAGTCCGCGTGATCCGGCGCGGAACTGTCTCACCGCTCCACCGCCGAAGTCGACGGTGACGAACTCGGTGTCGACGGCGGTGATCCGGCCCACCCCGAAGCGGTCGTGGGTGACGCGACCACCGACAAGGTAGCCGTCGGTGGTCGGGCGAGCGGTCTCGAGGCGCTGGAAGGGGCTGGTGACCAGCACCCTTCGGGTCTGTGCAACGGATTGGTCCACGGCTCCCCAGCCTGGCGCCGTCGAGCCGGCGGGGCGGGGACCTTCGCCCTGTCGCCGAGGGTATTCACGGCGTGTCGTGCGGAGTTCTGCGTCACATCCCGGTCAGGCGGACAGGGCCCGAGCCGGGGTAACGCCGCTGCGGAACGGCCCGCCCTGCTCGGGGGAGAACGCGATTCGCTCGCCGAGCCGGCCGTGCTCTGGGTGGATCTCATCCGCCAGGTGGGTGTGCCCTCGCGATCAGCCTCCGCGCGTCGGCATGGGCGGCGCAGCGGCCGCCGCTAGCCTGGCGACGCCCGCCGCCGTTCATCACGTCGGACGTGGCGAGCCGGGTCTTTCGTCCGAGTAACCCCGCGGGAAAACACGGAATCGTAGGGGCCAGCCCGGACGGCGGTGGGACAGCGCCTGGAGGGCATGCCCGAGCGGTGACGAGGAGTAACTGTGGACCGTAAGATCGACGTCACGGAGCTGGCCCTCAGGGATGCACACCAGAGCCTGATGGCCACTCGGATGGCGCTGGAGGACATGACTCCGGCCTGTGCGGACATCGACGCCGCCGGCTACTGGAGCGTTGAGTGCTGGGGCGGCGCCACGTTCGACGCCTGCATCCGATTCCTCAACGAGGACCCCTGGGAGCGGCTGCGCACCTTCCGCCGACTGCTGCCCACCTCGCGCACCCAGATGCTGTTGCGCGGGCAGAACCTGCTCGGCTACCGCCACTACGAGGACGAGGTCGTCGACCGGTTCGTGGTCAAGGCCGCGGAGAACGGGATGGACGTGTTCCGGGTGTTCGACGCCCTGAACGACGTCCGCAACGTCGAGCGGGCCATCGCCGCGGTGAAGCGGGTCGGCAAGCACGCGCAGGGGACGATCTGTTACACGGTCAGCCCGCTGCACACGGTCGAGGGCTACGTGCAGCTGGCCCGTGAGTTGATCGCGCTCGGTTGCGACTCGCTGTGCATCAAGGACATGGCCGCGCTGCTCAAGCCGCAGCCCGCGTACGACATCGTCAAAGCCATCAAGGCGGTGTTCCCCGACATCCGGGTCCACCTCCACTGCCACGCGACGACCGGGGTCACCCTGGTCTCACTGATGAAGGCCATCGAGGCCGGCGCCGACTGTGTGGACACCGCGATCAGCTCACTGTCGCTCGGCCCTGGTCACAACCCGACGGAGAGCCTGGTCGAGATGCTCGAGGGCACCGGGTTCACCGCAGACCTGGACATGGAGAAGTTGCTCGCCACCAAGGAGTACTTCGCCGGCGTCCGGCCGAGGTACGCCGAATTCCTCTCCGGGATCACCGGTGTGGAGACCGAGATCTTCACCAGTCAGATTCCCGGCGGGATGATCTCGAACATGGAGAGCCAGCTCAGACAGCAGGGTGCGGGCGGCAAGCTCAAGGAGGTGCTCGCCGAGGTGCCCCGGGTCCGCGCGGACGCCGGGTTCCCGCCGCTCGTGACGCCGTCCAGCCAGATCGTCGGCACCCAGGCCGTGTTCAACGTGCTGATGGGTCGGTACAAGGTGATGACGGCGGAGTTCGCGGACCTGATGCTCGGTTACTACGGCCACTGCATCGGCGAGCGCAACTCCGAGGTGGTGGCCGCTGCCGAGGCGCAGATGAAGAAGCCGCCGATCACCGTGCGACCCGCCGACCTGCTGCAGCCGGAATGGGAGCAGCTGCGGGCCCAGGCCCTGGCGGTACCCGGGTGCAACGGCTCCGACGAGGACGTCCTGACCCACGCCATGTTCCCGAAGGTGGCGCCGGGGTTCTTCGCCGCGCGCCCGCAGGGCCCGAAGAACGTCGGCCGCGATCCGAAGGACGTTGCGGCGGAGAAGCTCGCGGACGCGGCCGGGAACGGCTCCGGCGCGTTGCGCACCCCGATCACCTACAAGGTCACCGTGAACGGCACGCAGCACAGCGTGTCGGTCGCTCCTGCGTGAGGACGCCCGTGAAGACGCGAACCATGAAGGACCGCATCGAAGAGCTGGCCGAGCGCCGCGAGGCGATCATGGCCGGCGGAGGTGAGCAGCGGACCGCCAAGCAGCACGACCAGGGCAAGCTCACCGCCCGCGAGCGGATCGCCGAGCTGGTCGACCCCGGGAGTTTCGCCGAGGCCGGGATGTTCGCCCAGCACCGCTCGACGCTGTTCGGGATGGCGGACGCCGTCGTCCCCGCGGACGGCGTCGTCACCGGCGCCGCCACCGTGCTCGGCCGCCCCGTCCACCTGGCCAGCCAGGACTTCACGGTGGCCGGCGGATCGGCCGGTGAGGTGCACAACGACAAGGTCGTCGACGCGATGCAGATGTCGCTGAAGACGGGCTCGCCGTTCATCTTCATCAACGACTCCGGCGGCGCCCGGGTGCAGGAGGGCATCGACTCGCTCGCCGGGTACGCCCGCGTGTTCTACAGCAACGTCCAGCTGAGCGGCGTCGTCCCGCAGATCTCGATCATCGCCGGGCCGTGTGCCGGCGGTGCCGTGTACTCCCCGGCACTGACGGACTTCATCATCCAGACCCGGGCGGCCCGGATGTTCATCACCGGCCCGAGCGTGATCCAGCAGGTGACCGGCGAGGTCGTCACCGACGAGCAGCTGGGCGGCCCGGACGCGCACATGGTGCACTCGGGCGTCGTCCATTTCGTCGCGGACGACGACCGGCAGGCGATGCTCATCGCCAAGAAGCTGCTGAGCTTCCTGCCCAGCAACAACAGCGAGGACGCGCCTGAGGCCGCCTGCGAGGGCGTGGTCGAGCCGAACCCGAGGCTGAACGAGATCATCCCGGACGACCCGAAGAAGGCGTACGACGTCCGCGAGATCATCGCGAACGTGGTGGACGACGCGGACTTCCTCGAGGTGCAGTCCGGCTACGCCCCGAACATCGTGATCGGATTCGCTCGCGTCTGTGGCCGGTCGGTCGGCGTGATCGCGAGCCAGCCCAGCGTGATCTCCGGCGTGCTGGACATCAACGCCTCCGACAAGGGGGCACGCTTCGTCCGGTTCTGCAACGCCTTCAACATCCCGCTGGTCACCTTCGTCGACGTCCCGGGCTTCCTGCCGGGGGTGAGCCAGGAATACGGCGGCATCATCCGGCACGGCGCGAAGATGCTGTTCGCCTACTCGGCCGCGACCGTCCCGAAGATCACTGTCATCCTCCGGAAGGCCTATGGCGGTGCGTACATCGCGATGTGCTCGCGCGGGCTGGGCGCCGACCGGGTGCTCGCCTGGCCGAGCGCCGAGGTCGCGGTGATGGGCGCCGAGGGAGCGGCGGAGATCGTCTTCCGGAGGGACATCAAGGCGGCCGACGATCCGGCCGCGAAGCGGGCGGAGCTCATCGACCTGTACCGCGAGACGTTCGCGAACCCGTACGTCGCGGCGTCCCGCCGACTGGTCGACGACATCATCGAGCCGGCCGACACCCGGCACGCGATCGCCGCCGCCCTCGAGGACCTGCACGCCAAGCGGGAGCTGCGCCCGCCCAAGAAGCACGGGCTGATCCCGCTGTGAGCGGGCAGGGCAGCGTGGCGGAGCCGACCGTCGCGCAACTGTTGGCCCGGATCGAGGAGCTCACGCGGCGCGTGGAGTGGCTCGAGGCGAGTGTCGACGGACCGCTGGCGCCGACGGCGGTCCCACCGGACGTCGTCCTGGCCATCTCCGCGGCGGTCGCCGCGTACCTCGGCAAGCGGGCGAAGGTCCGGCAGATCCACCTCTCCGGCGGGGCGAGGTGGGCACAGGAGGGCCGGGCCGCCGTGATGGCGTCCCACCGCGTCTCCCCCGGGACGCGGTAGCTCCGCCCGCGGCCGCCGGCCGCGGGCTCGCCCCTTGGACGATCGAGCAGGGATGGACATGAAGCTGAAGGTGACCGTCAACGGGACGGCGTACGACGTCGACGTCGAGGTGGAGGAGGAGCGGCCCCCCACCCTCGGACCGCTCGTCTTCGGCGGCAACGGTCACGCCGTCGCCGCCGCACCGGTGGCGCCCACGAACGTGAGCGCACCGGCGGACGAGGGAAAGGTACTGAGGGCCCCGATCTCGGGGACCGTCACGAAGATCGTGGCAGAACCCGGGACGGCGGTGGAGCAGGGCGCGGTGCTGCTCATCCTCGAGGCGATGAAGATGGAGACGGAGATCACGGCACCCGTCGGCGGGACCGTGGCGGACGTGGCCGTGGCGCCGGGGGACGCCGTCGCGGGCGGCGAGATCCTCCTCACCTGGGCCTGAGTGAGCGCCGGTCCCCTCGACGCGGTGCCTCCGCGCGGCACGGTCCGGCTGCTGGGTGACCTGCCGCTCTTCACCCGCGTCGGCGCGGCCGAGGTCGCCGCCCTGGCTGCCCGTGCCCGGGTCCGTGGCCTCGCCCGCGGCGAGGTGCTGTTCCATCGGGGTGAGGTCGCGCCGGGCTTCTTCGTGGTGGTCGAGGGGGTGGTCAAGCTCGCCGTCCAGGAGGTGGGCGGCGGCGAGAAGGTCCTGGAGGTGATCCGTCCCGGCGAGACGTTCGGCGAAGCGGTCATGCTGCTGGGCGAGCCCTACCCGGTCACCGCCACCGCGCTGGAGCCGACGCGTCTGGTCACCGTGCCGATCGACGCTGTCGAACACCTGCTGGCGAGCGACCCGATGTTCGCCCGGCGGATGCTCGCCGGCATGGCGGTGCGGCTGCACACCATGGTCCGGGACGTCGCTTCCTACACGCTCAGCTCCAGCCGGGACCGGGTGGTGGCCTACCTCGTCGCGGCGGCTCGGCAGGAGCCACCTCGCGACCGGGTGGGGCAGCAGCGTTCCCGCGCCGACCGACCGGCGCCGGGCGACGACGACCGTGTCGTCGTCCTGCCGACCAGCAAGCAGGTCATCGCCTCGCGGCTCAACCTCACCCCCGAGACATTCTCCCGCGCCCTGCGTGACCTGTCCGACCGCGGCCTGATCCGGGTGGCAGGGCGGCAGATCTTCGTGCCCGACCTGGAGGCGCTCGCCGAGCAAGGACCAACGTCTTCCCCCGGGGGTGGTTTTCCTCGCGGCCGACCTTGACCTGGGTCAAGGCGGCGGGTGCCCGGCAGCAGGGACGATCCCGGCAGGGTGCGGCGCGCCCGCGCCGCCGCCAGCCAGGGAACACCAGGAGGCCACATGTTCTGCTTCCAGTGCGAGCAGACGAAGCGCAACGGCGTCCTCGCCTGCGTGACCGCGCCCGGAACGTGCGGCAAGACGGCCACCACGTCGCAGCTGCAGGACCTGCTGCTCCATGCGGTGGCGGGCATCTGCCAGTGGACGACGCCGGCCCGGGCCGCCGGGGTGACGGACCCGGCGGCGTCCGCCTTCGTCGTCCGGGCCGTCTTCAGCACACTCACGAACGTCAACTTCTCCGACGACCGGATCGTCGAGCTCATCCGCCGGGCCGCGGTCGTCCGGGACCGGGTTCGGGCGGCATGCCCGCCGTCGGCCGTGCCGGGCGCGGCGCTCGACGGCCCGGCGGTCTGGCGGCCGGCCGCGGACACCGCCGGCCTGCTGCGGCAGGCCGGCGAGGTCGCGCTGAACGCCGACGAGGCCGTGGTCGGTCCGGACGTGGTCGGGCTGCGCGCGCTCGTCCTGTACGGCGTCAAGGGCGTCTGTGCGTACGCCTACCACGCGCACACCCTCGGCCGGGAGGATCCGGAGGTGTTCGCCGGCGTGGAGTCGGCGCTGGCGTACCTGGCCGGTGGGCCGACGGACGTCGACGAGCTGCTCGGCCGTGCGCTCGACGTCGGCCGGCTCACCCTGGACGTGCTCGGCCTGCTGGACGCGGCGAACACCGGCCGCTTCGGCATCCCGTCGCCGCGGCTCGCCCGCACCTCGCCGGTCGCCGGCAAGGCGATCCTGGTCAGCGGCCACGACCTCGGCGATCTGGAGGCCGTCCTGGAGCGGACCCGGGGCCTGGGCCTGAACGTCTACACCCACGGCGAGCTGCTCCCGGCGCACGGCTATCCCCAGCTGGCGGCGCACCCGCACCTCGTCGGCAACTACGGCGGCGCCTGGCAGGACCAGCGTCGCGAGTTCGCGGCGTTCCCGGGCGCGATCGTGATGACCTCGAACTGCCTGATCCGGCCGCGTGAGAACTACCGGGACCGGATCTTCACCCTCGGTCCGGTCGGCTGGCCCGGCGTGCGGCACCTCGACGGGTCGGATCTGTCCCCCGCGATCGACGCGGCCCTCGCCGCGCCCGGGTTCACCGCCGACGCGCCCGAGACGTCGGTCCTGGTCGGGTTCGGCGCGGACGCCGTCCTCGGCGTGGCCGGAGCCGTCGTCGACGCGGTGCGGTCGGGTGCCATTCGGCACTTCTTCCTGGTGGGCGGGTGCGACGGTGCCAAGGTCGGCCGCAACTACTACACCGAGTTCGCCGAGCGCGCCCCGCGAGACACCGTGCTGCTGACTCTGGGGTGCGGCAAGTACCGGTTCAACCACCTGGACTTCGGAGAGGTGGCCGGCATTCCCCGGCTGCTCGACATCGGCCAGTGCAACGACAGCCACTCCGCGATCCGGATCGCCTCCGCCCTCGCGGACGCGTTCGGTTGCGGGGTCAACGACCTGCCCCTCACCCTGGTCATTTCGTGGTTCGAGCAGAAGGCGGTCGCCGTGCTGCTCGGCCTGCTGGCGCTCGGGCTGCGCAACATCTCGCTCGGGCCGACCCTGCCGGCGTTCCTCACGCCCCGACTGCTCGACGTCCTGGTGGAGCGCTTCGGGATCCACGGCATCGGCGACGTCGAGCAGGACCTGCACGACGCACTCTCCCGGACGTCCTGACGACGTCCTGGCCGGGACGCGAGCGGCGCTCAGGGCTGCAGCGGTCGGGCGGCGTCACCGAGCGCGTCGGGATCGACGGCGACGCGCTCGGTGACGAACCGCTTCAGGGCGTCGGCGTCGTCCCAGGAGTTGACGTGCAGGGCAGCGGTCACCCGGTCGTCGGCGTCGAGCCAGAAGGCCTGCCACCGGCCGGCCTCGGGGACGCCGCGGACGACCAGGCGGCTGCGCGCGGGATCGGCCCAGCCGCGGTACTCCAGCCCGACGTCGTACTGGTCGCTCCAGAAGAACGGCGGGACCGCCCAGCGCCGGTCCGAACCGCCCATGCTGCGGGCGGCGAACGGGCCCTGGTCGGTCGCGTTGGCGAAGTGCTCCACCCGCAGCCGGCGGCCCGCCCAGTCGTTCCAGGCGTTCGCGACGTCGCCCGCGGCCCAGATCGCGGGGTCGGACGTCTGCAGGGCGGCGTCGACGACCACACCGTTGTCGACGTCCAGGCCGGCCGCCTCCGCCAGTTCGGTGCGCGGCCGGACGCCGACACCCAGGACGACGGCCGCCGCCTCCACCAGCTCCCCGGCAGCCAGCTCCACTCCTCTGACCTGCCCCTCGCTGCCACGGAACGCGACCACGTCGACGCCGGTGCGGACCGTGACGCCGTGGGCCCGGTGGAGTGCCGCGAAGGCCGAGCCGACCTGCTCGCCGAGCACGCCGAACAGCGGCGTCGGCCGGCTCTCCAGCAGGGTGACGTCGATGCCGGCCTGCCGGGCCACTGCCGCGACCTCCAGGCCGATCCAGCCGCCGCCGACGATGACGAGCGGGCCGCCGCCGGCGATCGCGGCCCGGATGGCCTCGCTGTCGGCGATGCGCCGCAGGAGGAGCACACCGTCCAGGTGCGTGCCGGGGATCGGCGGCGTCAGCGGCGTGCTGCCGGTGGCCAGGAGCAGGCGGGTGTACCCGACGCGCTCGCCGCCGTCCAGCTCGACCTCGTGCGCCCGCCGGTCGATCGCGACCGCGCGGCGGGCCAGCCGCAACGAGACCTCGTGTTCGGCGTACCACGCCACCGGGTGGACGTCGATCGCGCCCCGTGCCGTCCGGCCCGCCAGGTAGCCCTTGGACAGCTCCGGGCGCTCGTAGGGGGCGACGTCCTCGTCGCTGACCAGGACGACGTCGGTGCTGGTCCCCGCCTCCCGGAGGCTGGCCACGGCCCGCGCCGCGGCGACCCCGCCACCGATGATGACGTCCGTTGTGGTCACGGCTCCCAGGCTGGCACCCAGGGTCGGTCAGCGCTCGCCGGAGCGTCCGGCGAGCGGTCGCCTCAGGGTGGGGGCACCGGGACGGGTTCCACCCGCCACACCCGGTCGATGTAGTCGCGGATCGTGCGGTCGGAGGAGAAGAACCCGGTGCGCGCGGTGTTGAGCAGGGACATCCGCCGCCAGCGGTCGGGGTCCGCCCACGCCCGCTCGGCCTCCGCCTGGGCGTCCAGGTAGGCGCGGTAGTCGGCCAGCACCAGGTACTCGTCCCAGCCGAGCACCTGGTCGACGACCGGCGCGAACCGGGCGCGGTCGCCGCCGGAGAACCGGCCGTCGGCGATCGCGTCCAGGGCCCGCCGCAGCTCCTCGTCGTCCTCGTAGTGCCGGCGCGGGTCGTACCCCTCGGCCCGCCGAGCCATCGCCTGCTCGGCGGTCAGTCCGAACAGGAAGAAGTTCTCCGCGCCCACCCGCTCCCGGATCTCGATGTTGGCGCCGTCCAGGGTGCCGATGGTGACGGCGCCGTTGAGGGCCAGCTTCATGTTCCCGGTCCCGGAGGCCTCCTTGCCGGCGAGCGAGATCTGCTCCGACAGGTCCGCGGCCGGGATGATCAGCTGGCCGAGCGACACGTTGTAGTCCGGCAGGAAGGCCACGGCGAGTCGGCCGCGCGTCACCGGGTCGGCGTTGACGACGTCCGCGACGGCGTTGATCAGGTGGATGATCCGCTTGGCGGCGTGGTACCCGGGGGCGGCCTTGCCGGCGATGACGACGGTCCGTGGCACGACCCGCGCGCCGGGGTCGTCCTGGAGGCGGTGGTAGAGCGTCACCACATGCAGCAGCTTGAGCAGTTGCCGCTTGTACTCGTGGAACCGCTTCACCATCACGTCGCACAGCGCGTCCGGATCGATCCGGACGCCGGTGGCAGCGGCGGCGTGGGTGGCGAGGTCCGCCTTGTTGGCCCGCTTGACGTCGGCCCACCGGTCCAGGAACGAGGCGTCGCCGGTGAGCGGTTCCAGCTCGACCAGGCGGTCCAGGTCGCGCAGCCAGCCCTCGCCGCCGAGCCGCGCGGTGATCAGCGACGCCAGCCTGGGGTTGGCGATCCGGAGGAACCGGCGCGGCGACACCCCGTTCGTCACGTTCCGGAACTTCGCCGGTTCCAGCTCGC
Organism: Kineosporiaceae bacterium; assembly: GCA_036518955.1. Taxonomy (GTDB): domain Bacteria; phylum Actinomycetota; class Actinomycetes; order Actinomycetales; family Kineosporiaceae; genus DATDMG01. The sequence continues at coordinate 21,701 of DATDMG010000170.1, read as the reverse complement.
TGAACTCCCGCAACGTGGTGCCCGCCAGCAGCCGGGAGTGCAGCTCCGCGACCCCGTTGACGGCGAAGCTGCCGAGGACGGCGAGGTTCGCCATCCGGACCCGCTGCTCCGGTCCCTCCTCGATCAGTGAGAGCCGGGCGAGCCGCCTCAGGTCTGTGGGAGACCGCTGCCTGACCTCCCGCAGGAACTGGTCGTTGAGGCTGTAGATGATCTCCAGGTGACGTGGCAGCAGCCGGCCGAGCAGCCAGACCGGCCAGGTCTCGAGCGCCTCGGGGAGCAGGGTGTGGCAGGTGTAGGCGAATGTCCGCCGGGTGATGGACCAGGCCCGGTCCCACTCCACGCCCAGTTCGTCGACGAGGAGTCGCATCAGCTCGGTGACCGAGAGCACCGGATGGGTGTCGTTGAGCTGGATCACGACCTTGTCGGGGAACGCGTCCCAGTCGCTGTTCCGGAAGCGGAACCGGCGGATGATGTCCCGCAGTGAGCACGAAACCATGAAGTACTGCTGCTTGAGCCGCAACTCCCGGCCGGTGGGCGTGCTGTCGTCCGGGTAGAGAACCTTGCTGATGTTCTCCGACCGGACGATGGCCTCGACGGCCTCGGCGTACCGGCCCGCCTCGAACCGGGCCAGGTCGAAGGACCGCCGGCTGGCCCGTGCCCGCCAGAGTCGGATGATGTTCACCGTCTCGGTCCCGAACCCCGGGACGAGCATGTGGGCCGGCTCGCCGCGGACCGTCTCGTCGGTCACCCACTTCCGTCGCCTGCCGGTCGGGTCATCTGCCACTGCTTCGGTGTGCCCGTAGAAGCCGACGAGTTGCCGGTCGTCGGGGCCGAGGAACTCCCAGGGGTTGCCGTAGAACGTCCAGTCATCCGGGAGCTCGGCCTGCGTGCCGTTCTCGAACGCCTGCTTGAAGATCCCGAACTCGTAGCGGATGCCGTACCCGACCGCGGGGATGTCCAGGGTGGCCAGCGAGTCCAGCAGGCAGGCCGCCAGCCGGCCGAGGCCGCCGTTACCCAGGCCCGGCTCGACGTCCAGGGCCGCCAGCCGCTCGTAGGAGATCCCCAGCTCGGCCAGGACCCGCCGGGCGAGCTCCTCGGTCCCGCTGTACAGGACGTTCTGCTCCAGTTGCCGGCCGAGGAGGTACTCGGCGGAGAGGTAGTAGACGAACCGCGGGTTGGCCTCGTGGTGCGCGGCGGCGGTCCGTGCCCGGCGGGCCGCCAGTCGCTCCCGCACGGTCATCGCGAGGCTCTGGTACGCGTCGTCCGCGCTGGCCGACTCGATCGTGGTGCCGCGGTGGAGGTAGAGGTTGTGGAGCAGGTCGTCCTGGAAGTCGGCGATCGTGGTGCCAAGGTGGCGAAGACTTGGCCTGACGGTCATGGGTCGGGCCCCTCATCGGGCGGTCGCCGAGCCGTCCGGCGCGGCGGTGGGCGCAGGTGTGTCATCGAGTATGTCCGACGCCCCCGTGCCCGGCGCCGGGCCCAAAGGCTGACCGGACGCCGCCCGTCGGCCCGCGGGCTCAACCGGCCAGCGGGCGCACCGTGACCTGGGTGGCCGGGATCCCCAGCTCGCGCGCGAACGCGGCCACCGCGGCGTCCAGCTGGGCCTGGGTCGCGCCCGGGCCGGCCCAGGTGAGGGAGACGTCGTCCCCCTCGAAGAACACCGACGCACCGGTCGGCAGCTGCGCCAGGGCGGCGGGGACGGCGCGATCATTGCCGGACGGCACGCCGGCCAGCACGGTGAAGCCCACCATCGCCACCGGGTCGACCGATACCCGGTACCAGGGCCGGGACCGGACCAGCGCCTTGGCTGCCGCTTCGGCGACCCCCGGGGCCCCGGGGCAGATCGCGTACACGGTCGACCGGTACACGTGCCGACGCCACGCCGTGGCCGAGCGCCGGGCCTGGCAGCCGTCGACGTCCACCAGTCGGGTGTCGATGACGTGGTTGACCCAGCTCACCTGACCGGTCCGGAAGATCCGACGGACGGTCACCCGGGTCGCGGTCCCGGTCAGCGCCAGCGCGGAGATCGGCGGGGTGGCCGCCGTCGCGGCGGCGGGTCGGGTGCCTGCGACCACGGGCCGCGCCGCCGGCGCGTTGACCGGGCGGACCGCGGCGGACGCGGGGGCCTGGGCGAGCCCGGCGAGGCCCGCCAGGGCCGCGGCGAGCCCGAGCGGCAGGGGACGTGGACGACGGGCGGTCGGCGAGGAGAGGGACACGGGGACTCCGAACGACGTGGTGGAACCGGCCCGGCACCCCGTGGAACGGCAAGGATCCAGCGGTGGCGGGGCGTGCGCGCGCCTAGCGTAGACGACCGGGCGTGGAACGCGGCCACGGTTCGGCGCGTCGTCGCACGGATTCATCCGGGGAGGCGAACGGCGGGCGTCAGCTCCGGCTCAGCGCCGGCATCAGCTCACTGACGATCTTCGGAACGTTGTTGACGCACAGCGCGTCGGTGCCGGCCGCGATCAGTTCCCGGGCGAAGCGGGTGCCCGGGCACCAGGCCATCAGCTCCATGCCGGTCGCGTGCACGATGTCCACGACGCGCTCGATCGGTGGCTGCAGGTACTCCGGCTCGACCCTGTTCGGCCGCAACGAGCCGCCGTGCAGGGCCAGGACGTCGACGTCCAGGTGTGCCGCGAACGCGACGGCATGGCCGACCGGGAACTCCACCCACGTCAGGAGCCCACGCGGCACTCCGGGCGCGAGTTCGCGGGCGATCCCGAGGGCTGCCGCGTCGAAGGAGGTCACCAGTACCGGCCGCTGCCGCGCCTCCCGCCGGACCACGGGCGCGAGCAGGCCCATCGTCGTCAGGGTGCGCTCACGCGGTGCGTCCTCCAGCGACGACTTGACGTCGAAGTCGATCCCCACGCCGGGCGGAAGGGCCTCCAGCAGGGTGTCCAGCCGCAGCACCCCGGATGCCACGGCCTCGTCACCGGTCAGGTCGGCCCAGAAGGCGCCGTCCTCCCGGGCGGGATTATGGGTGACCACGAGGACGTCGTCCCGCGTGCGGCGGACGTCCACCTCGAGCCAGTCGATGCCCAGGCGCAGGGCGGCCAGGAAGGACCCGAGGGTGTTCTCGCGGTGCCCCGCGACGGCTCCCTTCCCGCACCCCCGGTGGCCCAGCAGGACAGCTGACGAGCCGAAGATGCCGTTGGCGCTCATATCCCGGCCGCCGCGCCGATCGCCCCCGCCGGGCGGGGGCCCGGCGCTCAGGCGGCTGACGTGACGGTCTTGCCCACCTCCTCGTTGGCACGCTCGAGGTCGTCGGTGAAATCCACCTCCACGACGAAGTACTCGGAGATGTCCACCGGCCGAACCTTCAGGCCTGCCGCGATCGCGGTCTCGATCCCGCGCTCGAAGTAGTCCTGATCGGTGCAGCCCTCGAGGTGCGCTATGAGCATCGGCTTGTCCGCCGATGCGATGTAGTTGATCCCGACGGCTTCACCGAGGCCGTCGGTCACCGTCTTCGACAACACGGTAACAAATCCGTCGTCATCGACCCGGTACTTGACCTCCTCCTCGCCGACCGTAGCCGTGTTCACGCACACGAAGCTCACGTCACGCCGGATCATCGCCAGGACCCGGTCGAGCAGCCCCGGATCGAACACGACGTCGCCGTTCAGCCACAGCATTCCTCCAGAGCCCGCGGCGCGCAACGCCTTGAGCAGGCTCTTCGAGGTGTTGGTCCGGTCGAACCGCTCGTTGAACACATATCGGACGTCCGGCACCGTGGCCATGATCAGATCTGGCCGGAAGCCCACGACGACCGTCACCCGGGCCTGGTCGTGCAGGCGTGAGTACAGGTTGTCGAGCTGCTGCTGCAGGATGCTGCGGCCGTCCGAGAGCGGCGTCAGCGGCTTCGGGAAGGGCATCCCGAGCCGGCTGCCCAGCCCTGCTGCGAGGATCGTCACATCGAGCGGCGCGGGCCCGGCGGGTGCGGGCGTCCCGGCCTCGGGCCGTGACGGCGCGGGGCCGGGTTCCCCCTGCGCCCGGTGGCGCACCTGCTGGTCACGCAGCGCGATCGCATCGCTGATGGCCTCGATGAACCGCTGGGTGCTCTCCCCGACCTCGCGGGCGCCGAAGTAGTAGCGGCGCATCGCCCTCCGTGCGGCCCGATGCTCGTCGTGGTCCAGCCGGGCGGCGAGCAGCCGGGCCAGGCCCGGCAGGTCGCCGGGCTCGACGACGTCCGCGCACCGGCTGACCGGCGCGTTCCGGCGCAACCGCTCGCGGTCCCCGTACCGATCGGTGATCAGCAGGGGGTGCTCGCTGTGCAGGTAGAGGAAGTCCAGCCCGACCGAGGAAACGTCCGTGATCATGGCGTCGCACCCCCGGAAGATCGCCAGGATGTCCGAGGTGGTGTCCACCACGTGCGCCGCCGCCGGGTCGCGCCGGCGCCCCTCCTCGATCAGCCGGACGATCTCCTGGTGCCCCGCCAGCATTCCCGCCGTCGTGCTGCTGGCGACCCGCGGGTGCGGCTTGTAGACCATCCGGACGTCGGGCAGCGCCAGGATCGCGGCGGCCACCTGCGGCCCCATCACGTCGACCGAGGTGTAGTTGTTGGACGGTTCCTCGCCCTCCCAGGTGGGGGCGTACAGCACCGTCCGTCGCGGGCTCGGCGGCAGCAGGGGGGCGGGTCGCAGGTCGAGCTGGGGGCGGCCGACCGGGACCAGCTTGGCCTCGTCGAAGCCGATCAAGGTCGCCCGGTGCCGGTTGACCGCCGCGTCGCCGGCGACGAACACCTGGTCGTAGGCCTTCACCTGGTTGCTGACCATGCAGATCTTGTCCGACTCGCCGTGGTTGACGTGCACGTGCAGCACCGACCGGGCGACCAGGGACTGGAAGTTGCGGGCAGAGTTGTTGACGTAGACGACTACCTTGGCGCTACTCGTTCGGTACATCTCGGTCAGCTCGCCGAACGTGGGCAGGTAGACCACCGGGAGGACGGTCGCAGCTGCGACGACCTCGTAGGTCGACGGCTCGCGCACCACGATGGCGACCCGGTGGCGCTGGTCGAGCAGCTCGAACACCGGTAGCCACTGCCGCAGCTGGTAGGCCCGGAGCGGATCGTCGCCGAAGTAGACCACGACCTCGGAACCGGCAGCGGAATCCGGGCCGGGACCGGGTGCGGGCGGTGCGGCGTCGATGCCGTGGTGCGGGCCAGTCATGCGGAACCCCCGGTACAACTGATCAAGGCCAATGGGTGGGCGGCACCGACGACCGGGCATGACGCAGGACCCGACCGGCGGCGCTGGCGGAAAAAGGGGTGCCGACGCCGCGTCGGACGCGGTCGGTCCACGGGTCGGCTCGGCCATTGTGGCCCCCCGGCACGCAGGAAGACAACATGGCCCGGATGCCCCCGCGACCCGGCGCGCTCATCCACCGGTCACCGGTTCTTCAACACCTCCCGGTGGATCTCCGATGCTGGGATCGCGGCTCTCCGGAGAGCTGGACGCGTTGCCGCACAAGGGGTTCCGCGGCGGCCGGCGGCGCGTTGCCGTCCGCTCAGCGGGCTGGCGTACCGTTCTCGAGGTGGTTCTTCAGCCCGTTCAGCGTGCTGTCGACCAGTCCTTTGATCACCCGTGACCGGACGAATCCGGGCAGGGGCAGGTGGTGGCTGATCCGCAGCCGGAAGGTCACCGCCGTCCTGCCGTCGTCCACCGCCCGGACGGCGTACGCGCCGTCCTGCCCGGTCTGCAGCCGCCCGGACACCAGCGACCAGGTCATGCCGTCGGCCGAGTGCTCGTACTCGAGCGTGTACTCGTCGGTACCGACCGGCGCCTGCGCCCTGAAGTGTGCGGTCGCGGGGAGCCCGCCCTCGTACTCCTGGAGCACCTCGGCCTGGAGGATCTCCGGCACCCAGGTCACCTGCGACCCGACGTCCCGGATGGTCGCCAGCACCTGGTCGAAGGACGCGGTCACCTCCACCGTGCGGCTCGCCTCGTCGGTCGGCATCGTCCCTCCTTGATCATCGCGGCGTCGCCGTGCGGGGGGCGCGGTGACGACGGGTGAGGTGCCCTTGTCCGGTGAGGTCGAGCAGGTCGTCGAGGGCCTCGTCGAACGCCTGGACGAGCTTCTCCGGGTCGGGGACGACGGCGACGTCCGCCTTGAACCCGACCCGCAAGGTCTGGTTGTAGGTGAGGATGCTGATCCCCAGGCTCTGGTTGCCGGAGCCGGGCACCCAGCCGAGGACGCCGACGAGCGGTGTCCCTGCCATCCAGCGGGGCCCACCGGGCCCGATCACGTTCGTGGTGACCCCGAACGCCTTGTTCGAGAAGAAGTCGACGAGCACTCGCTCGACCTCCTGGTTGGTGCGGCCGATGGCCTGGATCAGGCCGAAGGTGAGCACCGCCTCGGGGGACTGCTTGATCTGATCCATCCGCTGCTTCGCCAGAGCCAGCCGTTCCAACGGCGGGTGATCGCCGGAGGGCAGCTCGAGGAGGACCAGCGCGAACCTGTTGCCGAGATCGGGTGGCAGCGGCTCCCCGGGCCTGCGCAGGTTGACCGGGACCATCGTGATCAGGTCGGCCGGCTCGCCTCCGCGGTCGGACACGTACCGGGCGATCGCCGCGGCCAGCGCCGACAGCAGGACGTCGTTCACCGTCGCCCCCGCCGGGCGGCCGGCCCGCTTGACGTCGTCCAGGGGGCGTGGCGTCGACCAGATGACCCGCTTGGCGGGCACCGGGACACCGGTCAGTGGGCTGGGCGGGTTGCTCGTCGTGAGCAGCTTGCCGGCGACCTGGCCGGTCTGCTGGGTGAGCGTCAGTGCGTCGATCAGCGGGGACGGGTGGACCGCCAGCCGGGGCAGGCCCTCGAGCACGTGCAGCGCGGTGGAGGCCACGCTGGCCGCCGCCGCGGCGGCGGCGGTCGCCGAGGCCGCCGCGGTGTTCGCGATCCGGGCGGCGGTGCAGATCAACCCGGCCAGCCCGTCGAGGGACTCGTCCGGGGCGGCGAGGGGGCGGCCGTCACGCACTGCCGGGTCCCGGCCGTCGACCGGGTCACCGGAGGACCCGTCGGCGGCCGTGGCGCGCCGACCGGCCCGAAGGGGGGCCAGATCGCCGTCCGGGGTGGCGTCGGTGGTGGAGAGCAGAACCTCCATCAGGGCGGCGCCGTCGGCGAGGGCGTGGTGGAACCGGGCCATCACCGCGGCCCCGGCACCGTAGCCGTCGATCAGGTGGTACTCCCACAGCGGGTGGCGCCGGTCGAACGGCCGGGAGACCTGCTGCTCCAGGTAGCGCTGCAGGGCGGCGGCGTCCCCGGGGTCGGGCAACCGGACCCGGTGCAGGTGCCGCTCGATGTCGAAGTCCGGGTCGTCCTCCCAGCGCGGCTGCCCCAGCGGCAGGCTCGGCTCCACCGGTCGCTGCCGGAAGACCCGGAACCGCTCGACCAACCGGCAGCGGAGAACCCGGGCCAGCCGCTCCCAGTCCACCTGCTCGTCGAACAGCATCACCGAATCGATGATCATGAGATTGTTGGGTCGGTCCATGTTGAGCCAGATCGTGTCCACGGCACCGATCGGCCGGCTGCTCCCTCGACCGGTCGCTCCGCCGGTCCCGGCTGCATCAGTCATCTACGTCCACCCAGCCCTGCGCCCGCGACGGCCATCTGCCGAGCACCTTCGCACGACGTCGCGGAGCGGACGCAGGACCGGAGTCCCGGGCGGGCGGCGGATCGCCCCGGCGAGGGTGGTTGGGGCCCAACGTCCCCCGATTCCGCCCCACCGCCACGGTTTGATTGCTGACGCGGTTGATTACTCGTGAGTAACTTCGACGGCGAGCAGCCGTCGTCCATCAGTCCAGGAGGGCAGCATGGCCGCACGCACGAAGGCCTCCACCGAACTCGCGCCGGGCGCGGGCCCCGAGGTCACCCCGCCGGCCGGGGCCGTTCAGCCCGCCGCGCTGAACGGGGTGGCCACCGAGCGGGAGGACGCGGTGGACGCCGCGACGCAGACCGTGCAGCAGCGGATCGAGGAGCAGCTGCGGCTCGCCCGGGCGGCCGCCGAGGAGTTCCGGTCGTTCGACCAGGAGCGGGTGGACGCGGTGGTCAAGGCGATGGTGCACGCCGGCCTGACGCACGCCGTCGAGCTCGCGCAGCTCGCGATCAGCGAGACCGGGTTCGGCGTCTTCGAGGACAAGGTGGTGAAGAACTTCGTCGCCACCGAGTTCCTCTACGACTACCTGAGGGACAAGAAGACGGTCGGGATCATCGACGAGGACCCGGAACTCGGCATCCAGCACGTGGCCGAGCCCGTCGGCGTCGTCCTGGCGATCACTCCGATCACGAACCCGACGTCCACGGTGCTGTTCAAGGCGATCGTCGCGGCGAAGACCCGCAACGCCGTCATCTTCCGCCCGCACCCGCTGGCCGCCCGGTGCGCGGCCCGGGTCATCGAGCTGCTCGCGGCGGCCGGCGAGGCGGCCGGGATGCCCAAGGGGGCGCTCCAGCTGATCCCGGAAGCGGAGCACGAGATCACCCATCGGCTGTTCAAGCACCCGGCCGTGGACTTCATCTGGACGACCGGCGGCGCCACGATCGTCCGGCTCACCAACGAGGCCGGCAAGCCGGCGCTCTCGGTCGGCCCAGGCAACGCGCCCTGCTACGTTCATCGGACCGCCGACATCGAGGGGGTCGTGGTCGACGTCCTCATCTCCAAGACGTTCGACGCATCGGTGATCTGCCCCGCCGAGCAGACCTTGATCATCGACGACGAGGTCTACGACCGCGTCGTCGCCGAGTTCGTCCGGATGGGCGCACACCTGATGACGCCGGAGGAGCAGGCGAAGCTCACCGCGTTCGCGTTCGAGACGTGCGACCGGGTCAACCTCGCCGCGCTCGGTCAGAAGGCTCCGGAGTTGGCACGGCGCGCGGGTTTCGAGGTCCGCGGCACCGTGAAGGTGCTGTTGGCGACGTTGCCGTCGGACGCCGCCGCGCTCGCCGCGGACACGCTGTGCCGGGAGAAGCTGATGCCGGTCCTCGGCCTGGTGCGGGCGCGCTCGGAGGAGGATGCCATCGCGGCCGCCGTGACGGTCACCGAGCACGGCGGGCTGGGCCACACGTCGTCCATCTACGCCCGGGACGACGGCGTGGTCCGCCGGTACGGCGAGGCCGTGCGCACCGGCCGGATCCTGGTGAACGCGCCCACCGCGGTCGGCGCGCTCGGAGGCGTCTACAACTCGCTGGCGCCGACGTTCTCACTGGGGTGCGGCACCTGGGGTGGTTCGATGACCACCGACAACGTGAACTACCGGAACCTGATGAACGTCAAGACGGTGTCCTTCCGGAAGAGTCCGCCGCAGTGGTTCCGGGTACCGTCGACGACCTTCTTCAACCTCGGCGCGCTGGAGAACCTGCTGACCATCCCGATGCAGCGGGTGCTCATCGTCACGGACGCGATCCTGGAGGCGGGCGGCCCGGTCGCCGCGGTGCGCTCGAAGCTGGACGGCGCGTACGTCAAGGTGTTCTCGGGGGTCACCCCGGAGCCGGACCAGAGCGTCATCGAGGCCGGCGTGGCGACGATGCTGCAGATCCAGCCGGACACCGTCATCGCCGTCGGCGGCGGGTCGGTCCTGGACGCGGCGAAGGCGATGCGGCTGTTCTACGAACACCCGGACCTGGACCTGGCCGAGTTGGCGCTGCCGTTCCTGGACCCGCGCAAGCGGGTGGCGAAGTTCCCCACGGACACCCACACCGTGCGCCTGATCGGGATCCCGACGACCGCGGGCACCGGCTCCGAGGTGTCGCCGGCGGCTGTCATCACGGTGGGTAACCGCAAGGCGACGATGGTCGACTACTGCCTCGTCCCGGACATGGCCATCGTCGACCCGGCGCTCACCGTCTCGCTGCCGCCCGGGGCCACGGCCGACACCGGCCTGGACGCACTCACGCACGCGCTCGAGGCCGCCGTGTCCATCTTCGCCTCGCCGTACACCGACGCCTTCTGCGTGCAGTCGATCCGCATGATCTTCCAGTGGCTGCCGCGCGCCGTCGCGGACGGATCGGACCTCGCGGCGCGCACCGGCATGTCGAACGCGGCCACGCTCGCCGGGCTGGCGTTCTCCAACGCGTTCATCGGGGTGAACCACGCGATGGCCCACGCGATCGGGGCCCGGCTGCACATCCCGCACGGGCGGGCGAACGCCGTCCTGCTGCCGCATGTGTTGCGCTACAACGCCGCTGTCCCGTCGAAGTTCATGCCTGCGCCGGGCTACGCGAACTACGTCGCGCCGGAGAAGTACGCCCAGATCGGGTACGTCCTCTTCGGCGGGCACGTGGACTCCGAGGCGCGCGAGCGGTTGTTCGACGCCGTCGACAAGCTGATCGCGGAGGTCGGGCTGCCGCGGACGCTTCGGGACGCCGGGATCGAGGAGTCCACCTTCCTCGCCGCGCTGCCGGACCTGGTGGCCGACGCGTTCGTCGACATGTCGGCCCGCACCAACCCGCGGATGCCGCTCGTGCCGGAGCTCGAGGAACTGCTGCGCAAGGCGTACTACGGCGGCTGACGACGCCAGGGCCGTGACCGGCCGCCCCGACCGGCCGCCCCGGTCACGGCCTGGCGTGCTGATGGCCGGTCGCCAGGGCGGCGGCCGCCTGGAGCGCGTCGATCATCCGGGCCACGACGGGCTGGTCCGCCAGCGTGGCTCGGGTGGCGAGCCAGATGTGGCGTGGCCGGGGCGGCGGGGTCAGCCGGCGGACGGCGACCTCGCCACGGACGGCGCCGAGCGCGAGCAGCGGGACGAGCGCGGCACCGAGGCCCGCGGCGACGTAACCTTGGGTGACGTTGAACTCGTCGCCCTCCGCAATCACCCGGGGGATGAAGCCCGCGCGGCGACACATCGCGACCGTGGTGTCCCGGACGTAGTCCGAGGGGCCGGTGGTGACCACCCAGTCCACCTCGGCCAGCGCCTCGACCGGCACGACCCGGCGCCGGGCCAGTGGATGGTCGTGGCGCAGCAGTACCCGGTACTCGTCGTCCAGCAGATGCCAGCGGCGCAGGTCGTCGGCGGGCTCGGCGCCCCTGGCGTAGGGCTCCACCATGACCACGAGGTCGGCCTCCCCGTCGCGCAGGCGGCGCAGGGCGCCCGGGGTCTCGTCGACGATCGGCCGGACATGGACCCCGGGGATCTGCTCGTGCAGCGTCGCGATCGCCCGCGGGAGCAGGGACTCGCCCGCCGAGTGGAAGGAGACCACCCGGATCCGGCCGGTCCGGCCGGCCCGGAGGTCGTCGAGGGCCTGCTCCGCGTCGGCGATCTGCGCCAGGATGCGCACCGCGTGCTCGGCCAGCAGGAGGCCGGCGGCCGTCGGCCGGACGCCGCGGCCCGCCTTCTCGAAGAGCTCGACTCCCGCCTGGCTCTCCAACTGGGCGAGCTGCTGGCTCACCGCCGACACGGTGTACCCCAGGGACGCCGCCGCCCGGGTGAGCGAACCGTCGGCGACGACCGCCCGGTGGACGGCGAGCAGGCGGGAGCTGAGCACCTCTGTATTGTTGACGAATACTGAAGAGTTGTTCAAGAACTTTCGCTGGACCGCTGAGGGTTTCCGGCAGATCATAAGAGCTGCGGATGGAACCCTTCCAGCCGTCTCGGGGCGCCGTCCTCACTCCGCCGACGAAGGTGATTGCCGTGCTCGCGCTCTTGATCGTTCTCTTGTTGATCTGCATCCTGGCTCCCTGGCTGGGCCGGGACACCAGCGACGCCCGGCGCGAGCAGGCCCGTCCCACCACTGGCTGGTTCCCGCCGCTCATCGGGCACTGAGTGATCCCGACAGGGCAGTCACTTTCGGTCCCCCTCGGCGCCCAGTAAACTGACCGGTTGTGCATTGCGTGACGGAACGCGGGGTCCGGGTCCCGGCCGGCCACGGGGTTGGTCGTCCGCGTGCCGCCGCGGCCGTGGCCGCGCGGCCCGGGAGGTGACGATGGACGGCGCTCGGGCGCCGGGGGCCACTCTCGGCCCCTGCCACGAATGCGGTCTGACGTTGCCTCCGGGCACGCAGCGTTACTGCGTCCGCTGCGGGGCCGAGGTCCTCGACCGCCCTCCAGGGCTCGACGCGCCCCGCTCCGCCGGTTCCGATCCCCGGAGCGTCGGTGGGGTACCGCGGGCGCCTGTCATCCCGCCCGCGCCGGGTGTGCCGCCCGCGGTGCCGCCAGTGCCCCCGACCGCCTCGGGTCCGTCGCCCGCGGCTGCTCCCGTGCCGCCGCTCCCGCTGCCGCCAGGGGGATCCGTGCCGGGTGCGGCGCGTCGCCCGACGACCTGGTCCTCCGGCGACTTCCGGGCTCCTGCGCCGACGGACAGCCAGGGCATGGCCCTGCCGCCGCCGTCACCGCAGGGCGTGGAGTGGAACGGGCCCGGCGAAGTCATGGCGGCGTTGCCCCCGGTGCCGGCAGGACAGGTGCCTCCGGGCGGCGCCGGCTGGTTCGGTGACGAGACGCGACCGCCGCCGGCGGAGACCGGCCACGCCGTGCCGGCAAGCGTGCCGCCGGCGCCCGGGGCGCCGGTCGCGCCCGGGGCCCCGCCCGGCGCGGGCATCCCGCCGGGTTGGCTCGCGGACCCGGCGGCGGTCGAGCGGATGCTGCCCTTCTCGCCGTCCCAGCCGGTGTCGGCCGGACCGATCCGACTCGAGATCGCCTACCCGCCCGACCCGGTGGCCGACGACACCGACGAGCGTGGCCACCTGCTCCTCCAGAGGTCTGCGGGTTCCCAGCCGATGGCCGGGTCGTTGTCCGCTCCGTCCGCCGCGCCCCCGCCGGCGCCGTTCCGCGGCCGTCGGACCGCCGAGGGCGCCGACCCGCAGCGGTCGCCCGAGCGCGGTGCCGCCCCGCCGCCGGGCTCCGGGGACGGCTGGAACGGCGGCGCCGTGGCGCCGACCCCGCCGGCGCCTCCGGCGCCCGGGCGGTCCGCGGCGTTGCTGGTCGCCCTGGCGGTCCTGGTACTCGCGGCCGTCGGGGCGACGACGCTGTACCTCCGGCACTCGCATCGCGGCAACGACGTCGTCGCGGCCCGGCCGGCCAGCGCCGGGGGCATGGGGTCGCCGGCGTCCATCTCCCCGGGCACCTCCGCCGCACCGGGCGCCGGTGCGAGGGGCCGGGGGTCCCCGACCGGCAGGGTCGCCGGCGACGTGGCGCCGTCCACCGAGGTTGCCGCGGACACCCCGACGCCCTCGCCGTCGCAGGCCACCTTCGTCACGGCCCTGAACGGCCTGCTCGACTCCAGCGCGGCCGCCCGCAGCAACGTGTCGATGACGGTGGCGGCGCTCCAGGCGTGCCGTACCCCGGCGGCCAAGGCCGGGGCATCCCTGCGGGGAGCGGGCGCGGCCCGGACGGCGCTCGCGGCTCAGGCAGGCGCGCTCGACCCGGCCGGCGTGCCCCACGGCGCGGACGCCGTGAAGGCGTTCGTGGCGATGCAGGAGGCGTCCGCGGCCGCGGACGCATCGTTCGCGCTGTGGGCCGACGAGGTGGCTCGCCAGGGCTGCGAGACCACCGCTGCGCGCACCATGAACTGGGCGCTCGGCAACCAGCACTCAGGGGAGGCGACCTGGGCCAAGACCCGCTTCGTGGCGTTCTGGAACCCGATCGCCACCGCCAGTGGGCTACGAACCCGGACGACGGACGGCATCTGATCCCGGCGGCGCGGCCGGCAAAGGCGACGCGACCTTCCGGGCACAGCGAGCGACCCTTCGGCGCCCGGCCGGGCGCTCAGCCGGGCTCGTCCGCGCCCAGCGGCTCACCGGGCCGGCTGTCGCGGGTGAGGGGGTCGGCGTCCAGGCCGAGGAGTTCGCCGTCCGCAACCCGGCGCCGGCGCGGCGCCGGCTGGTCGTGGGTCGCCTCGCCCATCCACAGCGGACGCAACTGCGCGCCGCGGATGAGGTCGGACACCAGCCGGTTGCTCTGCGCCAGGGTCTCGTCGACGATGGCCAGGCCGCCGGCGAGGTCGGAGGTCTCCAGCGCCCACTTGGCCGCGGCCAGGGACTGCACGATCGTGTCGTTGAGCTGGATCGCCTCGCGGTGGCGCCGCTCGGCGTCCTCGAACCGCACCCGGGTCGCCTCGGCCCGGCGCAGCCGGTCCATCGCATCGCCGAGGAGCAGGCCGAGCAGCAGCAGGGGGCCGATCCGGGTGAGCCAACCCAGGGCGTCGAGCCCGACGTGATCGGTCAGGCCCCAGCCGGTGAGGACGGCCACGGCCACGGCTGACCCGGCCACTCCGCCACGCAGCCCGAACGTGGTGGCGAGCAGCGCGATGGGGAGGCAGAACAGCGACGGCGCGTCCCGCGACCTGGCGCCGCCGGTGGCCAGCATGGCGACCGCCGCCAGGCACAGCAGGGTGGCGGTCACCGCTGTCAGTCGCGGCCGGCCGACGAACCACGGGTAAGCACCGCGCAGCTGCCACATCACGGTACGCATGGCCCTCTTCACATCACCAGGTCACCTCACGGGAGCCGGTGGCGCAGGGACCTTGGTCCCTGCCCGCACGCGGCCGACCGCTATAAAAGGTACGAACGGGATGCGCGAGGTGCGGGGGCAGGGGCACGTTGCGCTTATCGTGAGCGGATGGCGACCTCCCGGGCGGTCCTGGTCGGCGACCGCGAGGTGACCGTGTCCAACCCGGACAAGGTGGTCTTCCCCGACGAGGGGATCACCAAGCTTGAGCTGGTGCGGTACTACCTGTCCGTCGCGGAGGGCGCGCTGCGCGGCGTCCGTGGGCGCCCCATGATCCTCAAGCGGTTCGTCCGAGGGATCGCCGAGGAGGCCTTCTTCCAGAAGCGGGCGCCGGCGAAGCGGCCGGAGTGGGTCGAGACGGCGGAGCTGCGGTACGCCCGGGGCACCTCCGCGGAGGAGGTCGTCGTCCGGGACGCCGCGGCGTTGGCGTGGGTGGTCAACCTGGGGTGCGTCGATCTCAACCCGCACCCGGTGCAGGCGGAAGAGCTGGACCGGCCCGACGAGCTACGGATCGACCTCGACCCGGTGCCAGGGGTGCCGTGGTCCCAGATCGTCGAGGTCGCCCTGGTCGCCCGCGCGGTGCTCGAGGAGCACGGGCTGGTCGCCTGGCCGAAGACATCCGGCTCCCGCGGGTTCCACGTCTACGCCCGGATCCGCCCCGAGCGGACCTTCCGGGAGGTCCGGCTGGCCGCCGAGACGGTGGCCCGGGAGGTCGAGAACCGGGTGCCCGATCTCGCCACGAGCAAGTGGTGGAAGGAGGAGCGCCACGGCGTCTTCGTGGATTTCAACCAGAACGCCAAGGACCGGACCGTGGTCTCTGCCTGGTCGGTGCGTCCGGTCCCGGGAGCGCGCGTGTCCACCCCGCTGCAGTGGGACGAGGTGCCGGGGTGCCGGCCGGCGGAGCTGACGATCCGGACCGTCCCGCAGCGGTACGCCGAGCGGGGCGATCCGTGGTCGGGCATGGACGGCGCAGCCGGCTCGCTGGACGCCCTGCTGGAGCTGGCCGAGCGGCTCGGCCCGGCGGAGAAGCCACCGAAGGGCGACGGGCGGCGGGTGATGACCCAGCCGCTCATCGAGATCGCCCGGGCCCGGACCAAGCCGGAGGTGCTCGCCGGGCTGGAGCGCTGGAAGCAGCGCCATCCGGACGTCGCGGCCCTGCTGCGCGAGTCGGACGTCCTGGTGGACGGGATGCGCGGGCGCAGCTCGGTCTGGTACCGCATCCGGGTCAACCTGCAGCACGTGCCGGAGGACCGCCGTCCGCCGCAGGAACCGCTCGAGATCGACTACGACCCGTGGGCGGGGATGACGTGGCCGGGCCGGCCGGAGAGCGGCCGCGGCACCCGAAGCTGACCTGGCTGACCTGAGGGTGGACCACCGGGGCAGTGGGTGCCGGAGGCGAGTGGTCCACGAGACGGATCGCGTCCGGGCGCCCCCCGGTGGTGACCCGGCTGGCCCTGACGTCCGAGAACGTCCCACTCCCCGTCCCCGCCGTCCCCCGCGGTCGCGCGGGGGCCTGCCCCGGAGCGAGTGTGTGCAGGAATGCAACGTCCCCTGTCGGCGTGGCGTCCTCACGCCATGATGACGATCACACCGTTGCGGGTGGCCATGGCGGCCGCGGGAGCCGCGCTGGCCGTGGCGGCAGTCGGCCTGGCGGCGGGATACGCCTGGGGCAGCGGGGGGAGCGCCGGTGGCGCGGCTGTCGACGGTCTCTCGACGAGCGCGATGGGCGGCCTCTCGAAGGGCGGCGGCGGGGTCGCGGTGCGGCCGGCCGTGGCGCTACCGGCGGCGCTGGGGGCGTCGTCCGCGTCGTCCGGACCGGCCGGTGTCGCGGCCGCGGCAGGCATCACGGTCAGCGGCACCGGCCGGGTGTCCGGCGTACCGGACACCCTGAACCTGTCGATGGGAGTCTCGGTCACCGCGGCCACCGTCACGGCCGCCCTGGACGGCGCGAACACCGCGGCCGGCAAGGTGATGGCTGTCCTGAGGCAGCACGGGGTGGCGGACAAGGACCTGCAGACGAGCAGCCTGTCGGTCCAGGCGCAGTACGGTGACGGGGCGAAGCCGGTGGTCAATGGCTACCAGGTGACCGAGTCGCTGACCGCGGTCCTGCGGGATCTCAAGGGTGCGGGCGCGGTCATCACCGCGGCCGCCCAGGCCGGGGGCGACGCGACGCGGGTCGACGCGGTGTCGCTCGACCGGTCCGACACCGGGCCGCTGGTCAGCGAGGCGCGGATCAAGGCCTTCGGGCAGGCGAAGGAGAAGGCGGCACAGTACGCCCGCGCGGCGGGCGTCGCACTCGGCGGCGTGCTCAGCATCTCCGAGGTGGTGAACGCGCCGCTGCCGGTCTACGACGCGGCGCCGCTGCCGACGGCCGCGGCGGCGAAGGCGGTCCCGATCGCGCCGGGATCCGCCGAGATCGGGGTCACCGTGACCGTCGTGTTCGCCCTCGGGTGAGGCGCGGTCTCGCGGGTTCCTCCGTCAACAAAAGATCGATCGGTGCGGACGAATCGGTTAGCATCGTGCAAGGCTTGGTCATGCCCTCCCCTCCTGGTGACGACGTGCGGCTGTCGTCGTCCGACGACCTGGACGTGGGCGAGCGGTCCGCCCGCCTGGTCGCGCACGTGGCGGCGTACGAGCTGGTCGTGACTTCCCAGAACGAGTGCGCGGAAGACCGGATCGCCCCCTTGCTCGAGCTCGCCGGTGCCAAGGACTGGCCGGAGGTGGCGTTCGTGCTGCACTACGCGCGGTTGGTGCGGGTGCGGGTGGCCGGGGGTGTCGTGGATGAGCACCTGGCGGCCATGTTCACGACCGCGGACGCGGCCGATGATCTGGCCCTGCTGGCGTTGGCGCTGGCCGCCCAGGCGAGCAGTACGCCGTCCGACACCGGGGACGGCGAGGACGACGGCGCGCTCGTCCGCGCGGTGACGATGCTGGAGGAGGCCCCGGGCGCACCGGTCGACCGGCTGGTCGCGTATGTCCAGTGCGGGCAGGCCTACCAGTCGCGGGGGCTGTGGGAACTCGAGGAGGAGATGTACGCGCGGGCTTCCGCCGAACTGGCCCATCCGTCACCGCCGAAGCTGGGGGGCGTGCTGGAGCTGTGCCGCCGGGTGGTGCTGATGAACCGGCTGGAGGCGCAGCTCGCCGGCGCTTGCGCCCTGCTGGAGCTGGGGGAGCGGGGCGATGCGCGGGCGTACGCCCGGCGGCGTCAGGAGTGGTCGGACGCCGAGCACCGAGCGTTGCCGCACCAGTTCGCCCGGGACATGGCGGCCGTACGGCGCTTGCTGGCGGCGATCGCGCAGGAGCCGGAGGGGGAGCCGTTCGAGGCCGCGATGGCCGCCGTGGGCGAGCCGGTCTGGCCGGGGTACCGGGCGTGTGTCCTGCTGAGTGCGTCGGTGCGGCGGCTGGACGCCGAAGATCCGTCGAGCGCGGCCGAGTACGCCAGGCTCGCATTGGCGGATCTGGACCAGGAGTACCGCTACCTGCCGACCGTCCGGACGCTGGCCCTCAGCCTTGCGGCGGCCGGCGAGGCCGCACCGTCCGCGCGTCGGTACGCGGCGGAGCTCGCCCAGCTGCGATGGCAGGCCCGGCAACGGGTGCTGGCGTCGTCCCGGGCGCGGCTGGAGGCCGAGCGGGTGCTGCTCGAGAACGAGCGGCTGGCGCAGCGGGCGTACGTCGACGAGCTGACCGGCCTGGGCAACCGGCACGCCTATGTCCGGCAGGTGGGCCGGATGCGACGCGGCCGAGTGGACCACGGGATCGCCGTCCTGATGGTCGACATCGACCGGTTCAAGCAGGTGAACGACCGGTACGGTCACGCGATCGGCGACGAGGTGCTGCGCCGGATCGGGTCACTGCTGCTCGAGCGGTCACGGGCGGGCGACCTCGTGGCCAGGCTGGGCGGTGATGAGTTCATCGTGGTCCTCGACCTGGTGCGGCCTCTGGAGGCGGCCGGGCGCGCCGAGGAGTTCGTTCGCGCCGTCGCCGGGCACGAGTGGCGAGACCTGGCCGACGGGCTAGCGGTGACCGTGAGCGCCGGGCTCGCATGCGGTTCGGTGCAGACGATCGACGACCTCGTCCCGTGCGCGGACCAGAACCTCTACCGCGCCAAGGCGGCCGGTCGCGGCCGGCTGGCCCGGGACGCCGCCGCAAGCCCCGCGCTCCTGGACACGCTCGCGCTGGAGTCCGGCTTCCCGGGCCCGCCCGTGCAGCGGGATCTCGGCGTCTGCTGAAAGCTGTGCACCCACCGCTGCTGACCGCGCTGCGCCGGGGTTAGCCGGGGAACTGGGTTCGCGGATCGTGCACCGGATGGAAGCCGCGGGGACGTCTCAGGTGGAGCGCGGACACCGTACGCTAGGCATACGCATGGCGGCTCGAGCTGTCCGTGCGTCGTGGGCCTCTAGCTCAATCGGCAGAGCAGCGGACTTTTAATCCGCGGGTTGAGGGTTCGATCCCCTCGGGGCCCACAAACCTCCAGGTCAGAGCGCTGGTGACTGTCTGGCGGCGCCGAGTGGCGGTAGGCTTGTCACGTAGTCGCGATGGGAGGTGATGGGTCGTGAGCACGCCAGCCGCGCAGGAGCCGCAACCGACGCCACGCCCACGGGTGTCCGTGGAGGAGCTGCTCGCAGCCAAGGGGACGCCTGTCATCACCTCCATCGAGGATCTTGCGGCCGACACCTTCAGCTCGGATGAGGAGCTGGAGGAGTTCTTGGCCTTCACCCGGGCCGAGCGCCAGCGCAACCTATCCTGATCTTCGTGCAACCCGTCGTCCTGGACACCGACGTCGCGTCGCTCATCCACAAGCGCAAGCTCCCCGGCCCGCTCGCGGCACGACTGGTCGGGCGCCGGCCAGTGCTCACCTTCGTCACCCTCGGCGAGCTGACGAAGTGGGTCGAGATCCGCCAGTGGGGCAGTCGGACCCGCCAGGAGTTCGCCGACTGGCTCTCGCCCTTCGTCGTTCTGCCCGGCGACGACGCTGTGGCCGTCACCTGGGGCCGGCTGTCGGCGGCAGCCCATCGGCGCGGGCGACCCCGCCCGATGAACGATCTGTGGATCGCCGCCTGCTGTCTGACCCACGACCTGCCGCTGGCCACCCTCAACGTGAAGGACTACCTCGACTTCGCCGAGTACCACGGCCTGCGACTCCTCACCGCCGAGTAGGCATCGCGGCCCGGATCGGGACACTTTACGGTCACCATTCGAGGCGCAACGATCAGGAACGACCACGAAGATGACGCACACCTGATCGGCTCCGCCGCAGGTCATCGGGGATGAGCACAAACGACCACGACGATGGCCCGGGAATCCGCGGGTTCCGGGTTCGAGCCCCGGGGGGCCCACATTAGATTATGTTCCTACCTGCATGATTGTGGGTTTGTTCGACAGAGTGGTTGCCTGGGTGACTAGTGCTGGGACGGTGCTGGGAAGGCAAGTACAGATCTTGTGCAGGGGGGCGTCCGCTGGTCGTGGCGCGCACCCCGTGCGGCCGGCGTCCAGAGGCCCGCGCTTGGGCCATGTTCCGCGGGCCTGCCGGGTCGCGCAGGCGGTCGTTCGTTCCGATGGGCGCCCAGGCCGGTGGGCTGCTCCCGCCGACCCGTGGTGCGTGGCCCGGGTGGGTCGCGGACGGCCGGGCCGTGACGTCGGACCGCCCGGCCCGGGCCAGGTGACGCGGATGCCCGTCGGCTCCGCGGCGGCGCCCGAACTCGGTGACAGCGGGCCCGCTCCCACCGGGCCCGCTGCGCGACAGGCAGATCCCTATGGATCCACCCGCGACGTTCCGGCGGCCAACCACGCGAAGAGTCACCCGACGTGGCTGGCACTCAATGGACGGATGTATCCTCGATTGCCGAATTGAGTGCGTTTGGCGTGAAGGCTGTGGTGATGCTCCGGTGGCGGCCGACGCGGCAGGGCGGCCGGCGGCAGATGTCTTGGGATTCGTGTTGGGGTATCCGAGATGTCTGGAGGTGATCGGATGGCCGTGCGGAAGACTCCCGTCGAGATCGACGACGAGGCGTTGGCTGCCGCTGCGAAGGTACTGGGCACTGGGCACGACGACCAAGAAGGACACTGTGAACGCGGCGCTGCGCGAGGTCAGTCAGCGGTTCCTGCGGTTGCGGGCGCTGGAGCAGCTGACCGAGCGAGGCGCACACCGCTCGGCGGGAACGGTGGACCTGCTCATCGCAGCCACCGCGGAACGCTCAGAGTTGATCATTCTCTGCGATGACCGGGGCTATGAGACGGTGTCCTCGGTGACCGGTCAGCCCGTCCGTCGCGTCACCTCCTGGTAGCGATTGCCACAGCCGTGTGAGGCACCTCCGCACGCTGTTGCCGCTGATCGTTGGCTCGGGCCCCCTCAGTCCGTCACCGACAGCGACAGAGCCCGAAGATGGGCCACCACGGATTTCATCTGGTCAAGGGCCTCGCGAAGGACCATGTCACGAGGGTGAGCCGGCCATCGTCGTCGAACCCTCCTGTGGGGATCGTCCGGTCGGCCCGTTCCTCGACGGACCAGCCGTGGCGCGCGGCGAGGTAGGCGGCGAGCCGGGCTGCCTCGTCCTGGACGCCGGGTGCCCGGAATCGGCGTGCCGTCCCGAGGATGACCTGCATCGACTCGGGATCACCGAGCGCTGCGAGCAGCGCGAGCAGGGCCTTGGCCTGCGACGGACGGCGGCCCTGCCATTTCCGCAGGTAGCGGGCGACGGTGGAGCAGCACCGGAGGCACCGGACGCCGCGACGAACGCCAGCAACCCCTTGCTCCCCGTCGCCGATGCTTCCGGTCGGGCGTCCTCCGCGAGCCAGGCCTCCAGCAGCGTCCGACCGAGCCCGCGCGGTCGGCCTGGTCGATCAGGCCCACACCGTGGCGGTGCCGCGCGCCGGGAGTGGCACCCTTCTCCTTGGCTGCCTGGACGACGAGATGGGGCACCACCGCCGCGGGTGCCGTGCCCACCCGTGGCGGCGCCCAACGAACCGCCGGCAGCCCTCGCCAGTCCAGCCAGCCCAGTGTCACCGGTACGGCCTTTCCGGCGGCCCGCTCTGCCTCGTTCAGCAGAGCTTCCGCGGACAGGTACTGCGCGACGCCCTGTCCGAGAGCCTCGAGTGCGTCGAGGATCGCCGACCGGACCTGATCGTTGCGCTCGGCGCCTAGTGCCGCCCCGCGTTAATCCTGCTGGGGGTCGGCTTCCCAGGTGGTGGGGTCGTTGAGGTAGAGGCCGAGGGCGCAGTCGAGGGCTTCTTGGGGGGTTGCGGTCCAGGCGCCGGTGGGGAGGCGGGTGTCGGCGTA
>DATDMG010000169.1:0-11106 GCA_036518955.1 Kineosporiaceae bacterium | reverse complement strand
GACGACCTGGCTGTCCCGGCTGACGCTCCGGGCGAAGGTCGCCGTCAGCGTCAGCCTGCTCGTCGCCCTGGCCTGCCTGGTCAGCCTCGTCGGGATCACCGGCCTCGGCAGCCTGGGCGCGCAGAACGACCGGCTGTACACCGACGCGGTGCTCCCGATGGCCCAGCTGTCGAACCTGCACAACGCCGAGCTGAAGGTCCGCATGGAGCTGTTCGGCTATGCGACCGCCGTCGGCGCCAGGAAGCCCGATCCCAAGGTGATCTCCACGTGGAAGGTCGGGATCAAGCAGGCCGACGAGGAGGAGGCCGCAGGTCGCAGCGGGTACGGCGGGTACGCCACCAGCGGTCACCGCGCCACCCGGTTCGCCGCCTACGTCAAGGCATGGGACACCTTCACGAACGATCGCGACACCCGGCTCTTCCCACTGCTCGACAGGGGCGACACCGCAGCCTTCTGGACGGAATACTACGCGGTCGCCAAGCCTGCCATTTCGGATGCCGCGGATGCCCTCGATGCCCTGCAGGCCATCGAGACCGATGGCGGCAAGTCGGTCAATGCCGGCGCCCTCGGCGTCCGTCGCAGCCGGACCACGTGGGCGGTGGCGCTCGCCCTGGTGGCGCTGGTCCTGGGCATCGGCTTCGGGGTCCTGCTCATCCGTTCCATCGTCGCCCCGCTGCGGCGGATGTCGTCGGTGTTGGACGGCGTCGCCAGCGGCGATCTCACCCAGCACGCCGGGATGAGCGGGCGTGACGAACTGGGCCTGATGTCGGCCGCGCTGGACCGTGCGACCGGGGCGATGCGGTCAGCGATGACCGCGATCTCGCGTGCCGCGGGCGAATTGGCGACGGCTGCGGACGGGGTGAGCCGCAGCTCCTCCGAGATCGCCGAGGCCGCAGCCCAGACGTCCGGCAGTTCGGAGTCCGTCAGCGCCGCCGCGGGCGAGGTGTCCGACAACGTGCAGACCGTCGCTTCCGCCGCGGCGGAGATGGACGCCTCGATCCGGGAGATCGCCTCGACGGCGCAAGGCGCCGCCCGGATCGGAGAGCAGGCCACTGAGGTGATCCACGCGACGAACGACACGGTGAGCAAGCTGGGGGAGTCCAGTGCGGAGATCGGCAATGTGCTCAAGCTGATCACGTCCATCGCGGAACAGACCAACCTGCTGGCCCTCAACGCCACCATCGAGGCCGCCCGCGCGGGCGACGCCGGCAAGGGCTTCGCGGTCGTCGCCAGCGAGGTCAAGGACCTCGCCCAGGAAACCGCTCGCGCTACCGAGGACATCTCCCGGCGTATCGAGGCCATCCAGCGGGACACGACCAACGCCGTCTCCGCCATCGGCGAGATCGCCGGGATCATCCAGCAGTTGGGCGACTACCAGACGACCATCGCCTCGGCGGTGGAGGAACAGACCGCCACCACCACTGAGATCACCCACAGCGTCTCGCTCGCCGCCGAGGGTTCCGGTGGGATCGCGGCGGACATCAGCGCCGTCGCCCAGGCCGCCGAGACCACCAGGGTGAGTGTCGCGGCAGCGCGACAGGCGGCCGAAGCCATGGCCCGGATGAGCCACGAACTGCGGCAGACCATCTCCAGATTCCGCGTGTGACGTCCGGCCTCGACACCCGTGCCTGGCAGACCTGCTCCGCAGCAGGTCAGAAGCCTTTCTGGTCAGAGGTCGTAGGAATGATCGTGGCGGCGAGGCACCGTGCGCCGTGACCCCGGGCCCCCTCGCTGACCTGCTGTCACATCGCCCGAGGCTTGCCACCGCCCGCGGACGCCACCCCGGCCGCGGACGCCACCCCGGCCGCGGCGCCACCCCGGCCGCGGCGCCACCTTCTACGTCACGCTGCCGGCCGACCGCCCGTCGGGTTGAGGCCAAGTCCTTGTCCAGGACGACGAACTGCAATGGACCTCCACGGAACCGCCATCCTTGGCTGGCCGGGGCCGGACCACCGGGCCGCCTGCGTCCACCCGGTGATCTCTGATCCAGTTTCCGGGCGGCTGCCGGCCCAAACAGGCCGTCACCGGTCGCTGTCGATGCTCGAGACCTGCTGTGGGCAGCTCGGGCAGGCATCGGGGAGCTGACCCGTCGGTATGGACCGCACCCCGCTCGCCACGCTGGTAGTCGAGCGGCCGACGCGGGCCGCTCGACGGCCAGGCGGCAAACGCAGGTTGGCCGGCTCATCCGAAGATGGGCCAGCCAACGTGATCTGCGACACAGGTGTGACAGAAGGTCCGCTGACCCGTATCGCAGCAGGTCAGAGGCCCTTCCGATCAGATGTCGTAGTACAGCTCGAACTCGTGCGGGTGCGGCCGCAGGCTGATCGGGAGGATCTCCGCGGTTCGCTTGTAGTCGATCCACGTCTCCACCAGGTCGTCGGTGAAGACCCCGCCCTCGGAGAGGTAGGAGTGGTCCGCCTCGAGGGCGTCGAGCACGCTCGACAGCGAACCCGGCACCTGCGGGATGGCGGCGTGCTCCTCCGGGGGCAGCTCGTAGAGGTCCTTGTCGACGGGAGCGAGCGGCTCGATCCGGTTCTTGATACCGTCGAGGCCGGCCATCAGCTGCGCGGCGAACGCGAGGTACGGGTTGCTCGACGGGTCCGGCACCCGGAACTCGATGCGCTTGGCCTTCGGGTTCGACCCCGTCACCGGGATCCGCACGCAGGCTGACCGGTTGCGGGCTGAGTAGACCAGGTTCACCGGGGCCTCGAAGCCCGGCACGAGGCGGTGGTAGGAGTTGACCGTCGGGTTGGTGAAGGCCAGCAGGGACGGCGCGTGGTGCAACAGGCCGCCGATGTACCAGCGGGCGATGTCGGACAGGCCACCGTAGCCGCGCTCGTCGTAGAAGAGCGGCTCGCCGTCCTTCCACAGTGACTGGTGACAGTGCATGCCGGACCCGTTGTCACCGAACAGCGGCTTCGGCATGAAGGTCGCCGTCTTGCCGTTCACCCAGGCGACGTTCTTCACGACGTACTTGAAGACCTGGATCTTGTCCGCGGCGTTGAGCAGGGTGTCGAACCGGTAGTTGATCTCGGCCTGGCCGGCAGTGCCGACCTCGTGGTGCGACCGCTCGACCCGCAGGCCCAGCTTGTTCAGCTCGAGGCAGATCTGGTCGCGCAGGTCGGAGTAGTGGTCCATCGGGGGGACCGGGAAGTATCCACCCTTGTAGCGCGGCTTGTATCCGCGGTTGCCACCCTCCTCGACCCGACCCGTGTTCCAGGCCCCTTCGACGGAGTCGATGTGGTAGTAGCCCTCGTTCTGCTTCGTCTCGAACCGGACGTCGTCGAAGATGTAGAACTCCGCCTCAGGGGCGAAGTAGGCGATGTCCGCGATGCCGGTGGACTTCAGGTACGCCTCGGCCTTGCGCGCGACCTGACGGGGGTCACGGCTGTAGGGCTCGTCGGTGTACGGGTCGACGATGCTGAACGTCAGGTTCAGCGTCTTCTCCACCCGGAAGGGGTCGACGTAGGCCGTCTGCAGGTCCGGGATGAGCTTCATGTCGGACTCGTTGATCGCCTGGAAGCCGCGGATCGAGGACCCGTCGAACATCTGGCCGTCGGTGAAGAAGCTTGCGTCGACGGACTCGACCGGCACGTTGAAGTGCTGCATGACGCCCGGCAGGTCGCAGAACCGCACGTCCACGAACTTGACGCCCTCGTCCGCGATGAACGTGAGGACCTCATCGGCGTTGCTGAACATCCAACCTCCACGGCTGGGAGCGGGCAGGAGTGTGCGCGGGACGAACCGCCGTCGACCCGCCCCGTATCGTGTACGGACGCTAGGCACGGTCGGTTTCCCCGGGGTGTCCCTATCGTTTCCGCGCTGTTACTAGGCGGACACGGAGGTGACAGCCACGTGACCGATCCTGCCAGGGTCCGCTGAGCCGTTGACCGCAGGCGCGCCGACGGACACGGATGGTCCGCGACATGGGCAAGATAGCCTGTCCGAATGGTGGGGCGACGCGACATCGCGTCTTGGCTGAACGGCCCGGGCGTGGCCTCGGACACACTCACGGTATACCCCGGGCAGCGTCTGGGCCGATCAGCTGCCGGCCCCGGATCCGTGGCCCGGCCTGCGCGCCGACTAGTCGGCATCCTCACGGACTGGCTCGTCGCGTCACTGATCGCGGCAGCGTTCCTGGCGCCTCTGGGACGCTCGATCGGGCCGCTGCTCGTACTCCTGGCCGAGCAGGTCTTGCTGGTGAGTACGGCGGGGTGCTCCCTGGGGCACCGGCTTGCCGGCCTGCGGGTGGAAAGGCTGGACGGCGGACCTCCCGGTCTCGGGAGGTCCGCGCTGCGGTCGATGCTTCTCTGCCTGGCCGTCCCACCGCTGATCTGGGACCGGGATCAGCGGGGTCTGCACGACAAGGCGGCGGGCACGGTCATCGTCCGCAGCTGACATCAGCCAGGTCTGCGGACGCCAGATCTGCGGCGGCCCTGGCTCCACGACAGCGATGACTGGCCGAGGGTGGCCGCGGAGCGGGCGCTGTTCCCGGGTCCGGATCCGTTACCGCCTCGAACCGGCAGTCACAGACGGTCGAGGGCGTCTCCGGGGCGGGCTTCGGTGGTGGCTTCGAGACGCTGCAGGTCGCGCATCGTCCGCGCGTCCTCCAGTTGCCGGGCGCGTCGGACGGCGACACCGGCGGCTGCATTCCGGGCGGCGCCTCGGGCGAGGCCCGCGTCGGCTCGGCGGATCAGGTCTCCCATCGCTCGGACGACTTCGGTGGTGGCGATCACCAGCATGGACGGCCTCCAGAGAGGGGGCGGCTGAGACGCATCCAGCCCACTCCACAGCCGTTACCGCAGAGTGTCTGGATGGAGACTTTCCGCGAAAAGGCGGGCGACCTGCCATTTCGCGATCCGGTGGTATTCGATTGTCGGGCTCAACGACCCCGTGCGGCCCGCCGGTCGGGTCGCACGCGGGTCGGGTCGATGCCTTTGGGAATCGGCGGCCGGACCCCACCGAGTGCGCGAAGCCTCTTCGCTACCTCGCTGACCTCGCTCTTGGTGATCGTAGGCTTCATCCGCATCATGTGCGCGCCGAGCTTGCGCAGCGGGATCTGGCCGTCGCCGTCCCCGCAGAGCAGCACCGTGACCGGCACGTTCGGGCCGAGCACGCGAGCGACGCGCTTCCGTTCGCCCTCGGCGAGCTTGCCGACGCGCTGCGGCGGTCCTTCGGCCACCAGGACGACGCCGGGCCGGCCCACGGCGCGGAACACGAGGTCCCGGGTCCGTGGATCCACCGCCACCGGCTCCTGCTCCACGGACCAGCCCCTGCGCAGGTTCTGGAACGCCATCGCCGACGCCCCCGGCTGACCGGCGAACCGGGCGTAGGCGGCCCGTTCGGCGCGGCGAGCCATGACCACCAGAGCGAGCAGCACCCCCAACGGGACGGCCAGGATGAGGAGGTACACCGGATGGCCGAGCGCCAGGCCGAGCCCGAACCCGAGGACGAGCGTCCCCGTGAAGACCAGCAGCATCCACCAGATGACGGCCGGGTCGGCCTCTCGAGTCAGCTGGAACACCTGCCACACCTGACGCAGGCGCGCGAGTCGAGCAGGCTTGCCGGATTTCATCGGTTCCCTTGCCGAATCGGCATTCGAACGGGCCATGCCGGAAAGCTTACGTGCCGGACGAGGCCAGACGTGCCACCTGGCTCGGGCGGTGCGCCGATCGGCGCTGGCAGCCGTCGAGCGTGGGCTCAGCGGGCGTCGGGTAAAGGGTGTGCGACCTGCCAGGCTCGGGTCTCCGGTCGGGCCGGCTCCTCGCTCGCGGTCCGGCTCCGGTTCGAGGATGCTGCGGCCAGCAGCGTTGCTGCCTCCTGCCGCATCGAGCCCGGCTCCGTGAGGTGGGCGAGCGCAGGGGGGATCGCCTCCCCGCGCCGCTGCATCGCCTGTGCCCACAGCCGCCCTGCTCGGTAGGACGACCGGACCAGCGGCCCCGCCATCACTGCTGCGAAACCTCGGGCAGTTGCCTCGTCGCGCAGTTCGACGAACTCTTCAGGTCTCACCCATCGCTCGACCGGGTGGTGCAGCGGTGAGGGCCGCAGGTACTGGGTGATCGTGATCAGATCGCACCCAGCCTCGTGCAGATCCGCGAGAGCCGCCGAGACCTCCTCGCGTGTTTCGCCGAGGCCAAGGATGAGGTTGGACTTGGTGACCATCCCGGCGGTTCGGGCCTGGGCCAGCACGTCGAGTGACCGGTCGTAACGAAATGCCGGCCTGATCCGCTTGAAGAGCCGCGGGACCGTCTCTACGTTGTGTGCGAACACCTGGGGGGCGGCGTCGAACACCTGCCCGAGAAGTCCAGGCCTGGCCGAGAAGTCAGGGACAAGGATCTCCACCCCCGTCCCCGGGTTCAGCCGGTGGATGGCCCGGACGGTCTCCGCGTACAGCCAGGCGCCCTCGTCGTCCAGGTCGTCTCGGGCGACGCCGGTGACGGTGGCGTACCGCAGCCTCATCGCGAGGACGCTCTCGGCCACACGTCGCGGTTCGTCCCGGTCGAGGGGAGCCGGACGACCGGTGTGGATCTGGCAGAAGTCACACCGGCGGGTGCACTCGTCGCCCCCGATCAGGAAGGTGGCCTCGCGATCCTCCCAGCACTCGAAGATGTTGGGACAGCCCGCCGCCTGGCAGACGGTGTGCAGGCCCTCTCGCTCGACCAACCCGCTCAGTTCGGCGTACTCGAGACCGATTCGTGCCGTCGTCCGGATCCAGGCCGGCTTGCGCTCGATGGGCACCTGGGAGTTGCGCGCCTCGATTCGCAACAAGCGCCGTCCGTCCGGTGCCACCGACACGTTGTTCCGCCTCCCGTCGCAGCCGGTCACCCCACCGACCGGTTCACTCTACGACGAGGCGTCCAGTCGCTCAGAAGTTGTCCACAGGTGGACGTCGTCCACAGGGTCGCTGCCTCCGCTGGGCGCCACACCCGCAGCACCCGTATGGTCGCCGGATGGACTTGCGCATCTTCACCGAACCTCAGCAGGGAGCGACGTACCACCAGCTCGTGGAGGTGGCCCGGGCGGCCGAGTCCCTTGCGTTCGACGGTTTCTTCCGGTCCGACCACTACCTGGCCATGGGTGTGGAGGGCTTGCCCGGCCCCACGGATGCCTGGCTCACCTTGGCCGGTCTGGCCAGGGAGACGACGCGGTTGCGGCTCGGGACGCTCGTGTCGCCGGTCACCTTCCGGCTGCCGTCGGTCCTGGCGATCCAGGTGGCGCAGGTTGACGAGATGTCGGGCGGCCGGGTCGAACTGGGGCTCGGCAGCGGCTGGTTCGAGGCCGAGCACACCGCGTACGGGATCCCGTTCCCTCCGGTCGGGGAGCGGTTCGACATCCTCGAGGAGCAACTCGCCATCGTCACGGGCTTGTGGTCGACTCCAGTCGGGCAGACCTTCTCGTACCATGGCAAGCACTTCCGACTCGATGGCTCCCCGGCGCTGCCCAAACCGGTGCAGCCGAATGTCCCGGTGATCGTGGGGGGTGCCGGCAAGAGGCGCACGCCCGCCCTCGCGGCACGCTATGCCGCCGAGTTCAACGCGGGGTTCGCCTCGGTCGACGACGTCGCCACGCGGTTCGAGGCAGTGCGGGTGGCGTGCGTCGAGGCTGGTAGAGATCCCGCGAGTCTGGTCATGTCGGTCGCCCACGTGACTGTGGTGGGCCGGGACGATGCGGAGCTGCGGCGCCGGGCCGCCGCCATCGGGCGGGAGGTCGACGTGGTGCGTGCTGACGGATTCGCCGGGACTCCGGCCGAGGTGATCGAGAAGCTCCACGCCTACGCGGCGGTCGGCGCTCAGCGGTTCTACCTCCAGATCCTGGACCTTTCCGACCTGGATCACCTGGAGCTGATCGCCGCCGAGGTGGCTCCGCATCTCGGGTAGGCCGGGTTGGCCGGGCCGGATCCTGTGCCGCGGCCCGGCTCAGGCCGTTGGCCCGCGACCGGGCAGGTCGACCTCGAGCAGGTGCCGTTCCACCATCGGCAGCACCTCGGTGAGCGGCACGTCGCGGCGGAGTTCGAGGGAGAGCGAGGTGACGTCCGCGTCGTCGATACCGCACGGGACGATACGGTCGTACCAGGACAGATCAGGGTTGCAGTTGAGGCTGAAGCCGTGCATGGTGACACCCCGCGCGACCCGGACGCCAATGGCTGCGACCTTCCGCTCGCGGCGGGGCGACCCGGGTACGGTGATCGTTTCGCGGGCCGCCGCCGGGTCTGCCGGGAACCACACCCCGCTGCGGCCCTCGACACGCATCGCAGCCAGCCCGAGATCGGCGCACACCCGGATGAGCGCCTCCTCGAGTCGCCGGACGTACGCCACCACGTCGACGAGCCCAGCCAGCTTCACGATCGGGTACCCCACGAGCTGCCCTGGCCCGTGCCAGGTGATCCGCCCACCACGGTCGACATCGATCACCGGCGTGCCGTCCGTCGGCCGGTCGTACCGGGCAGTGCGACGACCGGCGGTGTACACCGGCGGATGCTCCAGCAGCAGAACCGTGTCGGGGGCGCGACAGGCGACGACGTCCTGGTGGAGCTCGCGCTGCAACTGCCACGCCTGCTCGTAGTCGACCAAGTGCTCGCCGAGTCCGAGTCGCTGCAGTCGGACGGCGGAGGCGGACGTCGTCGAGGGCACGGACATGCCATCAGCCTACGATCGCGGTGGCCGAGTTCGCCCGTCCGGGAAGGTCGCCCTCGTCGGTGCGTCAGGCCATCGCTGCTGTGAGAACCGCCGGACGAGCGCGGCAAGGGCGGCGCGTAGCCCCGGCAGGTCGTCGACGGTGCCCCGGAAGAGCGCCTCCGCCACCTCCAGATCTCCCGCTCGAAGGCAGGCGGCGCGACCGGCTGGGGTCAGGGTGACGACGACGCGCCTCCGGTCGCTGTCGTCCCGACGCCGCTCGACGTACCCGGAGCGCTCGAGGCGTTCCAGGGTCCGGCTCATGGTTTGATCCTCCACCTGGACGGCTGCTGCCAGCTCTCGCTGGGTGGTCGGTCCCGGTAGCAGGACATGCAGCGCGGCCAGGCCGGCGTGGTTGAGGTCCCACGGGGCCAGGTGGCTGTTCCACTCGTGCTCGACCAGCCGGGCCGCCGCGGACAGCAGACGTCCCGTCGCCCAATGATCGAGCTCGTCCATGTCCCCAGGCTAGAGCGGTGGGCCTCGGGGAACGATTTGCGCCGGACCTGGCGACGCGGCAGGCTGGGCGGTAATGGTCAGCAGGCTGAGTATTACCGCCCAGGGCTGGCGACCGCGAGCCGGTCGATGAGCCAGGCTCGGGCCGCGTGCCGTCCGGTCCGGGCGTGCGCCGCTGCCGAGGTGACCTCTGATCCAACCCCGTTCCGCCCGTTCTCGGCGGGTGACCGTTGGGAGACCTGAGTGAGCGCCCAATCCACGCATCAGATCCCCGAGCCGGCAGCGACGAAGGGCGTGGCTCGGACCCCACCTCCGGGGATCCTCACCTCCCGGTGGCGCTGGGCGGTCCCAGCGTTGCTGCTGGTCGGCTGGCTGCTCGTCGGCGGCGCTGGGGGCCAGTACTCGGGCAAGCTCTCGCAGGTCCAGAAGAACGAGGCGTCGTCGTTCCTGCCGGCCAGCGCCGAATCGACACGGGTCGACCAGTTGCGGAAGAAGTTCACCACCCAGCAACTCTTCCCGGCTTTCGTGCTGATCGAGAGCGACGACCGGCTGACCCGGCAGCAGCTTGTGGCGTTCACCGCCTTCGCCCAGCGGATCCCGTCGCTGGAGATCCCGGTCGCCGGTCACGCGTCGCGACGGGTGGGTGACTTCATCGCGAAGGGCCTGGTTCCGGTCGTCCCATCCCAGGACGGCAAGGCGGCGCTCGCGCTGGTCAACTACGCGATCAGCGACTTCGGTGCCACTCTGGCCGATGGAAAGAGCCCGCTGCAGAGATGTGTGGAGGCGATCCGGGCGGCGGACGCCGGGCTCGCGACGGACGGCGTCCGGATCTACGTCACCGGCCCGGCGGGGCTCGTGGCCGACCTCGTCAAGGCGTTCGCGGGTATCGACGGGATCCTGCTCGTGGTCGCACTGCTGGCGGTTCTGGTGATCCTCCTGGTGGTGTACCGCAGCCCCTTCGTCCCGGTGGTCGTCCTGATCTCGGTGGTATTCGCCTTCAGCTTGGCCGCCTGGATCGTCTACCTGCTCGCCAAGCACGAGGTGATCACTCTGGACGGTCAGGCGCAGGGCATCCTGTCCATCCTGGTCATCGGTGCCGCGACCGATTACGCGCTTCTGCTGGTGTCCCGTTACCGGGAGGAGCTTCGCCGACACGACGACCGGTACGAGGCGATGTGGCTGGCCTGGCGCCGTGCCATCGAGCCGATCGGGGCGTCCGCCGCCACGGTGATCATCGGGCTGCTCTGCCTGATGCTCAGCAACCTGGGCCAGACCCGTGGGCTGGGTCCGGTCGGAGCCATCGGCATCGCCTCGGCCCTGTTAGCCGCGATGACGATGCTGCCAGCCGCGTTGTTGCTGCCTGGCCCACTGCTGGCGTCCGTCCCGCTGACCGGTGTCGTGGTCGCGGCGGCAACATTCATGGCCGACAGTCAGGCACCGCTGGCCGCGGTCATGGCCGTAACGGTGTCCGCGGCGTTCCTGTCCCTCATGCTTGCCCTGTTCGTGGGCGGCCGGGTGCAGCGGCTCCGCCGCCGACGGGGAGCGCGAGGCGACATGGTCGAGGCCGGCCGATGGTTGTTCTGGCCGGCGCTTCCACACGTCGGCAGCGTCGGGCCCGAGTCGCGTGGCCTGTGGGCCTCGGTCGCCCGCGGCGTGGGGCGGCATCCGCGCCGGGCGTGGTTGACGAGCGGGGTGGCGTTGGTAGCACTCGCGTTGTTCTTCCCGACGTTCAACCAGCGGGGTGTCACCACGGCACAGACATTCCTCACCAGCGTCGAGTCGGTCACCGGGGGTGACGCCCTGACCCGGCACTTCCCCGGCGGGTCCGGCAACCCGACGATCATCATCGGTCCGGCCGAGAGAACCTCCGACCTGATCCGGACCGCGCGGAACACCGAGGGCGTCGCATCCGTGGCACCGCTGACGGAGGTTCCGCCAAGGGCGTCGAGCGTCGCCGGCGCACCACCCGGCGCGCCGGGTG
>DATDMG010000168.1:0-2062 GCA_036518955.1 Kineosporiaceae bacterium | reverse complement strand
TCCGGCGCCACCCCCTCGGGCGCATGGTCGCTGCGGTACCGGGTGGCCCCGGCACGGGCGCCGGGGACGCTGCCGTACAGGGCGAAGCAGACCGCGTCCAGCACGCTCGTCTTGCCCGCACCGGTCGGCCCGTGGAGCAGGAAGAGCCCGGAGGCGGCGAGGGCGTCGAAGTCCACGTGCTCGGTGCCCGCGAACGGCCCGAACGCGGTGACGGTGAGCTGGTGCAGCCTCACCCGGCGGCCCGTCGTCCGCCGGCGCCGTGCCCCGACCCCGCCGCGACGCCGTCCCGGAGGCCGTCGGGGACGGCGTCCGCCACGCCGTCGGCGGGCGGGTCGGCCGCGACCGCCCGGGCGGCGAGGCGCCGGGCCGCGGCGCCGAGCTCCTCGGGGTCGGCACGGCGCACCTGCTCCAGGGCCGCGCGCAGCAGCGCCACCTCCTCCTCGGTGGCGGTGCGCCCCCGGACGTGCTCCACGAACCCGCAGCACACCCCCAGGTCGTCCCGTCCGGCGAGCTGCTCGCCGTACCCGGGCCGCGACGCGGCGCCGGCCGCCCGGGGCGCGAACCGCAGCTCCAGCGTGTGCGGGAACCGGACCCGCAGCCGGGCCATCGCGTCGGCCGGTCGCTGCGGGTCGGTGAGCGTGACCTGGCACCAGGCACCCTCGGAGGCGGCGTGGGCCGGGTGGGTGAGCAGGTCGGCCAGGTCGCCCTGGAGCACGGCCAGCGGACGCGGGACCGGCGCCGGGACGGCCTCCACCCGCTCGACGCCCTGCGGACCCAGCTCCACCAGCCAGCTGCCCTTGCGGTGCTTCGCCTCCGAGAACGAGTAGGCCAGGGGGGACCCGCTGTACCGCACGGACGGCGTCAGCTCCTGGCGCCCGTGCAGGTGGCCGAGCGCGACGTAGTCCAGCGCGGCGAACAGCGCCAGGGGAACCGACGCGACCCCGCCGACGCCGATGTCCCGCTCGCTGTCGCACCCTTGCCCGCCCACCACGAAGGCGTGCGCCGCCACCACCGAGCGGGTGCCCAGGGGCCGGGTGGCCAGATCGGCCCGGACGCCGTCCAGCGTCGCCGCGAGCACCCCCGCGTGCGACCGCTCGCAGCCGAGCCGGCCGGCGACGAGCGCCGGCTCCAGGTACGGCACCGGGTACACCGCGACCGGGCCGTGCGCGTCGGCGAGCAGGACCGGCTCGGTGCACCGGGCCGGGTCGGTCCGTACGTGCACTCCGGCCCGGGCCAGCAGCCGGGACGCGAACCCGAGCCGCCGCGCCGAGTCGTGGTTGCCGCTCGAGATGACGACCGTGGCCCCGGCGCCGACCAACCGGGCCAACGCCTCGTCGAGCAGCGCGACGACGTCGATCCCGGGGAGCGCGCGGTCGTACACGTCACCCGCGACCACGACGACGTCGACCGCCTCGGCCCGGACGACCTCCACCAGGTGGTCGACGAAGCCGGCCTGCGCGTCCAGCAGCCCGACCCGGTGGAACGACCGCCCCAGGTGCCAGTCGGAGGTGTGGAGGATGCGCACGTCGTGACTGTAGAGAGGGGCTGCGACAGAACCACGCCAACCCGCCGGGCGGGTCGCCGATCCGTCGTCGACGCCTCGGCGCGCCGACGTCCGCCGGGATCTGGCCCAGCCGGGGCGACGTGTGCTTTCGTCATGCGATGGGCGACGAGGTGGCGCAGAGCTCGTACTCCCGTCAGCAGCGTCAGCGGTACCGGGAGAAGGTGCAGCTGTGCCTGGACGTGTTCGAGCGGATGCTCGGCTCGGCCACCTTCGACCAGGAGCGTCCGCTCACCGGTCTGGAGGTCGAGCTCAACCTGGTGGACACGGCGTACCAGCCGTACTTCGGCAACCTCGCGGTGCTGGAGGCGATCGCCGATCCGGCGTTCCAGACCGAGCTGGGCGCGTTCAACATCGAGTTCAACGTGCCGCCGCGCGAGTTCGGCGGGGACGGACCCGCCGAACTGGAGGACTCCCTGCGGGCCTGCCTGAACGGCGCCGAGGCGCGGGCGGGTGCCCGCGGTGCGCACATCGTGATGGTCGGCATCCTGCCCACCCTGA
>DATDMG010000167.1:0-2003 GCA_036518955.1 Kineosporiaceae bacterium | reverse complement strand
CGCTCCCTGCAGGACCTGATCACCACGGTGGGGGACCTGCGCCGGCGCGGCATCGGGTTCACGTCGCTGCATGAGAACCTCGACACCACCACTCCTGGCGGGCGGCTGGTCTTCCACGTCTTCGCCGCGCTCGCCGAGTTCATCCGCGAACTCATCGTCGCCGGTACCCGCGAAGGCCTCGCCGCGGCCCGCGCCCGCGGCCGCGTCGGTGGCCGACCTACCGTGATCACCCCCGAGCTGCTGCGCGCCGCGCGAGACATGCTGCCCAACCCCGAGAACAGCATCACCGCGATCGCCAAGCTGCTCGGCGTCAGCCCCGGCACCCTCTACAACCACATCCCCGACCTGAGGGAGCTCCGCACCAGTCGCAAGAGGGAGATCACTGCCAAGCCTTCGTAGATCAACACCGAGTCATCGCATAGGCGGGGTCGGGTCAAGCCTGCACCAGATGATCTTCCCGGTCGGTGATCGGTGGACACCCCACGCCTGGGACAGGGCCTCCATGATCGCCAGCCCGCGGCCGTGATCCTCGTCCGGGGCCGGATGTAGCCGACCCCCGGAGCGGATCACGATCATTACGGGTGGGACGGCGGGGACGGCGCGCCAAAGTCGGCACGTTTCGCCCGGTCGGTGTCTGACTGTCACGCCGATGATCACGGCACGACTTCGGCGGCACCCGCCACGAGGTAGGGCGCCGGCACGCCGTCCTCTTTCATGGCGGCTTCAGGTCGGTCTGTTACCCAGGGGCCTTGCGATCATGGTTACAGGACAGATCGGCAGGTGAGATCGTGAGTCGTAGGACGAAGATCGGGCTGGGGATTGCTGCCGCGGTACTTGCTCTCGGCGTCGGCGGTGCCGGCTTGGCGTATGCCCTGACCGGGGAGGGCCAGACGGTCACCGGGCCGGCGGCCGACCGTGCCCGCAACGCGGCCGTTTCCGCTGTTCCCCGCGACAAGGCCAGCGAGGTGGACACCGACAACGCACCGGCAGCGGACGACGTCAAGGTCCCCAAACCCGACGGCAGCACGGTCACCGTGGTGCTGGACGAGAACGATCACGTTCTGGGTGTCCAACCGGCGGGCCAGGACGACGACGGGGACGACAGGTGAGGCAGCCGTCCGACGCGGTGAGGACGCCGGTGAGAGCCGCTTGGTAGGGGGCGTTCGCCGAGTCATGGGCCGCTGACGATCGACTGGGCGGGGTCGGAGCAGGTCACCGCTCCGGCCCCGCCCTTGATGCGACGCGAGGCGGTGGGTG
Source organism: Kineosporiaceae bacterium (assembly GCA_036518955.1). Lineage (GTDB taxonomy): Bacteria > Actinomycetota > Actinomycetes > Actinomycetales > Kineosporiaceae > DATDMG01. The sequence continues at coordinate 746 of DATDMG010000167.1, read as the reverse complement.
CGAGGGACGGCCGCTACTGAGTGGGTGGGGTGAGGTTGGTGGCGTCCAGGGCTGTTCGGAGGGTGTGGGCGAGGGTGACTGCGTCGGCGGCGGCCCAGAAATGCATGTAGAAGAGGCGGGGTTGCTCGTCGAGGGTGTGGTTGTGGAGTTCGACGATGGAGATGCCGCCCCTGCGGAGAGCCTCAATGACCTTCTGGGTCTCGTCGGCGGTGAGGACGAAGTCACCATTGATGGCGGCTCGCTGGCTGCCCAGGGGCTGGAAGTTGATCGCGGTGGTGATTCCGGCCGCGGGCGGTAGGACGTGGCCGGTGCTGTCGGTGACGGTGTCGCGACGGGCGATCGAGAACTTGTAGATGCCGCTGTCGGCGCTGCCGTGTCTGCCGATGGCCTTGTCGATGCCGGCGGTGTCCAGGGCGATGGGTGGCTGGGTGGCCGGTGCCGGAGATGCGGGCGGGACGCCGGTGGCTGCGAGGGCGTTCTTCAGGCCTTGGGCGAGGGTGGTAGGAGCGCCCATGGCGTGGAAGTGGGTCCACCAGATGGCCGGCGATTGTTCCAACAGGTGCTTGTGCAGCGCGGTCTGCTCGATCCCGGCGGCCTGGAACGTATCGGTGACCTTGGGCAGTTCGGTCTCGGTGACGACCACGTCGCCCATCAGCATGGTGGTGTCGCGGTACTTGGTGAAGGTCGCGTACCCGCCCAGGGCCAGCCCGGGTTTGATGGCCACGCCTTGGGAGGTGACGGTGCGG
>DATDMG010000166.1:0-2770 GCA_036518955.1 Kineosporiaceae bacterium | reverse complement strand
CGCCACGGACCTGCGGCGCGCCGCCGCGCTGGCCCGGCACGCCGCGCAGGAGGCCGGCCGCGGGACGATCGTCACGCACGACCCCTCCCGCACCGCCCGGCAGCTCACCCGGTTCGAGATCGCGATGAGCCTGCCGGGCCTGGTCGACCGGGACGAGCTCGCGCTCAGCTACCAGCCGCTGATCAAGCTGGCCGAGGGCGGGCTGCACGGTGTCGAGGCGCTGCTGCGCTGGCGGCATCCGCGGCTGGGGGACCTCTCGCCAGAGCTGTTCGTCAGCATCGCCGAAGAGAGTTCGGCGATCATCCCGATCGGCCGCTGGGTGCTGGACAGCGCCTGCGCCGACCTCGCCGCCGCGCCGGAGTGGCCGGCGGTGAACATCAATGTGTCGATTCGACAACTTTACAGCCCGACCTTCGTGCACGACGTCCGGTCCGCGCTGCAGGGCTCGGGGATCGCGCCGAACCGGCTTCGGATCGAGGTGACCGAGCGGGTCCTGATGGGCACCGACGACCAGCTGCCGCTGGCCACCCTGCGGGAGCTCTCCGACCTGGGCGTGCAGATCGTCCTGGACGACTTCGGGACCGGCTACGCGAACATCGCGGCACTGCGCCGGTTCCCGTTGCACGAGCTGAAGCTCGCCGGCACCTTCGTCGAGGCCACGTCGCGCCGCTCGGCGGACGGCCCGGATCCGGTCGACGTCGAGGTGCTGAAGACCCTGGTCGGGCTGGCCCATACGCTCGGACTGACGGTGACCGCGGAGGGCGTGGAGACGCCGGAGCAGGCGGAGCTGGTCCGCTCGGTCGGCTGCGACGTCGGCCAGGGGTGGTTCTACGGCGCGGACGCCCAACGCTTCGGTACCCGCTTCTGATGGGTGCTGTCGGGCCGGGTTCTGCTGGCTCGGCCCCGGTAGCGGCCGGCGGGTCAGCACTCTCCTCTTCCGGACGGTCCCCGTCCTGGGGTCAGACCGGGTGCCCGCTGGCCGCGCTCGGGCGCTGAAGTATGCTGGCGCGTCCCGGACCCCGGAGCCGCCATGTTCCGTGATCGCACCGACGCCGGTCACCGGCTCGCCCGGGCCACGGCGCACCTGCGAGGCCGCGGCGCGGTCGTCGTCGGCCTGCCGCGCGGCGGTGTCCCGGTCGCGCTGCCGGTCGCGCAGTCGCTGGGATCTCCGCTGGACGTCGTCCTCGTCCGCCGGCTCGGCGTGCCGTCACAGCCTGAGGTGGCGATGGGCGCGATCGGGCAGGACGGCGTCCGCGTCGTCGACGACGAGGTGGTGCGGCTGGCCGGGATCAGCCGGGAGCAGTTCACCGCGGTCGAGGCCCGGGAGCAGGGGGAGCTCGACAAGCTCGCCCGCAAGCTGCGCCGGGGCCGGGTGCGGGTGCCGCTGGCCGGCCGCGAGGTGGTGATCGTGGACGACGGCATGGCCACCGGATCCACCGCCCGCGCAGCCTGCCAGGTGGCCCGCGCGGAGGGCGCGACGCGGGTGGTCGTGGCGGTGCCGGTGGCGCCCCGGGACGTTGTCGAGTGGTTCGCCGGCATCGCCGACGAGGTGGTCACGGTGAAGATCACGCCGTCCTTCTCCCCTGTCGGGACGTGGTACGACGACTTCGCTCCGGTGCGCACCAAAGAGGTCGCGGAGTGCCTGCGGCAGGCACCCGCGCGACCCGTCGTCCAGGAGTCCGAGGTGGAGATCCCGGCAGGGGCGACGTGCGTGCGCGGGCTGCTCGCGGTGCCGGAACACCCGGTGGGGCTGGTGCTGTTCGCGCACGGCACCGGCAGCGGGCGGCACAGCCCCCGCAACCGCCGGCTCGCCGACGCGCTCACCGAGGCGGGCCTGGCCACGCTGGTGTTCGACCTGCTCACCGCCCGGGAGGCGGCGACCCGCGCGAACGTGTTCGACATCGACCTGCTCTCCAGCCGGTTGATCGACGCGACCGCCTGGGCGCACGACGAGCCCGCCCTGGCCGACCTTCCGGTCGGCCTGTTCGGGGCCAGCACCGGAGCGGCGGCCGCGCTGCTGGCGGCGGCCACCCTGCGCCGCTCGGGGGGGCCGCGGATCGCGGCCGTGGTGTGCCGCGGCGGGCGCCCGGACCTCGTCGAGCGCCATCTCGGCCGGGTCCGCGCGCCGACGCTGCTGGTGGTGGGATCCCGTGACGGGCAGGTGCTCGACCTCAACCGGACGGCGCTGGGCCGGCTCGGCGGCGAAGCCCGACTGGAGATCGTCCAGGGAGCGTCGCACCTGTTCGAGGAGCCGGGCGCCCTGGAGGCAGTGGCCGCCCTGGGCCGGGACTGGCTGCTGCGCCGGCTGACTGCCGCCCTGCCGACCGCGCCACCCGCCCCGCCTGCCCCGCGCACCCCGCACGCCCCGGACGCCCCGGACGCCCCGCAGGCCCCGCAGGCCCCGCAGGCCCCGCAGCGCGGAACAACGCCGTAGGCTCGGCGCGTGATTCTCGAGATCGCGGTCTTCACGATCAAACCCGGCCACGCGGACGCATTCGCCGCCGCCTACCATCGGGCGGCTGAGCTGATCGCGAGCTCCCCCGGCTGCCTGTCGACCCGGATGACCCGGGGCGTGGAGAACCCGGACGAGTTCACCCTGCTCGTCGAGTGGGAGACCCTCGAGGCCCACCTCGAGGGCTTCCGCGGCAGCGATCGGTTCCACCGGTGGCGCGCCGCCATCGGGGAGCACCTGGACGGCGCGGACGTCCGCCACGCGACCAACCTGACCTAGCGGCCCCGAGCGGCGTCAGAGAGCCCGGTGGGCGATCTC
>DATDMG010000165.1:0-4978 GCA_036518955.1 Kineosporiaceae bacterium | reverse complement strand
TGGAGCGAGTACATCCGCCCGGCGTCCGGGTGCTGGTGTGCTCCGACGGCCACGTGTTCGCCGACCTGATCGGCGTGACCGACGAGGACGTCGACGCCTACGTCGACGCCCTCCGGGGCATGATCCGTGCCGAAGGGCTGTCCCGGATCGGCACCTTCGACCTGCGTGACGTCTTCGGTGACCTGTCGTCGTCACGCAAGCGGGAGCTCCTGGACGAGGGATTCGCGCCAGCCATGGAGCAACTCCGGGCGGAGGTCCGCTCCGACGAGCACACCCTCGCCCTGTACCGCGGCATCACCCGCTTCCTCGTCGAGGACACCGTGAGCTTCACCGGCACCCGCTCCGCGCTGCAGAAGCAGTGCCGAGAGCGCGCCTACGGCGTCATCCAGCGCAGCCGCGCCTGGGGCAACCTGGTCGCCCGCGAGCACCCACAGGCCCTGAGGCTGTCCATCCACCCCCAGCCACGTGGCGCGACCAAATTCGGCATCCGCCTGCTCGACGCCCCCGACACCTGGACAACGCCCTGGCACTCAGTCGTCCTGCGCCACCCCGACGGGCGCGTCGAGCTGATGCCGCACCACCAGGCTCGCGCCCGCGGCGAGCTCGTCGAGGTCGACGGATGTCCGGATCACTACCGTGCTGACCCGCTCGCCAGCTGACCCACCTCGTCGCTGCACGATCACCTCGCTGGCAGCTGCGGGGACGTCAGGCCTCCGCCTCCCGACCCTGACGCAACGTCGATCGAGAATGCGAGACCCTTGCTATGCCGAATGAGACCTCCAGCGACAGCGACGTCCCGGCGTACCCGTTCGGGCCGGTCGTCGCACTAGATCTCCACCCGCGGTACGCTGAACTGCGCCGTAGCGAGCCCATCAGCTGGGTGCGGATGCCTTATGGCGGTGATGCGTGGCTGATCACCGGGTACCCTGAGCTCAAGCAGTTCCTCGCCGATCCACGGTTCAGCTCGTTCGCGGCGACCGCGCCGGACACGCCGCGGGTTACGCCGCTGCCATTACGCCCGGGCAACCTGCTCACCATGGACCAGCCGGAGCACTCCCGGATAAGGCGCGTGGTGGCGAAGGCTTTCACCGGGCGCCAGGTCGAGAAGCTTCGGCCGCGGATCGGGGCGGTCGTGAACGACCTGCTCGACCAGATGGAGGCGCAAGGGCCGCCCGCGGACTTGCTGACCCACCTCGCCGAGCCTGTACCCGTCACAATGATCTGCGAGCTGTTCGGGGTTCCCTATGAAGAGAGGGGCCAATTCCGCGCCTACTCGGACGTGTTCGTGGCCACTCACGCCCACTCAGCGGAAGAGATCGACCACTCACGCAACGAGCTGGAGAGGTATATCATCGAGCTGGTGGATCGCCGCCGTAAGAACCCCTCCGACGACCTCGCCTCCATGCTCCTGGAGGCCTGCGAAGTCGAACGGATCACCGAGGTCGAAATGACTCGGACCGGTCTCGGTATTCTCATGGCCGGACATGAGACCTCGCTCAGCATGATCGCGAACTCGCTTTATCTGCTGCTGTCACGGCCAGAGCTCTACGCCCAGATTTGCAGAGACCCAGCACTCATCTCGAGCGCTATCGATGAAATGCTCCGCTTCATCCCGTTGCGGTCGGTGGGAAGCTTCCCCAGGGTGGCGACCGAAGATGTGAAGATCGGCGATGTCTGCATCCGGGCAGGCCAGACTGTAATCTTCCAGCGCGCCAGTGCCGACCGAGACGAGCGGGTCTTCGACAATCCCGAGGAGCTCGACCTGACCCGGACACCCAACCCGAACCTGGGGTTCGGGCACGGCATCCATTACTGCCTGGGCGCACCACTTGCCCGGCTGGAACTGCAACTCGTGCTGGACGGACTGTTGCGGCGCTTCCCCAGCCTGCGCCTGGCGACCCCGGCGGAGGAGGTGCCGTGGAAGCCTGGGCTCATCGCCCGGTGCCCGCAAGCGCTGTACGCCACCTGGTAGACCCTGGTCGCGGATGTAAGACACGGACCGCAACAGCGCGTCAACCGCGCTTCGAGGGTACGTTCACGAGTTCAGAATGAAGATCAACTGCCCCCCTTCGCATCGAGCGGGCGGTGCAGTGACATGACGAGAACAGGAGAAGGCATGGACGTTATCGGTGTTGGATTCGGCCGAACTGGCACGACCTCCCTGCACGCGGCCCTGCAGCATTTGGGGTTCGCTCCGTGTTACCAATTTGCGGAAGTCGTTGCCAATCCCAGTCACATCGACCATTGGCTCGCTGCAGCCCAGGGCGACCATGACGGAATTCAGCAAGCCCTGAAAGGGTATCGAGCCACCACCGACTGGCCCGGGGTAGCCTTCTGGCGTGAGCTGATCGTCGCATTCCCGAAAGCAAAGATCATTCTCACGACGCGGGACGCCGAAGAATGGTTCGAATCAATCGACCAAACCATCTTCTCGACGCTGCGTACCGGCCAGGCGCCACCTCGAACAGCCAGGGCACTCGCCGACGACAAGAAGGTCCAGAAACTCGTGGAGACGGCCCAGATATTGGCTCGCGAAGTGATGATTCCGCGGTCCCTGGGAGGCAGTATTGACGATCGCGCGCAGGTGATTTCCAGCTATGAGCGGCACAACCAAGAAGTCCGACGAGAGGTGCCACCCGATCGGCTACTCGACTTTGACGTCACCCAGGGATGGGGGCCGCTGTGCGCCTTCCTCGACAGACCCGTCCCGGCTGTGCCGTTCCCTCATGAGAACGATCGCGGCGAATAGACCTGCGCTAGGCGAAGACACGGTCGGCCTCGTGACCCCGCTCGCTGCTCGTCTGGCTGACCTGCAGGAAGTGCTGGGATGGCGGCATGATCTCTCGGTGGGGGCCGAGGGGCTGTCGCCACTCCCAGGATGATGCGGCACGACCGGTCGAGGACGGCCGCGAGCTTGAACGATCCTTGCCTGCCAGGACCTCGAGGCTCACGGTGCCCGCGGGCCCGAGGCCGGCAGAGCCGCTGACCAGAGCGTCTGCGACTCAGGCGAGGACCCATCCCGTCTAGTCCCTGGGGAGCCATGACCATTACGAGTCCACAGTCCCGGGTGACGCCGTCATCTCCGACGCCGTTGTCTCCGACACCGTTGTCTCCGACACCGTCACCTCCCACACCGTCACCTCGCACATCGTCACCTCGCACACCGTCACCTCGCACATCGTCACCTCCCACGTCGTTGCCGGACCCTCGTCGGTGGCGGGCGCTGGCGGTGATCCTCGGCATGATGTTCATGAGCATGTTCGACTCCATGGTGGCTCAAGTGGCAGCGCCGAGTATCCGGCAGGCGCTTGGAATGCCCGAGACCGAAATCCAGCTTGCGATCGGAGGATACGCGTTCTCGTTGGCCGCCTTCCTGGTTATGGGTGGCCGGATGGGCGATCGCTATGGGCGGCGCCTAATTTTCATCTCGGGAATTGTGTTGTTCACCCTGGCGTCCCTGGGGTGTGGCGTGGCGCAGACCGGGATCCAGTTGATCCTCTGGCGGGTACTCCAGGGCGTTGGTGGGTCCGCAATGGTGCCTCAATGCCTGGCCTTGATTGGTACCCTCTTCCCCCCGCAGGAAAAGCCTCGAGCGGTCGCATTCTATGCGGCGATGGCCGGGCTCGGGCTGGTCTCGGCGCAGTTGCTGGGCGGCGGGTTGCTGACCCTGAACATCCTCGGTCTTGGTTGGCGGCCGGTCTTCATCGTCAACGTCCCGGTGGGGATCGTTACCGTGATCTGTTCGCTCGCCCTGTTGCCGGAGGCCAAGTCGGACCTGCCGGAACCCTTCGACGTCGTGGGGCTCGTCGGTCTTGCGGTGGGCATGGGACTGGTCCTCGTGCCGATCACCCTGGGGCCGGCGGCGGGTTGGCCGGCGTGGACGTGGCTCAGTCTCCAGGGCGGGGGATGGGTTCTGAGTCTGTTCTTCGTCTGGGAGGCCAGGATGGCGCGTCTGGGCGGGTCACCCATGTTCCCGATTGGCCTCATGAAGGACCGAAAGATTCTCTCTGGAATGCTGTCCGCCGCTGGCCTCGCTATAGTGATCTCGCCGTTCGTCTTCATCTTCACCTATGTTATGCAGATCGGCCAGCATTTGACGCCGTTCATGTCAGGCCTGATGTTCGCACCAAATCTGGCAACCTTCATGGTGGTTGCCGTGGTGGCTCGCAAGCGGGTCGCCAGGCACGGCCCCCGCATTCTCACGGCGGGAATTCTCTTGGCAACGGTCGCTTTGGTCACTGCCTCCCGCCTGGGCGTCGATGCGACGTTTATTGAGAGGCTCTCGCCGATGGTCCTGTTTGGCGCTGGGACTGGTCTGGCTATGCCGACCACTGTCAACGCGGTGGTGGCCGGGATCCATCCGCGAACGGCCGGCGCCGTCACCGGCACGCTGGGAACGGTGCAGCAGGTGTCGACGGCGATCGGCATCGCCGGGTTCGGCTCGATCTTCCTGGATATTATGCGCACCTCGGGCATGGGGTACGCCCTGCAGCGCAGCATGCTGGTCCTGGCGATGGTCATGTTCGGCGCGGGGATCGCCTCGCTGTTCATTCCCCGGCCGGTGAGGGCCCGGCACCGTCTCCCGCGGCGTTCGGCCTGGACGAGGAGAACCGGGCCGGACGTCTCGGGACGTCAGCAACGCCTGGATCGCCCGGCCGCCCCTGCGGGCCCCGGCCCCCACCTGGCTGCCCGATCAGCATCCGCGCGTCCCGGCCGGGCCGCGCGGATGGCAGAAGGCTGACCCTACCCACCTTCCCGTGCAAGTCCCCCAATCCGGCCAAGGTGCTCGTCCGGCTTCCTGATCATGGTGAACGGCTCGCCCTGCGCTTCCTCCACGGCCTCGCCGGCCAGCTGGAGCGAGTACATCCGCCCGGCGTCCGGGTGCTGGTGTGCTCCGACGGCCACGTGTTCGCCGACCTGATCGGCGTGACCGACGAGGACGTCGACGCCTACGTCGACGCCCTCCGGGGCATGATCC
>DATDMG010000164.1:0-12737 GCA_036518955.1 Kineosporiaceae bacterium | reverse complement strand
GGGCGTCACCGGCGCACCCTGGGCCGCCGCGGCCCGGGCGAGCGCCCGGGCGTCCCCGGGGACCCGGACCCAGCGCCACGCACCGGCCGGCGGCTCCGGAGCGTGCCAGTCCGGCAGCTGGTCGGTGAGGGCGGCGGTGAGTGCGCGCTGGCTCAGCGCGACGTCGGCGCGGACCGCTGCGGCGAGGTCCGCCAGGTGCGGCAGGACGGCCAGGGCCAGCGCCTGCGACACCAGCGAGCTGGACAGGTCGCCGGCGACCCGCGCGGCGAGCAGTTCGCGCAGCGTCGTGGGCCCCGCTACGGCCCACCCGGTACGCAGGCCCGCCCAGGCCGCCTTGGACGTCGACCCGATGGTCACCGTGCTGCCGCCGGGGAGCCGGGCCGACAGTGGGGCGGGCACCCGGGCGGGGTCGGCCAGTGGTACCGCCGTCCGGTCCTCGAGCACCGTGACGCCGGAGCGGGCCAGCGTCTCGGCCAGCCGGTCGAGTCGTTCTCCGGGGATCACCACCCCCGTCGGGTTGTTCCCGACCGGGACGACGTAGAAGAGCGCGGGCCTGGTGCGCGCGACGAGGTCGGCCAGCGCCGACGGGTCGGGACCGCGCTCGTCCGCGGGAACCGGCAGGACCCGCAGGCCGGCCCGGCGGAACGCCTCCAGGGCACCCGGATAGCTGGCCTCCTCGACCAGAGCCGTCGCCCCCGGTGCCGCCAGCGCCGCCGCGCACAGCGCGATCGCCTGCTGTGCGCCGGTCGTCATCAGGACGTCGTCCGCGCTCACCGGCCCCGCACCGGCCCGCACGCCGGCCAGGTGGGTCGCGACCAGCTCGCGCAGCTCGGGCAGCCCTTGCGGCTGGTACCCGGTGCCCGCGACCCGCGCCACCAACCAGGCCAGGTCGACGCCCCCGCCGAGCGCGGCCCGGGTGTACGCGTCGCACCGGGTCTCGGCGAGCGACAGGTCGATCACTCCGCTGACCGGTCGGCCCAGGGTGCCGAAGGCCGAGGCGGTCGGCTGCGGCGCCGGGCTGCCGGCCGGGCCGGCGCCGGTGGTCCCGCTCGTGGTCCAGGTGCCGGAACCCTGCCGGCTCTCCAGCCGGCCCGCCTCCCGGGCGAACCGGTAGGCCGACGTCGTGGTGGAGCGGGACACCCCGAGCGCGGCCGCGAGCGACCGCTCGGGCGGGAGCAGGGTCGCCGGCGCGAGGGAACCGTCGTCGACGAGGGCGACGATCGCATCGCCGAGGCGCCGCCAGAGTGGCCCGGCGCGGTCGCGCCAACCGCCCAGCAGCCAGATCAGGTCGGTCTTCAGGGACTCACTCACAGACCAATTAGACTTGATTGGCCTGCCACTGGGCACATTGGATCGGTGGCATGGCTTACCGTCTCAACCCGGTGGTGGCGGAGCTGCGCTCCTCGGCGATCCGCGACCTGCTCGCGCTGACCCGGTCACCCGACATCCTGTCGCTGGCCGGTGGCCTGCCCGCCGCCGACCTCTTCCCGACCGCGCGGCTGGCGGAGCTCAGCCGGACCCTGATCGACCGCATGCCCGCCATGGCCCTGCAGTACGGGCCCACCGAGGGCGACGAGCGGCTTCGGGCGTGGATCGCCGACTACGAGTCCGCCCGGGCGGCCGCCAGGGTCGACCCCGCGCGGGTGGTGGTGACGGCGGGGAGCCAGCAGGCGCTGGACCTGCTGGCGCGGGTGCTGGCCGTGCCCGGCGACGTCGTGGTGGTCGAGGAGCCGGCCTACCTGGGCGCGCTGCAGGTGCTGCGCGCGGCCGGCGCGCTGCTGGAGGCCGTTCCGGGCGACGCCGACGGGCTGGACGTCGACGTGCTCGCCGCCCGCCTCGAGCGCGGCCTGCGGCCGGCCGCCGTCTACGTGGTGACGACGTTCCAGAACCCGACCGGCGCCGTCCTGGCCCCGGATCGCCGTCGGCGGCTGGCAGAGCTCGCGGACCGGTACGGGTTCGCCGTCATCGAGGACGACCCGTACGCGGAGATCCGCTTCGAGGGCGGCCCGGTTCCGCCGGTGCGTCGGTGGAGCGACGACTCCGTGGTGACCCTGGGGTCCTTCTCCAAGACCGTCGCACCGGGTCTGCGGGTCGGGTGGGCGGTGCTGCCGGGGCGATTGGTGACTCCCCTGACCCGGTTGAAGCAGGCCGCCGACCTGCACACCGGCTCCTTGGGGCAGGCCCTGATCGCCGAGCTGGTCGCGGACGCCGTCTGGTGGCGGGACCACCTCGACCAGCTGCGCGCGACCTACGCGGCACGGGCGCAGGCCCTCGCCGGCAGCCTGGCGGAGGCGTTCGGCGACCGGCTCCGGCTGGGCCGCCCGCGGGGCGGGATGTTCCTGTGGGGGCGGTTCACCGATGGCACCTCCAGCGCTGCGCTGCTCCCGCAGGCGCTCGCGCACGGCGTCGCCTTCGTGCCCGGTGCCGAGTTCTTCGTCGGCGAGCCGGACGGCGCGGCTGTGCGCCTGTCGTTCGCCACCAACCAGCCCGCCGCCCTCGCCGAGGCGGTCCGCCGGTTGGCCGTCGCCCACGCCGCGGCCTCGGCGCCCGCCATCACCCGTTAGGTTAGTAGCCCGGTAGATCAGGTGACGGCGTGATCCCCCGAGGGCTCCGGCAGGTGCGCGGCGAGCAGTTGGGCCAGGTGGACGCCGTCCCGGCCGGCCAATTGGGCCGCCTGGGTCCGGCACGAGAAGCCGTCCGCGAGCAGGACCGTCGCCGGGTCGGTCGCCCGCAGCGCCGGCAGCAGCGCGTGCTCGGCGATCGCGACGGAGACGTCGTAGTGCCCGCGTTCCATCCCGAAGTTGCCGGCGAGACCGCAGCACCCGGCGAGCGGCCGCACCGTCGCGCCCGCCGCCCGGAGCAGGGCGAGGTCGGGGCCGTACCCCATCACGGCGTGGTGATGGCAGTGCGGCTGGGCGATCACCTGGACGCCGTCCAGCCGCGGTGGCTGCCACACCGTACCGTCGGGTCGAGGGCGGCCCAGCAGCTCGGCCAGGGTCACCACGGCGGCTGCCAGCGGCGCGGACCGGGGGTCGTCGGGGAGCAGCTCGAGCAGGTCGTCACGCAGCACGGCGGTGCACGAGGGTTCCAGCCCGACGACCGGCAGGCCGGCCGCCACGAACGGGGCCAGCGTCTGCAACGCCCGCCGGAGGCGGGCCCGGGCGCCGTCCAGCTGGCCGGTGGAGATCCAGGTCAGGCCGCAGCAGGCCGTCCCGGACGGGACGTACACCCGGTAGCCGGCGGCCTCCAGCACCCGGACGGCGGCCCGCCCGACCTCGGGGGAGAACGCGTCGCTGAAGGAGTCCGCCCACAGCACCGCGGCGGGGCGGACGTCGCCCGCGGGTGGCGCGGTGACCGCCCGCGGCGCGGCCCACCGCCGGAACGGTCGCGGGGCGAACCGGGGGACCGCGCGGCGCGGGTCCATCCCACCCGCCCGCAGCACCAGCGTCTGGACGGCGCGGGGCCTCAGCAGCGCGTTCACCGCGCGCGGTGCCAGGCCGGCCAGCCGGGCCCAGCGGGGCAGTCGGCCGAGGGCGTAGTGGCTGATCGGCCGGAGCCGGCCGCGGTAGGCCTGGTGCAGCACCTCGGACTTGTAGGCCGCCATGTCGACGCCGGCGGGGCAGTCGCCGCCGCACGCCTTGCACGACAGACACAGGTCGAGCGACTCGCGCACCTCGGCCGAGCCGAACCCGGCGAACGGCACCAGCCCGCCGTTCGCCAGCTCCTGCAGCACCCGGGCACGGCCTCGGGTGGAGTCCTTCTCGTCCCGGGTCGCCAGATAGGACGGGCACATGAAGCCACCGGCGGCGGTGGTGTCCGAGCGGCACTTGCCGACTCCCACGCAGCGGTGGACCGCGGTCGTGAGGTCGCCGCCGTCCTCGGTCAGAGCCCGGCCGCCGGGACGGCGGGCGAGCGGCAGCGGACGGGCCGCCGGACGGCGCAGGTCGGCGTCCACCGGGCGCGGCCGGACGACGACCCCGGGGTTGAGGACGTCGTCCGGGTCGAACAGCTGCTTGAACTCCGCGAACGCCGCGATGGCAGGCGGCGCATACATGATCGGCAAAAGCTCGCTGCGCGCCCGCCCGTCGCCGTGCTCGCCGGAGAGGGACCCGCCGTACCCGGACACCAGCTCGGCCGCGGCCACCAGGAAGGGCCGCAGGCTCGACGGGCGCTCCGCCAGCGGCAGGTCGAGCCGCACGTGCACGCAGCCGTCGCCGAAGTGGCCGTACGCCAGCCCGTCGATGCCGTGCCCGCGCATCAGCGCCTCGAAGTCGCGCAGGTAGGCGCCGAGTTTCTCGGGCGGCACGGCGGCGTCCTCCCAGCCGGGCCAGGCCGGCTCACCGGCCGGGGTCCGCCCGGCCAGCCCCGCGCCGTCCTCCCGGATCCGCCACAGCGCCGTCGCCTCGGCGCCCGCCGGCACGACCGTGACCGCCGTGGTCGCGGCGTCCGCGGCCAGACGTCGGGCGGCCGCGAGCGCTTCGTCGGACGTCGCGCCGCCGGTCTCCACGAACAGCCAGCCGCCGCCGTCCGGCAGCCCGGGCACGCTCGCGCGGCCCTTGTGCCGGCGGACGACGTCCACCAGCCGCGCGTCGATCCCCTCCACCGCCAACGGGCCGTGTCCGAGCAGCGCGGGGACCGCGTCGGCGGCGCAGGCCATGTCCGGGTACCCGAGGACGGCGACCGCGGTGGCCGGCGTCGCCTCGACCAGCCGGACGGTGGCCCCCAACACCACCACGCAGGTGCCCTCGGTACCGACCAGCGCCCGGGCGAGGTCGCCGCCACGCTCCGGCAGCAGGTGCTCCAGCGAGTAGCCGGAGACCTGCCGGCCGAACCGCCCCAGCTCGGTGCGCAGGGTCACCAGGTGGCGCCGGAGGAGTTCCTCCAGCCCTGGCACGCTCGCCGGGCCGTGCCCACCGGCCGCGCTGCCCGCGGTGAACCGCCGCCCCGAGCCGTCGACGACGTCCAGTTCGACCACGTTCTCGGCGGTCCGCCCGTAGGCCACCGCGTGCGGTCCGCACGCGTTGTTCCCGATCATGCCGCCGATCGTGCAGCGGGCGTGGGTCGACGGGTCCGGTCCGAAGCGCAGGCCGTGGGGCCGGGCCGCGGCCTGCAGGGTGCCCAGGACCGTCCCGGGTCGGACGACGGCCGTCCGCGTCCGCGGGTCGAGAGAGATCACCTGGTTGAGGTGCCGGCTGGTGTCCATCACGATCCCGGAGCCGACCGCATTGCCGGCCACCGACGTCCCGGCACCACGCACGGTGACCGGCGTCCCCGTGGCGCGGCCGAGCTCGACGGTGGCGAGGATGTCGTCGACGTCCCGCGGAAACGCGACCACCGCGGGCACCACCCGGTAGTTGGAGGCGTCCGTCGCGTACTCGGCCCGGCGACGGGCCGACGCGTCGACCTCGCCGGCCAGGACGGCGCCGAGCCGGCGGGCGAGGTCCGCGGACCGGTGCTCGGCGTCCCGGGGGTCGCCGGCGGCGGGACGGGTCTTCACGGCTCCAGTATCGAGGGCGGCTCCGGATCGGGTCGCACGTGGGTCAGCACGTCGTCCCCGGCCTCACCCGTGACGACCTGTTGCGCGACGTCCGTCAGCCGCAGCCGGTGGGCCCGGGCGTACCGGCGCATCCGGTCGAACGCGGTCTGGACGTCGAGCCCGCCCCGTTCGGCCAGCACCCCCTTCGCCTGCTCGATCACGATCCTCGAGGTGAGCGCCGTCTGCAGTTGCTCGAGGCGCCGCTGCAGGTCGGCGAGCGCCCGGAGGTGGAGCAGGCCCGCGGCGGTGGCCGTCGCGAGCACGGTGGCCCAGCGGGACCGGTCGTCCGGGCGTGGCCGCCCGGGGCGGCTGAGCAGGATCATTGCGCCGACGGGCCGCGCGCGTGCCCGCAGCGGGACGGTCTCGGCCAGGTCCCACCCGCTGCGGGTGGCGCTCTCGCTCCAGGTGTGCCAGCGGCCGGCCGCGGCCCCGACCTCGAACACCGCCGCCCGCGCCGCCCGGCAGCAGTCCAGCGCCGGGCCGACCCGGGCGCGGGTCTCCAGCCCGGCGAGCGCCCGGGAGTCGTCGTCGGTGCCGGCCCAGACGCGCGGCGCCCCGGCATCGTCCACGATCAGCACGGCGGCGGCGTCGACACCGAGGGTCTCGACGGCAGCGGCGGCGAGCCGCTGGGCGCGCTCGTGTTCGGCGCGCTCCTGGGCGATCCGGGACTCCTCGGCGTGCTCGCGCTCGGAGCCGGGCGAGCCGAGCGGGTCCGGCGGAGTGAGCAGATCGATCAGGACGTGGGCGATCGCACCGGGGAACGGTGGCGACGGATGTACGGGCATGCCTCCCCCGTGGACGGAGCGCACGCCGGGCGGCGTGGACGTGAAGCCGAAGTGGCAGAGATCAAAGCTGCCACTCCGGAGCGGACTCGGCACGTTCGGTGGTCCCGTGCGCCGACCGGCCGTCCACCACCGCTCCCGCCGGACAGGGGCGCGCCCGCCGGTGGGGTCGTCCGCCGGTTCTGACCCGCCGGCGGGTCAGAACCGGCGGAAAGTCTGAATCTGCCCTGTTGAGGCCTCCTCGGGCCCTAGATTCTTCTCCCGGGTGTCGTGGTGGCCGTCGGAACGGCACCGGTGAGCACCCGCCGGTTGCGAGGGGGGATGCGTTCCTGATGGTGTCGATGGTGCACGTGCCTGCCCGTTTGCGTCGAAAGGCGCTCATCGGCGCCGCCACGGTTGCGCTCGCCGCGGGCGCCGCCGTCGCGGTGCCCGCAGTGACGCCGGCGAACGCCGCAGCGCCGAACCTGGTCCCGAACGCGTCGGCCGAGGCGCTCAGCCGGGGCGTGCCGACGGGCTGGATCAAGGGTTTCAACGGGGTCAACCGGGCCTCGCTGAGCGCGGTCACGTCGGGCGGCAAGGTCGGGCCGGCCTTCGTCCGCGTGAAGATCACAGCCCGGACGAGCGGCGGCGCCTGGTGGGCGACACCGGCGGTCGCCGTCCGCCCCGGGGCGTCGTACACCTTCACCGAGTACTACCGTTCGGGGGTCGCCACCCGGGTGCTGGCGGAGGGCTTCGTCGGCAGGGACATCGTGTGGCTCTCGCTCGGCACGGCGAGGCCGGCGAACGTTTGGACGGGCGCGGGCTACACCCTGACCGTCCCCGCCGGTGTGACCCAGGTGCGCCTCGCGCACGTCCTGCAGGCCGTCGGCACCCTCGACGTGGACGGCGTGTCGCTCACCCTGCGGCCGAGCACTCCGGCCGTGACCGCACCGGCCACGACGAAGCCGGCGGCGACCACACCGGCCGTGACCAAGGCCCCGGTGACGGCGGCCGCGACGTCGGGCCTGGTGTCGATGACCTTCGACGACGGCACCAGCGACCACTACACGAACGCGCTGCCGATCCTGAAGGCCAACGGCCAGGTCGGGGTCTTCTACCTGATCTCGGGCTACCTCGGCGCGTCGCACTACCTCACGGTGGACCAGGCCAAGCAGATCCAGGCGGCGGGCAACGAGATCGGCGCCCACACGGTCGACCACCCGGACCTCACCAAGCTCAGCCAGGCCCAGGTCGAGGCGGAGCTCAGGGACAGCAAGCGGATGCTGGAGGCCAACTTCGGCCCGGTCACCGACCTGGCCTACCCGTACGGCGCCAGCAACGCCCAGGTTCGGCAGATCGCGGCCACGTACTACGCCTCCGGCCGATCGACCGACGGCGGGGCGAACGTGCCGGGTCAGTACGACAGGTACCGGCTCACCATCGGCTACGTCCTGAACACCACCACCGTCGCCCAGGTCGACCAGTGGCTGGCCCAGGCCAAGGCGGCCAACTCCTGGCTGATCCTCTGCTTCCACGGGGTCTCCGACGGCCGGCCGAACGAGACGTACAACGTCTCGATCAGCCAGTTCACCGGGATGATGGCGGCGGTGAAGGAGTCCGGCCTCCGCAACGTCACGGTGCGCAGCGGCCTGGCCCTGACCGGCAACTGACGGAACCTGGTCCGACCCCGACCCCGACCCCGACCCGGCGGCCTGCCGTCCCCGGCGGGCCGCCGGGTCGGGGACGGCCTCCCGCGCTCCGTCCTCCACGCCCTTCCACGCCCACCGGCAGCGGCCGGCCCCTGGTGAGGTAGGTCACCTCCCGGCCTCCTGGCGCGTCGAGGGACGTAGGGCCGTGTTGCCACCCGCACGGGAGTGGACCATGGTCTCGAGGGAGACGGAGGCAGGGCCATGAGCGTGGATGTCGTGCTGGCGGGTGCGGTCGAAGAGATCCTGGACGAGGCGTACGGCGAGTTGCACCCCTCGGTCCATCCCCACTACGTGGCTCTCGGCGAGGCGCTCACCCGGCGGTGCCTCGCCGAGTTGTTCATGCTGGTGGTCCAGGGCGTCGCCGCCCGCGAGGCCGTGCACATGGTCCAGCACGCCGAGCGGATCGCGGCGGAACGTTTCCACGCGGGGTTCGAGCTGGCCGAGGTGCAGGCGTCGTTCAACGCGCTGGAGCAGGCCATGTGGCGGCGGCTGGCGTCCGCCGAGGATCCGGCCCAGCTGGTGGCGTCGGTGGGCGTGCTCTCCGCCGTCCTCGGGGCCGGCAAGGACGCGCTCGCCCGGTCGTGGGTGTCGCTGGCCTCCGCCCGGCACGTCCGCCACCTGGACGTCGGGGCCCTCTACGAGGGTACCGAGCGCGCCGCGAACGCTCCCTGAGCCCGCGCTCGGCCGATGGCCCGGCGCAGGCAGGGCCCCACCCCTGAAGTTGCTGTGCGTGACGATCTGGATACGGTCTCTGTCGAGCCCGTGATGTCGGGAGCGGTCCTCGCGGAGCCGGACGTATCAACGGCCTCCGGTGCGTCCTCCCAGCAGACGGCGAGGGCGGTGATCGTGGCGTGGTCACGGTCGCCGCGACCGATCGGACGCGCGATCGCGTACGGGGAGGGCTTGGGACATGGTGGCACGTGCCCGCATCCGCGCCAGGACCTGCAGCGACGTCCGTGCGACACGCCGCGGGCGTCACCTAGGATCGCCGGCGTGACCGTGGGCGACGGGGGTGTACGTCCGCCGGTGACGGTGATCGTGGGAGTCGACGGAGCGGGCCGCTCGCACCGGCTCGCGGAGCTCATTGCCGTCATCGGCGCCGATGCCGTCCGGGTGGGCGCGGGCTCGGCCGTCCCCGACCTGATGGCGGAGCTCAAGGCCGACGGCGGCGTCCTGGTCGTGGACGACGCGCACCGGCTGCCGGCCGCCCTGCTCGGCGACCTCGTGCCGCTCGCGGAGTCCGGCGTACCGATGGTGCTCGCCCGCCGGCCGACGGTCACCTCCCCGCAGCTCGCCGAGCTGGACGCCGTCCTCGCCGGCCGGGGCACGGTCGAGGTGCTGCACCCGCTCGACGAGGCGGCCGTCGCCGAACTGCTCGGCGTCCTGGAGGCGCACCGGACCGCGGAGGTGCTGGCCGCCTCGTGCGGCCACCCGGCGGTGGCGGCCGCGCTGGCCGCCGTTCCCCGGAGCGAGCTGCCGGCGCCGCTGGTCGCCCGGGTGCAGCGGGCCGTGGCCCGGCTGGATCCGGTGGCCCAGGCCGTCGGCCGCGCGCTGGCCCTGCGCCTCGACCTCGCCGACGACGTCCTGGCCGCCATCGCCGGCGCGTCGCCGGCGCAGGCCGCCCGCGCGGTCGCGGAACTGCGCGAGGCCGGGTTCATCGATCCCGGCGGGGAGGGGATGATCCCGGCCGTCGCGGACGTGGTCACGGCCGGGCAGCCGGCGGCCCAGCTCCGGCTGCTGCACGACACCGTGGCCCGGGCCCTGCTGCGCGCCGGCGGAGACGTGCTGCCCGCGGCGCTGCGGATGCGCGCCGTCCGGTTGCGGACGCCGGCCGCGGCCGAGATCTACCTCACCGCCGGCCGGCGGCTGCGCTTCGACGACCCGGTCCAGGCGATGCGCTGGCTGGACGACGCCGTGGACGCCGGGCTCGACCCCCGCCAGGCCGGGGTGGTGCGGGCCGAGACCGGGCTGCTCCTCGGGCTGCTCGACGACCTGGACGCCGCTCCGGACGCCGTTCCGCAGAGCACCGACCGTAGCGGCGAAGTCGTGGAGTGGGGACGCCGGGTGGAGGGAGTGCACGCGGCGCACCAGGGCCGTGCGGGGCGCGCCGCCGACCTGCTGAGCCGTGGGGGCCCGTTGGGGCGGCTGCTGGCAGTACCCTCGCTGGTCGCGGTGGGCCGGCTGGACGAGGCCCGCCGATCCGCCGAGCAGGGCGAGGGCCCACCGGCGGTGCGCCGGCTCGCCGAGGCCGCGCTCGCCGTCCAGGACCCGGCGCGTGCCGTCCCGCTCCTCATCGAGGCCGCGGAGACGCTCGGGCGCGGCCGGCTGGGGACGGTGCTGCCGGACGCCCCGCAGGCTCTCGCGGCACCGGTCGCGGTGCTCGCGGGCGACGCATCCACCGCCGACGCGCTGCTCGGCGACGCCATCGACAAGGGTCTCGGCGGTCCCGCCGGGGTGCACCGGCACCGGCTGCTGCTGTCCTGGGTGCGGCTGCGCGCCGGCCGCTTCGACACGGCGGTGAGCGAGCTGTCCGCGCTCGGCGCCACCGCTCGCGGCGGCCGGGACCGGCTCCTCGTCGCGGCGCTCGAAGCCGGGCTCGCCCGCAGATCCGGCGACATCGGCCGGCTGCGCGACGGGTGGGCGCGCGCCGAACCGGTACTCGCCCGGCGCGCCGTCGACCTGCTCCAGCTCGAGCTGCTCGAGGAGCTGCTGTGCGCGGCCACCCGGGTTCGCCAGGCGCAGCGCGTCGACCCGATCCTGGCCGACCTCGACGACGTGGTCAGCAGACTGGGGCGGCCGGTCGCCTGGGACGTCGCCCTCGGCTGGCTCAACCTGCAACTCGGGATCGCCGCGGACGACGCGGGTGCCGTCCTCGACCACGCGCACCGGCTGCAGCAACTGCGGCCCACCGGGATCCGGCAGCGCGCGCAGTGCGCCGCGGCCGCTCAGTGGGCGATGGTGATGGCGGGGCGGGTGGACGCCGAGGGGCTCAGCCCGGTCCTGGACGATCTGGCCGCGTACCAGCTCCCCTGGGAGGCCTCCCGGCTCGCCGGCCAGGCCGCGATCCGGACCACGGACCCGGGCGTCGCGCGCCGCCTCCTGGAGCGTGCCCGCGAGCTGTCCAGCGCCGAGGTGCAGCTCGACTCGTCCCGCGCCGTGACCCCGGCGTCCGGCCTGTCGGAGCGGGAGCTCGAGGTCGCCCAGCTGGTCGCCGCCGGCCGGACCCACCGGGAGATCGGCGGCCAGCTCTTCCTGTCCCCGAAGACGGTCGAGCATCACGTCGCCCGGATCCGGAACAAGCTCGGTGCCACCAACCGGGCCGAGTTCCTCGCGGCGCTGCGTGACATCCTGGGTGAGGAGCCGGCGACGCGCTGACCTCGCCGGGCCCCGCGCGTCCGGCGCCGGGCGTCGCCGGGCACAATGGGCCGTCGGTCCGGCGGCACAGGGAGAGCGGGATGGAACTGGTCCACTCGGGCAAGGTGCGGGACGTCTACGCGGACGGTGACGACCTGATCCTCGTGGCCTCGGACCGGATCTCTGTCTACGACGTGGTGCTCCCCACGCCTGTTCCGGACAAGGGCCGGATCCTCACCCAGTTGTCGCTGTGGTGGTTCGACCGGCTCGCCGACCTCGTCCCCCACCACGTGATCTCCGCGACGGACGTCCCGGCCGAGGTCGCCGGTCGCGCCGTCCGGGTGCGCCGGCTCGACATGGTCAAGGTCGAGTGCATCGCCCGCGGCTACCTCGCCGGGTCGGGCCTGGCCGAGTACGCCAGGAACGGCACCGTCTCCGGCGTCCCGCTGCCGCCCGGGTTGCTCGAGGGGTCGAAGTTGCCGGAACCCGTGTTCACCCCCACCACGAAGGCGCCGGTCGGTACGCACGACGAGTTCATCACCTTCGCGGACGTCGTCGACGCCGAGGGCGCCGACGTCGCCGCGCGCCTGCGTGACCTGACGATCGCGGTGTACCGCCGGGGGGCCGAGATCGCCGCCGGAGCCGGGATCATCATCGCTGACACCAAGCTGGAGTTCGGCCGGGCGCCGGACGGCACCCTGGTCCTCGGTGACGAGGCACTCACCTCCGACTCGTCACGGTTCTGGCCGGCGAGCGAGTGGGAGCCGGGCCGCCCCCAGTTCGCCTTCGACAAGCAGTACGTCCGGGACTGGGCCGCGAGCACGGGCTGGGACCGGCAACCGCCCGCGCCCCAGGTGCCGGCCGACGTCGTCGAGGTGACCCGGCACCGCTATGTCGAGGCGTACGAGCGCCTCACCGGCGGTACCTGGGTGTGATCCCGCACCCTCTGCGCGGACGCTTGACCTTCCTTTGACCTGGCCAGACGCAGTTGACGACAAGAAATCCAGGAAAGTATCCGCACCGACACGTATCTGATCCCCTACCGCTCACTCCTGCTCAGGGGGATCACCCCGATGTCGCGGGTCGGCAACGCACGCGAGGCTCTCCTCGTGCCCAGCCATCCGGGACGGGCCCAACCCACAGGAGCACACGATGGCGAACTTCTTCCGGGACGACTCGTTCACCTCCGAGCACACGGCCAACCTGCTCAACAAGGGCATCATCGACGGTGACGTCGACCAGTCCGACAACTCCTCGACCGCGGTCGGCGCCGGTGCGGTCTCCGGCTCCGGGGGCGCCGCGGTGAACGCCGCGACCGGCCTCGGCTCGGTCGCCAACCAGGGCAGCGGCACGGTCAACCAGGCCTCCGGCCACGGG
>DATDMG010000163.1:0-3851 GCA_036518955.1 Kineosporiaceae bacterium | reverse complement strand
TCCTGGCGATCACCCCGAGGCTGACGTGGTCGCTAAGGCGGACGCCGGCGGGCAGGCCGGCAGGGGCACGGGCCATCGTTGCTGCTCGCCAAAGAACGAGCCCAGCATGGCCCAGCTACACCCCTATGTGAACGGTATTGGAGCTAGCCCGGATAATTCATCGGGCATGAGCGGGAGGGCATTGGGTGCGAAGCCATCCCTGATCTAATCGTCTGCACCTCTTGGCTTTTTGCCTTCGCGCTCATGCAGGGCTGCGTTGATCATCGCTCTCACGGCCTTCTTGAAGTCGTTGCGGCTGTTGATGGCCCAGTAGGCGTCGAACCACACCGCTTCGTGCGCGGCATCGATCATGGCCTCCGTGGGGCGCGCGAGCGGCTCGAGGGCCGCGATCGCCAGCCGCCGGTACCGGGTGGGGTCGGCGTCGAAATCGCCACCGTCGGCTTCGGCGATCGCGCGACCCATGCGATCGACCATGGTCCCGGTCTGAACGCCACGACGGCGTGGCATACGGTCGTTCCTTGCCGAGGCACCCGCCCGGGCCGAGCGGGCGGCGGACGCGACGTAAACCGCTGAGTTCGTGTATGTTTCTGGTGCTGAGACAGAAACGCCACGGCTCGACGGAGGGCCGCGCCCGCCATGGCCGAGCATGCCCCGTTCCTCCCCGGCTTGTCACCCGTGCGGGGCAAGCCGGTGCACGTCGCCTTCGACGGCGGCCGGCTGACCGCGGACGCGGGCGTGCTGCTGCTGGCGGACGTCGAGCGCCGGCTCGCGATCGCAGAGCGGCTGGCGCGTTGCATCGAAGACCCGAGGGCGCCAGAGCGGGTCCACCACACGCTGGCCGAGATGATCCGCTTTCGCGTGCTGCTGATCGCTGCCGGCTACCCGGACGCGAACGACTGCGGCGTGCTGCGTCCCGACCCCGCCTTCAAGATGGCGGTCGGCCGGGCGCCCGAGAGCGGACCGGACCTGTGCTCGCAGCCGACCATGTGCCGGCTCGAGAACCTGCCCGGCCCGACCGCCCTCAAGCGGATGATGGCGGCCATGGTCGAGCTGTTCTGCGACAGCTTCGCCGAGGTCCCCAGGCGCGTCGTGCTCGACATCGACGACACGTGCGATCCGGCGCACGGCCGCCAGCAGCTCGCCGTGTTCAATGCGCACTACGACGAGCGCTGCTTCCTGCCGATCCACCTCTACGAGGCGATCACCGGCAAGCCGGTCGCCGTCATTCTTCGCCCCGGCAAGACCCCGGACGGGGCCGAGGTGACGCTCGTCCTGCGCCACGTGATCCGGGCCATCCGCAAGCGCTGGCCCAAGGTCGACATCCTGGTGCGCGGCGACAGCCACTACGGCCGGCCGGAGGCGATGAGCTGGTGCGAGCGCGAGCGGGTCGCCTACGCCTTCGGGCTCGCCGGCAACAATGTCCTGCTCCGGCGCGTGGCGGCCCTCGCCGAGGCGGCGGCGCTGGAGCGGCTCGAGGGCGGGGCCGCGAAGGTCCGGCGCTTCGGCGAGTTCGCCTACGCGGCCGAGACCTGGAGCACCGAGCGGCGGGTGATCGCCCGGGTCGAGGCGTCGGACAAGGGCGCGGACAGCCGGTTCGTGGTCACCAACCTCGCCGGCAAGCCGCGCTGGCTCTACGAAGTGGTCTACTGTGCTCGCGGACAAGCGGAAAATCTGGTGAAGGCCCACAAGGCCCACCTCGCCTCGGACCGGACCTCCTGCAGCAAGGCGACCGCCAACCAGTTCCGCCTCGTGCTCCACACGGCGGCGTACTGGCTCCTGCACACCCTGCGCGGCTTGGCGCCGAGGCGCTCGTTCTGGCGCGACGCCCAGCTCGACACGGTCCGTCTGGCCCTGATCAAGGTGGTCGGCCGGGTCGCCGAGCTGGCGAGCCGGATCGAGTTCGCGCTGCCGTCCGACTACCGCTACCGGGACACCCTCACGCTCCTGGCCATCCGGGCTGCGCGACCGCCCTGAGCCGTGGGGCGGCGTGCCCCGACCGAGCCCGTTCTCCGCCACCGACCAGCCCGGATCATCGCGCCGGCGGCGCCACGACTCCTCACGTCCGCGGCCGTCCTACTCCGGCCGGGTCACCCACCCCGGTGAATAATTGAGGCTTCCGTAACGGGCCGTCGGGCGTCAAGCCCCTCGAGTGACCATCCTGCCGCCGGGCTCGTGCTTCCGTCCGTGGTCGGCACCGCGGCCGCCACACCATGCGGTCAGAGGGGAGCCGGCGGGCCAATCTAGGGGCGCGTGGTCGCCGCCGAGGCGGCGCCACTCCCCAATCAGCGGCCTCGCCGGTCCCGCGTCCCGGCGACGGGACCTCGGGGGAGCGGGACCGACCCGGCCCGCCCCGAACTCGCCTTCCTCCCTCGTCAGCCGATCACGCGGCCGCCGCCTCCTGGCCGAAGCGGAACTCGCTGCCGTCGACCCAGAGGCGGTGCAGCACGGTCGAGAGCTTGCGGGCCAGCGCCACCTTGGCCCGCCGCATGCCCCGGCGCTTCGCCACCTCCAGGCCCCAGCGCTTCAGGGTCGAGAACTTGCCCGACCGGGTCAGCATCACGTTCGCCGCCTCGTAGAGGGCCGTCCGCACCGTCGCGTCCCCGGCCTTGCTGATCCCGCCGGTCACGTCGGTCTCCCCGGACTGGTACTTCTTCGGGGTCAGCCCGAAGTGGGCGCCGACCGCCCGCGAGCGCCGGAACCGGGCCGGGTCGTCGACCGCCGAGGTGAAGGTGACCGCCACCAGCGGGCCCACCCCCGGCACGCTCATCAGCCGCCGGCAGACCGCGTCCTCGCGCACGATCGCGAGCACCGCCCGGTGCAGCGTCAGGTACTCGGCGCGTAGCGCCTCGCGCGCCCGCAGCATCGGCCCGACCACCCGCTCCAGCATCGGCTGGCCCGCGGCCAGCTCGCGGACCCGCGCCGCGAACCGGCCCTTGCCGACCTCGCCCAGCTTGAGGCCGAAGCCGCGCAGGATGCCGCGAATGCTCAGCTCCACGTCGAGCAGCTTGCCTTGCAGGAGCTTGCGGCCGACCAGCAAGGCCCGGACCTCCTGGGCCGGCGGCGACTTGCGGTGCACCGGCCGGTACCAGCCCATCCGCAGCAGCTGAGCGATCCCCCTGGCGTCCTTACGGTCGGTCTTGACGATCATGGCCGAGAGCGCCGCCTTCACGTGCCGGGTCTCCAGCAGCACCGCCTCGAACCCGGCCCCGGTCAGGCCCGCGTGGAGCCATTGCGACAAGGGGCCGGCCTCCAGCCCGACCCGGGTCAGCGGCACACCGAGCCGCCGGAAGAAGTCGACCAGCGCCTCCGGCTCGCTCGGCACCTTCGCCTCGCGGACGATCCGCCCGGTGGCGTCGACCACGCACACGCTGCTCCGTTCCAGCGACACGTCGATCCCGACATAGTGCTCCACGGCTGTCCCTCGACGATGCCCGGGGCCGACCCGTTCGGACCCCGTCCACACCCTCACTCTGAGGGACAGCCGCCTCGCCGGTCACCACCGGCGCAGGCCCGTTACCGCATCTAACTGCAATGCCGTTCACTTAAGCTTCTATTCTGTTCACTTTAGCCAGCTGCGCTTTGGAACATCCTTGCAATACAAAGTCTTCTTGGATGGCCTTCCAAGGCCGTGGAACCCTAGGTGACCGGTATTGGGCCTAACTCGTACCTTTCTGGTCCGGCACGAATGTGCCGGACCCGTTTTGTGCCTCTCACCCTATGTACTGCTTGATCAGGGCCGGTACGCACCATGCCTCACGCATACCATGCTGCCCAACATTTCGCGCAGCTCCGGATCAGCTCGGGAGCCGGCGGGCTGGGATCGGTGCACAGCAGCAGCTTGGTGGAGGTGG
>DATDMG010000162.1:0-5622 GCA_036518955.1 Kineosporiaceae bacterium | reverse complement strand
TTCGCCGGCTACCTCTTCTCCTGGGTCCTGATCGGGCTCGATCCCCGGCCCGCCCCCGTCTCCCAGCCCCTGCGGCTGATCACGCTGCTGGGAGCGATGGCGTTCCACGCCTTCTTCGGCGTCGCCCTGCTGGCCGGCAGCACGCTGCTCGCCGGCGACTACTTCGGCCGGCTCGACCTCACCTGGGGGCCCAACCTGCTGGCCGACCAGCGGCTGGCGGGCGGGATCGCCTGGGGCATCGGCGACGTCCCCGCCATCCTGGTGGCCGTCATCCTGGCGATCGAGTGGTCCCGCGAGGACGACCGCGAGGCCAGACGCCTGGACCGCGCCGCCGACCGCGACGGCGACGCCCAGCTCGCCGCGTACAACGCGATGCTGGCGCGACTCGCCGGCAAGCCGCCCGACGCGGACGAGGCAACTGGCCAGCGGCGGACCGGGGAGTAGGGGGCGAGCGACATGGCACGGCGGACACCGCGCCTGATGCCCGGCCCGCGGGACACCGGCGAGGAGCCGGCACCGGGACCGCGTACCGTGGAACTCGCCGTGAGCGGGATGACCTGCTCCGCCTGCGCGGCCCGGATCGAACGCCGCCTCACCCGGCTCGACGGCGTATCCGCCAGCGTCAGCTACGCCAGCGAGCGCGCCACCGTGCACGCCGCCCCCGGGATACCCACGGACCTGCTCCTGGAGCAGATCGAGAAGGCCGGGTACACCGCACGCGTCGTCCCTGCGGCGGGAGCGGACGACGAGGCCGCGCTCGAGGAGGCCGAGCACCGCGTCCGCACGTTGCGGCACCGGCTGCTCGTCGCGGTCGTCCTCGGCATCCCGCTGTGCAACCTGTCGCTGGGCTGGGCCCTCGTCGACTCGATCCGGATCCCCTACTGGCAGGTCGTGCTCGTCCTGCTGGCCGCGCCCGTCGTCACCTGGGCGGCCTGGCCGTTCCACCGGGTCGCGCTGCGCAACCTCCGGCACCGCACCTCATCCATGGACACGCTCGTCTCCCTCGGGATCGTCGCCTCCACGGCCTGGTCCCTGGTCGTGCTGCTGCACCCGGACAACGTCGGATCCCACGGCGACCAGGGATCCGGCTCCGGCTGGGACCTGCTGCTGCGCCCGGACGGCGCGCTGTACCTCGACGTCGCGGCCGGCCTGGTGGCCTTCCTGCTCGTCGGGCGCCTGTACGAGGCCCGCGCCAAGCGGCTGGCGACCGGCTCGCTGCGTGCGCTGTCCCGGCTGGGTGCCAAGGACGTCACCCTGCTCGAGGACGACGGCCGCGAACGGCGCCTGCCCGCGACGGCCCTGCGGGCGGGTGACCGGTTCGTGACCCGCCCCGGGGAGACGGTCGCGGCCGACGGGCAGGTCGAGCGGGGCGAGTCGGCGGTGGACTGCTCGAGGATGACGGGCGAGGCCACCCCCGTGGAGGTCGCCGCCGGGGACGGCGTCCTCGGCGGCACCGTCGTGCTCAACGGGCGTCTGGTCGTCCGCGCGGTCCGGGTGGGCCAGGACTCCCAGCTCGGCCGGATGATCCGGCTCGTGGAACTCACCCAGGCGGACAAGGCCCGGGTCCAGCGCCTGGCCGACCGGATCAGCGCGGTCTTCGTCCCCGTGGTCCTGGTGTCGTCCCTGCTGACCCTGCTCGCCTGGGTGCTGCTGGGCGACCGGCCCCTGGACGGCGTGCGGGCCGCCCTGTCCGTGCTCATCATCGCCTGCCCGTGCGCGCTCGGCCTGGCCACCCCGACGGCTCTCATGGTGGCCTCCGGCGTCGCCGCCGACCACGGACTGTTCCTCACCGGCCACCAGGCCCTGGAGTCGGCCGGCGCGATCGACACCGTCGTCCTCGACAAGACCGGAACCCTCACCTCGGGCCGGATGGACGCGGTCGACGCGGTCGTCGCCGACGGGCTCGACCGCGCCAGCGTCCTTGCCGCCGCCGCGGCCGTCGAATCCGCGTCCCAGCACAGCATCGGCGAGGCGATCGGGCGCTGGGCCCGCGCCGAATTCCCCAGGCTGCCCGACGTCGAGGACTTCACCGCGCTCGCGGGGTACGGCGTCGCCGGCCGGGTCCAGGGCCGCCAGGTCCTCGTCGGGCGCCCCGAACTGCTCACCGACCGGTCTATCGGCATCCCCGACTGGGCCGGCCACCTGCGGGCCCGGTGGGAAGGCCAGGGCCGCACCATCGCCCTCGTCGCCCGCGACGCCACCCTGGTCGGGCTGATCGCCGTCACCGACACGCTGAAGTCGTCGGCGGTGGACGCCGTGGCGCAGTTGCGTGCCCTGGGTCTGCGCGTGGTCCTGCTCACCGGTGACAACCCGCACGCCGCCGGCACGGTGGCGGCCGCCCTCGGGCTCGACGGCGACGATGTGGTGGCCGGGGTGCTCCCGACCGGCAAGGTCGACCTCGTCCAGCGTCTGCAACGTGCCGGGCACCGGGTGGCGATGGTCGGCGACGGCGTCAACGACGCGCCCGCCCTGGCCGCCGCCGACCTGTCCATGGCCGTCGGGGCCGGCACCGACATCGCCCGCCAGGCCGCCGACCTCATCCTCGTCCGCGACGACCTGACCAGCGTCCCCTTCGCCGTCCGACTCGCCCGGGCGACCCTGGGCACCATCCGCGGCAACCTCCTGTGGGCCTTCGGCTACAACATCGCCGCCGTCCCGCTGGCCGCCACCGGCCTGCTCAACCCCCTCGTCGCCGGCGCCGCGATGACCCTCTCGTCGATGTTCGTCCTGTCCAACAGCCTTCGGCTGCAACACCGGTTCAGGCCACCCGCCCCGGCACAACTGCCCTCCGGCACAGAAACCTGGAGGCCGTGACCGCCTGGCGTCCCCGAGGCCAGGCAACACCACAGGTGTCCGGGGCCGGCCAGCCCACGACCCTCGGGCACTCTTCCCCCTCCACCTCACGGCCCGGGACATGACATGGCCATCGCCGATCCCGCCCCTGCCCGACCGACCGGCAGGGGGCCGGACCCGTCCTGCAGCCGTTGCGGTTCCTGCCGGTCACCGTCGTCGCAGCCGATCATGGCCTCACGACGGTACCGTTCTGCGGTGCGCGCCGAGTGGAGTCATCCGGTCAAGCTGGCCTTCGCGCTGACCCCGTCTGTGCTCCTGCCCGCCGGTCGTGCCGGGAGCGGTGCCGGCCACACCTGGCTCGGCGTGGTCTCCCTCCCGGTGATCCGCCTGCTCGGGGCCGGCCTGGCCGGCCGTCCGTTCCCCGCCATCCGCCTGGGCGAGACCTGCCGGCCGGACGTCCCGTGACCGGCCACACCGACCGGACGGGCGACCACACAGACGCCGACCGCCTGGTGGCTGCGATCGCGCGGGCAGTGATCGGGGAAGACGTGGTCCTGACGACTCCCTACGGACGGCGCCGGCCCGTGTACGCGGACTACACCGCGTCCGGGCGGTCGCTGGACTTCATCGAGGACTTCATCCGGGACGCCGTCCTGCCCCTGTACGCCAACACGCACACCGAGGCCAGCGCCACCGGCCTGGCCACCAGGCGGTTGCGGGAACAGGCCCGGGACGCCGTCCGCCAGGCCGCCGGCGCGGACGGCGACACAGCGGTGATCTTCTGCGGGTCCGGGTGCACGGCCGCCATCGACAAGTTCGTCGGCATCCTGCAGCTGCGGGTGCCGGCCGACCTGGACTGCCGCTAACGGCTGCCCGAGCGGATCCCGCCCGACGAGCGGCCCGTCGTCCTGGTCGGCCCCTACGAGCACCACTCCAACGAGCTGGCCTGGCGCGAGACGATCGCCGACGTCGTCGAGATCCCGGCCGACGACGACGGGCACATCGACCTCGACGCCCTCGAGAAGGAACTCTCCCCGTACGCCCACCGCCCGCTGCGGATCGGATCGTTCTCCGCAGCCAGCAACGTCACCGGCATCCTCACCGACACCGCCGAGGTCGCCGCCGTCCTGCACCGCCACGGCGCCCTGGCGTTCTTCGACTTCGCCGCCGCCGGCCCCTACGTCGACATCGCGATGAACGGCCTGCCGGGCCGCCCGGAGACCGCCAAGGACGCCGTCTTCCTCAGCCCGCACAAGTTCATCGGCGGCCCCGGCACCCCCGGCGTCCTGCTCCTGCGCCGAACCCTGGCCCGCAGCAGCGTCCCCTCGTCCCCGGCGGCGGCACGGTCGCCTTCGTCCGACGTCCTCGGCGACACCGGGCCGACCGGCTCGCCATCGTCTCGTTCACCATCCAGGCCCCGTCCGGGCGGCTGCTGCACCACAACTACCTCGTCGCCGTCCTCAACGACCTGTTCGGCATCCAGGCCCGCGGCGGCTGCTCCTGCGCCGGCCCCTACGGCCACCGTCTCCTGCACATCGACCCCGACCGCTCCGGCCGCTTCCAGCACGCCATCGGCGCCGGCTGCAGCGGCCTCAAACCCGGCTGGGTGCGGATCAACCTCAACTACTTCCTCACCGACACCGTCGCCGACTACCTCATCGATGCCGTCGACCTGCTCGCCACCCACGGCTGGCGCCTGCTCGGCGACTACCGCTTCGATCCGGAGAGCGGCCTGTGGCGCCACCACACCGACGACGGCCGCCCCCCGGTCAGCCTGGCGGACCTGCGCTACGACGGCGGCGAACCGCACCGCGCCACCCGCGCTGGACGAGCCCGGGTCGGCACCCTCGCCCACGATCTGGCCGCACACCTCGCCGAGGCCCATCGCATCCTGCCACGACCATTCCACCCGACCTCGCCACGACACCACCCGGCCGAATCTGCCCGGCCGGGATCGCCGAGGGTCTCGACTGGTTCGAACCCTCACCCTCCCCCAAACGCCCCGGCTGACCCTGGAAGGAGGGTCAGGTCATCCCCCGCCCTGCCCAGCCCGCACGGCACCGCCCGCCCCGAACCCCATCCCGGGAGCCTTCCCCGCTGGACACGACCACCGGCGGTCCTCGTCCGGGCCGCGGAACTCCACGCGCGGCCCGGCCCCTGCCTTCGCCTCGTCGCCCAATCCTGGGACGCTTGCACAACGACACGCTGTTCGCAGCCGGGTCAAGGAGCTCGCCGAGAACGTCGCTGCGGTCACCCTCGCCGCCCACAACACCGCCACCGCGCACGTCGCCTGACCGGTACCAGCTGACGACGCCTATCGAATGGTCCTGGCCCGTCGACCCGCCCGCCGAACCCGCGGCCGCCGGGACTGCACGTCCCGGACGGCGGGATGGTGGTCTGGGAACGCGCCGGCCGGCCGGGTCCTCCGTGGGCAGCCCCGCTGGACACCCAGCGACAGGTCCGCCTCGTCGCTGCCCAGCAGAGATCCGGCCCCTGCTGGGACGTTCACAGAAGCCTCGTCGCACCAGGTGAACGTCACCGATCATGACGTACTCACCACCAGTGAACGAGATCGCCGCTTTCTGCCGCTTGGAGAGGAGACGACGCCCGAGACCGCTGATCAGCGCGGTTGTGCCGATCAGATGCCGATCAGATGAGGGATCAGATGAAGAGCAGTTGCGCTCCTCGGTGTCACCGATCACGAAATTCCCCAGGTCTGAGGAGGTTCCGCTCACGTAATTCCCCACCCGGCCGCTCAGGGAATTCCCCATGGGGACGACGAGCGTGTCGGCGGGATGTGGCCTCCAGCAACGGTCAGGCTCGCGCTCA
>DATDMG010000161.1:0-9954 GCA_036518955.1 Kineosporiaceae bacterium | reverse complement strand
GCGTCCACCGCACCGTGCCCGATCGCCGCGCTCCCGGCGTCCGCGACCACGGCGGTGGCGAGGCAGCGCTGCTGCCCCGTCAGCGCCACCAGGTAGCGCGCCGCCGCGGTGCCCCGGAACACCCGCACGGTCGATCCGATCAGCCACCCGGACGTCGCCCCGGGCGCCTGCTCGAACGTCACCGACCGGCTGCCCTCGGCCGACGGGCCGCCGGTCGGCGCCCGGCCGCACACCTGGGCGGCCGAGACCGCCGCGGCCGGGCGGGTATTGGCCGTGTCGGACGTCGGGCGCAGCGGCAGGGTGGTGACCGCGCTCAGGTCCGCGGCGCCCAACAGGGCGTCCCCGGGAATCGCCACCGCCCCGGACGCCGTCCGCGCCAACGGCACGGGCATCAGCGGCGGGGGGACCGTGGCGGCCGGTGACGCCGTGGCCCGCTGCAGCGCGGCGCCAGGGCTCGTCGAGGGCGCCGCCATGTCCGACAGCGGGGACGGCGCAGGAGCAGCCGGCCCCCCGACGGCACCCACCACCGAGGACGTCTGCGCCGACGCGGCCGACGCCGACGCGGCGTCCCCCCTCGCCTCCCGGGCCGCCACCCCGTCCCCGGCGGTCATCGGGGCGCTCCGGGCGCCGGCTCCCCCGGTGGCGGACCGTGCGCTGCCGGCCGCGGTCGACGTGTCACGTTCCCCGCCCCCGAGCAGCCGCGATCCCAACAGGCCCGCCGGCAGCGCCAGGACGACCAGGGCCACCAGCGCCGCCCCCGCCGACCGCCGTCGCCGGATCCGGACCGCGCCGGCCCGGGCGCCGGCGACCAGCGCCCGCTCGTCCACCGGACCGGCGACCCGGCGGGCAAGCCCCTCGGCGATGAGCCGGCCGAGCTCGTCGTCAGCCAGCGGCGCCCCGAAGGGTCCGTGGTCTCCCGTCACGATCGGTTCACCTCCTCGCCGCCCGGGCCGGCGGCCTGATCGGCAGCCTCCGCCAGCAGGCGGCGGAGCGTGGTGAGGCCGCGGTGGGCGTTGGTCCGCACGGACACCTCGCTCGACCCCAGCAGCCGGGCGATCTCGGCGTCCCGCATCCCCTCGTAGTGTCGCAGCACCAGCACGGTCCGCTGCTTGGTCGGCAACCGGCGCAGCAGCGCGATGACGCGGTCGCGCTCGTCGATGCCGTCCGTCGGGTCGGTGACGGCCCGCTCCGGCAGGGTGGCGGCGTCGTGCGCGAACTCCCGGCGTGCCGCACGGCGGAACCAGGACGTGCACGCGTTGATGACCATGCGCCGCACATAGGCGTCCGGGTCGTCGGCGGCGCTGACCCGGCCCCATTGCACCAGCGCCTTGGCGAGAACGTCCTGGACGACGTCCTCCGCCTGGTAGGGGTCACGCAGCAGCCCTCGGGCGAGACGGACCAGCGCCGGGCCGCGCGTGCCGGCGAACTCGGCGAACCGCGCGTCGACCTGCGCGCCCTGCCCCATCACCCTCCCCCTCGGGGCCGCCCTGTCCACCCCAGCCGCGACGGGCGGCGCGCACGGCGTCGCCCCCAGCACGGTCGCGATCACGGCAGCACCCACGTCCTGGGGACGCCGCAACCCCGGCGCATGTTGCACGCCTGGATCAACCCGCGCCGACCCTAGCGCGTCCGGAGCCGGTCCCACGGCATCATGGGAGGTACGACCGACACCAGCCCGGAGGAACCGTGCCGATCTACGACGTCCGCTGCCGCTCCTGCGGGGCGACCTTCGAGGTCAACCGCCCGATGTCCCGTGCCGACGACCCCGCTCCCTGCCCGTCCGGGCACCTGGACACCGTCCGCCTCCTGCCCACGGTCGCGGTCACCGGCCGGGCCACGGCCGGTGCGGCGGCGACCGCCTCGCCGCCCCCCGGCGGCGGTTGCTGCGGCGGCGGCTGCTGCGGCTGACCCACGACCCGCTGACCCACGACCGGCCGGTCCATGCCGGCGGGTCGTGGCTGCGGTTCGCCCGGAGCTGGGCTCAGCCGTAGATGCGGAAGCCTCGGCCCGTCTTGCGGCCGAGGTAACCCGCGGTGACCATCTGCTCCAGCAGCGGGGTCGGGGCGTAGCCACGCTCGCGGAACTCCAGGTACAGGGTGCGCTGGATGGCCAGCGAGACGTCGAGGCCGACCACGTCCAGCAGCTCGAACGGCCCCATCGGGTAGCTGCAGCCGAGCTTCATCGCGGTGTCGATGTCGTCGACGGTGGCGTAGTGCTCCGAGAGCATCCGGACGGCGTCGTTCAGGTACGGGAACAGCAGCGCGTTCACGATGAAGCCGGCCTGGTCACCGCACACGACGGGATGCTTGCCGATCCGCCGGCACAGGGTCCAGGCGGTGTGGACCACATCCTTCCCGGTCGACACGGTGTGCACGACCTCGACCAGCTTCATGATCGGCGCAGGGTTGAAGAAGTGCACCCCGATGACATCCTGCGGCCGCTTGGTCACCGCGGCGCAATCGATCACCGGAAGGCTCGACGTGGTGGTCGCCAGGATCGCACCCGGCTTGCAGATCTCGTCCAGGTTCTCGAACAGCGCCTGCTTGACCTCCAGGTCCTCCACCACCGCCTCGACGACCAGGTCGACCGGCGCCAGGCTCTCCAGGGAGGTGGCTCCGGTGATCCGGGCGAGAGCCGCGTCCCGACCGGCCTCGTCGAGCTTGCCGCGTTGGACGGCCTTACCCAGGCTCTTGGCGATCGTCGCCCGGACCCGGTCGACCTTGTCCTGGCGACGGGCCACGTAGACGACGTCCAGGCCCGCCTTGGCGAACACCTCGATGATGCCCGTCGCCATCGTGCCGGATCCGACCACCCCGACCGTCGCGACCTGCCGGACCTCGCCGCTGTAGGCGCCGTCCGACGGGGTCAGGGCGTCGGGGACGACGGTCGACGACCCGGGGCCGGCATAGGTGTAGAAGCCGCGGCCGGTCTTGCGGCCTCTCAGACCGGCGGTGACCATCTGCTTGATGACCGGGGACGGCGCGTGCAGCTTGTCCCGCCCCTGGTGGTACATCGTGTCCAGGATCTCGTACGCGGTGTCCAGGCCGATCAGGTCCATCAGCGCCAGCGGGCCCATCGGCAGCCCGCAGCCGAGCCGCATGGCGGCGTCGATGTCCTCCCGGCTGGCGTACCGGTGCTCGTACAACGAGACCGCATGATTGAGGTAGCCGAACAGCAGCGAGTTGGCGATGAAGCCGGCCCTGTCGCCGACGACCACCGGCTCCTTGCCGATCGCCCGCGCCAGCGCGACCACGTCGTCAACCACGTCCTGCTCGCTGATGACCGTGCGCACGATCTCGACGAGCTTCTGGACCGGCGCGGGGTTGAAGAAGTGCAGGCCGACCAGGCGCCGCGGATGATCGGTGGCGACCGCCAGGTCCGTCACCGAGAGACTGGAGGTGTTCGTGGCGAGGATCGCGCCCTCGGAGAGGATCGAGTCCAGCTTGGCGAAGATCTCCTTCTTCAGCTCGGCCTTCTCCGGGACCGCCTCGATGACGAGCTGGCACCCGGCGAACTCCTCCAGCGAGAGCACGTACCGGATCCGGCCGAGCAGGGCCTCCCGCTCGTCGGCGGTGAGCTTGCCGCGCTCCACGGCCCGGGCGGTGGACGCCTCCAGCACGCCGCGCTGGCGCCGCAGCGACTCCGGGTCGACCTCCATGCCGACCACCGTGTAGCCGCCGCGGGCGAGGACCTCGGCGATGCCGGAGCCCATCGTGCCGAGCCCCACCACTCCCACGGTCGTGATCTCCCGAGCCATCTGTCCTCCCTCGGACGCTCACAGCAGCGGCACCTCACCTGCCCCTGGCAGTCTGGCACCGCGCCGATGAGCGCCCTACGGGCCGCGATGCGGCGCACGCCACACCGCGGCGCCCGCACCCCAGCCCTGATCATGCACGACAGCCGTGATCACTGCTTTCCCCGGGCTAGGCTCGTGGCGATGCGTCTCGTCGTTGCCCGCTGCTCCGTCGACTACGACGGTCGGCTCAGCGCCCACCTGCCCCTCGCCCCGCGCGTCCTGATCGTCAAGGCCGACGGGTCCGTCCTGGTGCATTCGGACGGCGGCTCGTACAAACCGCTCAACTGGATGAGCCCGCCGTGCAAGCTCTCCGTCTCGGCACCGACCGCGGAGGCCGTGGCGCACGGGGTGATCGAGGTCTGGACGGTCCAGCACGCCAAGACCGACGACCGCCTGCACATCCACATCCACGAGGTGCATCACGACTCCTCGCACGACCTCGGCGTCGACCCCGGCCTGGTCAAGGACGGCGTGGAGGCCCACCTGCAGGAGCTCCTCGCCGAGCACGTGCACACCCTGGGCGAGGGGTGGAGCCTGGTGCGCCGGGAGTACCCGACGGCGATCGGACCCGTCGACCTGCTGGTGCGGGACGCGGGCGGCGCCTCGGTCGCGGTCGAGGTCAAGCGCCGGGGCGAGATCGACGGCGTGGAGCAGCTCACCCGTTACCTGGAGCTGCTCAACCGGGACCCTCTGCTGGCGCCCGTCGCCGGCGTCCTCGCCGCGCAGGAGATCAGGCCGCAGGCCCGGGTCCTCGCCACCGACCGGGGCATCCGCTGCGTGACACTCGACTACGCCGCGCTGCGCGGCGCCGACACCGGCGAACAGCGGCTGTTCTGACCGGCGCCACGCCCCGCGCGTGCGACCGGACCTCCCGCGGATACCGCTCCTTCCGGCCGGGCGGTGCTGACCGGCGCAGGGGGGCAGGGCATCATCAGGGGCATGACAGCCCGGGTGACCGTCGTCGGGGCAGGGGTGGTCGGACTCAGTTGTGCCGTCCGCCTCGCCGAGTCCGGTCTCGAGGTCGACGTGCTGGCCCGCGAGCTGCCCCCGGAGACCGCCTCCGCGGTCGCCGGCGCGCTCTGGCTGCCCTATCTCGAGGAGCCGATGCACGAGGCGGCGCTCTGGGCCCGCGACACGCTCACCGAGCTGCGGCGCCTGGCCGGGGCCGCCGACCGCCCCGCTCCCGGCCAGGACACCGGCGTCCGGATCATGCCGGGCACGCTCCTCGCCGAGCGACTCGTGCCGCAGCCCGCGTGGGCCCGACGGCTCGGGGACGACGTGCGACTCACCGCCGTCGGCAACCCGGCTCCCGGCTACGAGTTCGGGTACCGCACCGAGCTGCCGGTCATCGACATGCGGCGCTACCTGAACCACCTGGTGGCCCGCCTGGATGCCGCCGGCGGCACCCTGACCCGGATGCCCCTGGCCGCCCTGCCCACCCGCGGCGTCGTGGTGAACTGCACCGGCGTCGCGGCCCGCGCCCTCGCCCCGGACCCGGACCTGCGACCGGTGCGCGGGCAGACGGTCCTGGTGAGCGACCCCGGACTGACCCAGTGGTGGTGTGACGACTCGCCGGAGCGACTCACGTACGTGCTCCCCCGGGGCCGCGACGTCGTCATCGGCGGGACCCTCGAGGACGGCGACTGGGACCCGACGCCGGACCCGGAGACCGGCCGGCAGTTGCTGGACCGGGCCCGGCGGCTGGTCCCGGAACTGCGCGACGCCCGCGTGCTCGGCCACCGGGTGGGCCTGCGCCCGACGCGGCCGGTGATCCGGGTGGAGGTCGAGGTCCGGCCGAACTCCGACGACCCCCGGCACGTGCGGGTGCACTGCTACGGGCACGGTGGCAGCGGCGTCACGCTCTCCTGGGGCAGCGCAGGAGCGGTGACGGACGCCGTGCAGCACCTGCTGCGGATGCGGGCGCCGGTCCGGCAGGGGTGAGCGGTTCGGTCGGCGGACACGCGTTGCCCGGCGGCGGGACGGCGGCCTAACGTAATCGAAGGTCGGCCCGGTCACGCCGGGCGCCGGCAGCCCGGGGGGAGGAGGCTGATGGCCAGGTCTCGCCGTCCGGCACGCGGGAACGGGAACCGGCGTGGTCAGTCCCCGGCCCCGCCGGCCGCCCCGCCGAGCCCGTACGGCGTGCCGGACGATGTGCAGGGCCTTCCCGCCCACCGCGAACCCGGCCCCGGCCCCGGCCCCGGCCGCGAACCCCCCGGCCGTCGACGGCGGGCCGGACGGGCCAGGCTCACCCCGCGCCAGGTCGTCGCCGGCAGCCTGCTCGCCGGTGGCTCGTTGGCGGGCGCGGGCTACCTGTCCGCCCGGGACGGCGGACGGACCGAGCTCGACCCGGGCCTGAGTGGGGGCCGCACGGCGAGCACCGGCCAGCCGCTCGAGGGCCTCCGGCCGGACGGCGCGGCGGCCTGGGCGCCCTCGGCCGCCGCCTTGCGGGTGCCCGGTGACCTGCAGGTGGAGCATCTGCTCAACCGGATCACCTACGGCCCGACCGACGAGCTGCGCGCGGAGGTTCGCCGCACGGGTGCCGCTGCCTGGCTGGCCGGGCAATTCGCGCCCGGGCGCCTGGCCGACCCGGGTGGGGACGCCGTCGGCGCCCTGTTCCCGCATCTGGGGCTGACCACCGCGGACGCCCGGCGCGCCGTCCCGGACGGCACCGCGCTGCAGCGCGAGCTCGCGGCGGCGCACCTGGGACGCGCGGTGTGGAGCAACCGCCAACTGCTGGAGGTCATGGTCGACCTGTGGTCCAACCACTTCACCATCGCCTGCCCGAGCACGAAGGCCGCCCACACCCGCCACCGGTTCGACGCCGACGTCATCCGGCCGGGCGCCCTCGGATCGTTCGAGGCGATGCTGCAGGCTGCCGCCGTCCACCCGGCGATGCTGGCCCACTTCGACGCCGACACCTCCTCCGCCGACCACCCGAACGAGAACTACGCCCGAGAACTGCTGGAGGCACACACCGTCGGCACCGCGGCCGGATTCACCGAGCAGGACGTCCGCCAGACCGCGCTCCTGTTCACCGGGTTCCAGGCGCGCGACGGCGTCTCCTGGTACGTGCCGGGTCGCCACCACGTCGGGCGCATCCAGGTGCTCGGGTTCACCCACCCGAACGACTCCGCGTCGGGGGGCCGGACGGCGGTCCGCGAGTTCCTCAGCTACCTGGCCCGGCACCGGGCCACGGCCGACGCGCTGGCCCGCAAGCTCGCTGTCCGGTTCGTCTCGGACTCCCCGCCGGACGCCCTCGTGCAGCGCCTCGCCCAGACCTACCTGCGCAACGCGACGGCCATTGCTCCGGTGCTGTCGGCGCTGTTCACCTCCGCCGAGTTCGCCGGCTCGGCGGGTGCCAAGCAGCGCCGGCCGATGGAGCGGCTGGCCGCGGTCGCGCGCACCCTCGGCCTGGCACCCGGCCACGACCAGCGCGGGCTGCTCGACCTCGCCGCGATGCTGGACGCCGCCGGGCACGCGCCGCTCGGCAGCCCGCTCACCGGCGGGTACCCGGACGTCGCGAGCGCGTGGCGGTCCCCGGCGGTGGCCCTGGCCGGGTTCAACTCCACCGCACAGCTCGTCCACGGCTGGTGGCCGAGGACGCTGGTGAACCCGGGCCCGGCCAAACTGCTGCGGACCCAGCCCGGCACCCGTGCCGCGGCTGTCGAGGCCGTCGCGTACCGCGTGCTCGGCCGGCCGCCGACGGCCTCGGAGCGGGCGGCTGCCGAAAAACTCCTCGCCGACACCCTCTTGCCGAGCAGACTGACCCGGGGGAGCTGGGAGCAGAGGGAGACGATCGGCCTGATCTCCACCCTGCTGCTGTGCTCGCCGACGGCGGTCAGCCGCTGAGGCGGTCCGCAGGAGCAGGCCCGGCGACCGCCGGTGTCCGAGGCGGAGGAGGCCTTGAGGTGCCAGCGTCCCACCCCGTGGCGCCACGCGGCGTCCGGCGACGCGCGCTGCTGGGAGCGGGGGCCGGTGCCGTCGCGGGGGCCGGTGTGGGCGTCGCCGTCCCGGCCGTCGCGCCCGCGGGCCTCGGGCTGGCCGCCCGGGCCGAGGCCGCCGCGGCCGTGGACACCCTCGTCGTCCTGAGCTTGCGTGGGGGGGCGGACGGGCTGTCCATGATCCCACCGATCGCGGACGACGCGTACGCCCGGGCCCGGCCGACACTGGCGGTGCCGGCGTCCGCGGCCCACCGGCTCGACGACACGTTCGGGCTGCACCCGGCGCTCGCCCCGCTGGTACCGCTGTGGGAGGCGGGCCGGCTCGCCGCCGTGCACGCGGTCGGCCAGCCGACGCCGACCCGGTCCCACCTGGACGCCGTCACCGCCCAGGAGAGCGCCGCCCCGTCGAGCACCGCAGGCACGGCGACGGGTTGGGTGGACCGGCTCGTCGGCGTCGTGGCCGACGCCAGTCCCACCACGGCGACACAGGTCGGCGACCCGCTGCTCCCCGCGTCGATGGCCGGGCCGCACGACAACCTCGCCATGCGCGGCCTCGACGCGATGTCGATCGCCGTGTCGGAGACGATCGTTCCGGTGCGGGGCTGGCAGGAGGCCGTCGACCTGCTGGACGCCGGCCGGACCGACGACCCGTTGATTCCCACGCTCGAGGTCGCGGCCCGGCTCGGCGCGCTCCCCCCGGTGACGTCGGCGGCGGAGGCCGGGTACCCGGCCACCGCGCTGGGAACGGCCCTGCACGACGTCGCGCGGCTGGTGAGAGCCGGGGTAGGGGTGCGGGTGGCGACGGTCGAGGACGCCGGCTGGGACCTGCACGCAGGCGTCGGCGACCCGAGGTCCGGCCCGCTCTCCAGCAAGTTGGACCTGCTGGCGAGAGCCCTGGTCGCCTTCAGCAAGGACCTCGGCCCGGAGCTGGACCGGGTCGTGCTGGTCACCCTGACGGAGTTCGGCCGCCGGGTTGCGGAGAACGGTTCCGGCGGCCTGGATCACGGCCTCGGCAGCGCCATGCTGGTGCTCGGCGGCCACGTCGTCGGCGGCAAGGTCCACGGCACCTGGCCGGGCCTGGACGACGGCGACCTGGTCGACGGCGCTCTCGCCGCGACCACGGACTACCGCAGTGTGCTCGCCGAGATCCTGACCCGACGGTGCGGCGTGACGGCGACCGGGACCGTCTTCCCCGGGTTCACGCCCGCGGCCCTGGGACTGGTCCAGGCCCGCTGACGCGGCGACCCGCCGGCCCCGGCGCAGGGGCCTCCCCCGCCGGCCCGACCGCGACCGGATCGGCCGAACGGGCGGTTGTGGGCGATGTCCGGTGTGCAACGCCATCCGGTCGGCCGATCAGTGGCCATGACCCAGATCCCGACCGGGCGTGCCGACAGCATCACCGACGCCACCGACGCCGGTCTCGACGTTGTGCTCGACCCCACGGTGCAGGCCCGGCTCGACGCCGTCGGGTTGCCCGCCCTGATCACCGAGCGGACGCTGGCCGAGAGCGCGCGCGTCAGCTCCGCACTCGACGACCCGGCCGCCACCGCCAGCCGAGCCGGCTACGCGGCCTGGCTGCGCCGCCAGGCGGGCGCCTGGACGGCGGTGCGGCTGCCCGCCGTCCACGTCGCCGCCCTGGACTGGCCGCTGGCCTCGGTACGGCCGCAGTGCCTGGACGTCGTCGGCCTGATCGTGGCCGACCTGCGCGAGCTGTGCCCTCGGACGCGGCCAAGCCGGGTGCCGGTGCAGGGCTGGCCGGCCGAGACGCCGCCGCACGGCATGATCGTGGCGGCCGCGCTGCTCTGCGTGCGGGTCGCGCATCGATCCGCCGGGTTGCTCGGGCCGGTGCTGCACCTCTCCGACGGGATCACCGCCGCCGGGACGGCGACCCGCTACCTGAGCCGCTGCCAGGACCTCGCCGAGCGGGCCGCCGGGGTGGAGCGCGAGGTGACGTCGTGGGCCGGCGCTGCCGACCCCACCCAACTGCACCTCGCCCTGCTGGCCTCGACGCAGCTCACCCGGCGGCTGGCCGACGCCCTCGAGGCCGGCTCGCGCACCGGCTGGTGACGGTCGGGGGCTCGACCGCCGGTCCGCGAGCCCGCCGGCCGGCGTCAGCCCACGGCACCGGCCGGCTCCGACGGCGCCAGCCCGTGCGCGGCGCGGATGATCGCCACGATCCGACCGAGGCTGTCGGTGAGGCTGTAGTCCTTGGGAGTG
>DATDMG010000160.1:0-22318 GCA_036518955.1 Kineosporiaceae bacterium | reverse complement strand
CTGACCGCTGCGCAGATCCGGGAGATCGCGCAGACCAAGCTGGAGGACCTGAACGCCAACGACCTCGACCAGGCCTCCAAGATCATCGCTGGGACGGCCCGGTCGATGGGGATCACCGTCGAGGGCTGATCGACCCTTCCGGCCTGCCGTCCCTGGCGGCCGGACCACCCCGTGGCAGGGCCGGGTGCGGCCCGACGACCACACCTTCGCACGCTCAGGGAGAGCACAGTGAAGCGCAGCAAGGCCTACCGCGCGGCGGCGGAGAAGGTGGACTCCACCCACCTCTACGCGCCGCTGGCCGCCGTCCGCCTCGCCAAGGAGACGTCGACGACGAAGTACGACGCGACCGTCGAGGTCGCGTTCCGCCTCGGGGTCGACCCCCGCAAGGCGGACCAGATGGTGCGCGGCACCGTCAATCTGCCGCACGGCACCGGCAAGACCGCCCGGGTCCTGGTCTTCGCCACCGGTGAGCGTGCCGCGCAGGCGGAGGCCGCCGGCGCCGACCACGTCGGCTCCGACGATCTGATCGAGCGGATCCAGGGTGGGTGGCTCGACTTCGACGCCGTCGTCGCCACCCCCGACCTGATGGGCAAGGTGGGCCGGCTCGGCAAGATTCTCGGCCCCCGTGGGCTGATGCCGAACCCGAAGACCGGCACCGTCACGATGGACGTCGCCAGGGCCGTCGAGGAGATCAAAGGCGGTAAGATCGAGTTCCGTGTCGACAAGCACGCGAACCTGCACTTCATCATCGGCAAGACGTCGTTCAGCGACAGCGCCCTGGTGCAGAACTACGCGGCCGCGCTCGACGAGGTACTGCGGCTCAAGCCGTCGGCGGCGAAGGGCCGCTACCTGAAGAAGGGCACCGTCACGACGTCGATGGGCCCCGGGATCCCGCTCGACATCAGCGTCACCCGCAACGTCGAGGCGGAGGACGTCGAGGTCTGACGCCGCTCGCCGCTCGTCCAGGGCCCGCCCCGCCTGCCGGGGCGGGCCCTGCTGGTGTGCGGTCACCGACGTGCGGTCCTCCCATAGGTGACCGTCCGTGATCAGAATTCTGGTTGAGGTCATTTCCGGGCCACGGCTCCCGCCCGCCCGTTACGGTGCTGGCGGCGCCCGAACGCGTCGGGCGGGGGTACCGGAGCAGGTGGGAGTCGGGCAGATGCGCATCCGCAGGAACGTCAGGGCCCATGCGTGGCCGCCGTTGCGCGCGGTCGCGTCGGCCGCGGGCAGGGGCCTCGCGCCCGCCGTTCTGGTGGGCGTGCTCGCCGGGTGCAGCGCCGCCGGTCCCGCGACGGTGGCGAGCGAGACGCCGTCGGCGGGCGGGGCGATGACAGGTGCCGGGTCGACGGGCGCGGCGGCGGGCCCCGGCGACTCGGGATCCTCGGGTCCGGCGGCGGGCCCCGGTGGCGTGGGGACGTCGCCGTCCGGGAGCCGTGGAACGGAGGAGGCGGGTCCGCCGGTCCCGGCGGGCACCATGAGTGCCGCCCGCTTCGCCAGCCAGCTCAAGCTGGCCGTGGCCGCGAAGAAGACCACCGCACTCCGGATGACAGGCGGCGGGGCGGTGGCGCAGGGCGTGATGCGGTACGGCCCCGATGACCTGGCGATGTCGTTGACCATGACCCAGGAGGGGCGGCGGACCCGGGTCATCCTGGTGGGGGACGTCTACTACCTGGACGTCGGCGAGAAGGTCCTGGGCAAGACCTGGACCAAGATCGACCTGAAGGGCACCAGCCGGATCAGCAAGACGATGGGCCCGTTGCTCGCGACCCTGCGCCAGCAGACCGACCTCGGGTACGTGCCGCCGTCCTACCAGGCGCTCACCGTCGCCGCGGCCCAGGGCCCGACCATAGCCGGCGTGAGCACGGTGAACTACACCCTCAAGCAGAACAGCCAACAGCTCGTCGCCGCCCTGCCCGCCGCGCAGCGAGCCGCACTCTCGTCGGCGCTGGCCGCGACATCGGCCGTGACCACGTTCTCGGTAGGCCACGACTGGCTGCCCCGCAAGGTGGTCGTGGTGACCACGACCAAGGGCAAGTCGGCCACGACGACCATTACCTACAGCAAGTGGGGCGGGCCGGTCACGATCACGCCGCCGCCGGTGGGCGACACCACCTCCGGGCAGGCCTGACCGCACCCCACCCGCGACGGTGCGCACCTGCGGGCGCGCCGACGGTCTAGGCTTCCCGAAGGGCGATCGAGGGGGGCCTGGGCCGATGCGAACCGTGTCCGGCGGCGCGGCCCGGATCCGGGCGGTCGGCCTGGGGCTGGTCCCCCTCGCAGCGCTCACCGTGGCCTGTGGTGCTGCCACCCCGGGTCCCCCGGCCGGGACGAGCCCGCCGGCCGGCGAGGCATCGCAGGCGGTCCCGTCGTCCGCGGTCCCGTCGTCCGCGGTCCCGTCGTCCGCGTCGGCCGTGGTCACTCCGGTGGTGGTCACGGCGGCGGGAGCTGACGCCACCCGGGGCGCCGGAGCAGGGCCCGGCGGTCCGCCGCCTGCCGGCCGCCGGACCGGCGACGCCGCGGCGCGCGCCCCGGTGGCCCGGTACACCTCCGCGGTCGCCCTCAGCGCGGCGATCGTGGCGGCGGTCCGGGCCAGGGGATCGGTGCTGGTCACCGCCACCACGGTGGGAACCTCGCTGGTGAGCCGGCGGTGGGTGCACCTCGTGGACGGCCAGCAGAACGCGCTGTACGAGGTGAGTGGCCCCGGGGCGAGCGAGG
The DNA here is from genome assembly GCA_036518955.1 of Kineosporiaceae bacterium. Taxonomy (GTDB): domain Bacteria; phylum Actinomycetota; class Actinomycetes; order Actinomycetales; family Kineosporiaceae; genus DATDMG01. Next base: position 19,603 of record DATDMG010000160.1, on the reverse strand, counting down.
AGTCCCTGCTGCTCATCGGGGACACCCCCTACCTCCCGGTCGATCACGACCCCCTCGGCCGGCACTGGACGCAGATGCGGTTCGACGATCTGGCGGGGGGCACCTGGTCCAACGTGATCTATCTCGCGGATCTCCCGACCACCTTCGGGGCGTGGCGGATGGCACGTACTCTGCAGGGTGGGGACGTCGCGACCGTGGCCGGTGAGAGTGTGCGCGGCTACGTGCTCACGCTCGGGCCGGACGTGTCCGCGGCGCAACTGAAGCTGGACCGCGTCCCGGAGGCATCCCAGCAGGGGGTCCGGGAACGGCTCTCCCGGCTGACGTACGACCTCATCGTCACGGTCGGCCCGGACGACCTCCCGCGGACCATTACCCAGACCGCCCCGGAGAGCGGGCTGACGACCGTCCAGCAGTTCACCCGCTGGGGCCAGGTCACGGTGTCGCCGCCGGCTCCGGACGACGTCCGCAGGCCCGACGGCGACCGTTGACCACGCTCCGCCGGCACCGCGGCGTCCGCCGTCCGTCCAGGTGCCGGGCCGTCCGGTGGTCGCCCTCGCCGACGCGATTTGGAGCCAGGACGGCGTGCCGCGTACCCTGAAAGCTGCCTAAGACCGCCGGTCCCCGCTCGTTGAGCGGGCGAAGGTCCCGTAGCACGGGCGGCCCGCGCAGGGTGAGAACGGAGCAGGTCGCCTTGGCTTCCTGTGTGTGGTCGGCCGCCTCCGCGTGCCCTCGACGCCCCGTGCCCTTGCGCCGGGGCGTCCCTCGTCTGCGGGCCCTGCGACGAGCCGGCACCACCGGAGGAAGGAGGGCCATGGCGAGGCCGGACAAGCAGGCGGCGGTTGCCGAGATCGCGGATCGGTTCCGTGCATCCAACGCCGCCGTGCTGACCGAGTACCGCGGGCTCACCGTGGCGCAGTTGACGACGCTCCGCAAGAGCCTCGCCGCGAACGCCACCTACGCCGTGGTGAAGAACACGCTGACCTCGATCGCAGCCAAGGACGCCGGCATCACCGTCCTCGACGGGGACCTCAACGGTCCCACTGCGATCGCGTTCGTCACCGGGGACCCGGTGGAGGCCGCCAAGGGGCTGCGCGACTTCGCCAGGCTGAATCCCGCCCTGGTCATCAAGGGCGGCATCCTGGACGGCAAGGCGCTGTCCGCCGACGACGTGCGCAAGCTCGCCGACCTCGAGTCGCGCGAGGTCCTGCTGGCCAAGCTGGCCGGCGCGATGAAGGCCAATCTCAACAAGGCCGCTTACCTGTTCGTCGCTCCGCTGTCCCAGGCGGCGCGCACGATCGACGCCCTCCGGCAGAAGATCGCTGACGAGCAGGGCGGCTCCGCCGCCCCCGTCGACGAGACTCCTGCCGAACAGGCTCCGGCCGAGGGCTGAACCCGCCCGCCCATCCCCATGCGGTCGGGCATCGCGATCGATCCGCCCGAATGACCCGCGTGAACGACACGGAAGGAAGACGCCGCCATGGCGAAGCTGTCCGCCGACGAACTCCTCGACCAGTTCGCGGAGATGACGCTCATCGAGCTGAGCGAGTTCGTCAAGAAGTTCGAGGAGAAGTTCGAGGTCACCGCGGCTGCTCCGGTCGTCGCCGGGTTGGCCGCCGCCCCCGGCGGGCCGGCCGCCGAGGCGCCGGTGGAGGAGGAGAAGAACGAGTTCGACGTGATCCTCGAGGCCGCCGGCGACAAGAAGATCCAGGTCATCAAGGAGGTGCGCTCGCTCACCTCGCTGGGCCTGAAGGAGGCCAAGGATCTGGTGGACGGCGCTCCCAAGCCCGTCCTGGAGAAGGTCAACAAGGAGGCCGCGGAGAAGGCCAAGGCCGCCCTGGAGGGCGCCGGCGCCACCGTCAGCGTCAAGTGACGCCGTCCGCAGGCTGATCCAGCAGCAGCACCTGCACGACGCGGGGGCCGATCCGCTCGCCCTGGCCGGGATCCCGACCAGGACGACGCGGGCCGGCCCCCGCGTCGTTCCGTCATTCGGCAGGATCACCCGGCAGGATGTCCTGACCCCGGGGGTGGCGATCACGTCAGGTGACGCGGGGCACACACTGACTGCGGTGTGTCATCGACGTGGGGTGACGTTGCCGGGTCGTCGCTGCTCTGCGTACCGTTCAGGGGTTCGGAGCGTGTCGAAGTCTTGACGGCGGGCTCACGGCGAGTCATTCTCGTCGTGTCCAGACACGGTCTCCACAGTATTCAGACGGCTCGGTGCGACTGCGGCGTGGCGGTCCCGAGTGTCGAGGCCTGGCCTGTATTGGACTTATCTGCGTTCGGCGGGTAGCCTTGCGCTTTGCGCCTGCCTGTGCTCTCGCCCGCGGATTTGACCGCGGGGTGCGCAGCGTGCGCCCGTTACGCCCGCCAGGCCCGTGGAAGGACCCCTCTTGGCCGCCTCGCGCACAGCGTCCGCTTCCGGTTCCACCAACCGCACGGCCTCTGGCCGTATCTCCTTCGGCAAGATTCGTGAGCCACTGGAGGTCCCGAACCTCCTGGCGTTGCAGACCGAGAGCTTCGACTGGCTCCTCGGGAACGCCAAGTGGCAGTCCCGAGTGGCAGCCGCCCTCGAAGACGGCAGGCAGAGCGTCCCGACGACCTCCGGTCTCGAGGAGATCTTCGAGGAGATCTCCCCGATCGAGGACTTCTCGGGGTCGATGTCGCTGTCGTTCCGGGACCACCGGTTCGAGCCGCCCAAGTACTCGATCGACGAGTGCAAGGAGCGGGACATGACCTACTCGGCCCCGTTGTTCGTCACGGCCGAGTTCATGAACACGACGACCGGTGAGATCAAGAGCCAGACGGTCTTCATGGGCGACTTCCCGCTCATGACCGATCGTGGCACCTTCATCATCAACGGCACCGAGCGCGTCGTGGTGTCCCAGCTCGTCCGGTCGCCGGGGGTGTACTTCGAGCGGACCGCCGACAAGACCTCGGACAAGGACGTCTTCACCGCCAAGATCATCCCGTCCCGGGGTGCCTGGCTGGAGTTCGAGATCGACAAGCGCGACATGGTCGGCGTCCGGGTCGACCGCAAGCGCAAGCAGTCGGTGACCGTGCTGCTGAAGGCCCTGGGGTGGACCGAGGCCCAGATCCTGGAGGAGTTCGGCGACGTCGAGTCGATGCGGGCCACTCTGGAGAAGGACCACACGGCGGGCACCGACGAGGCGCTGCTCGACATCTACCGCAAGCTGCGGCCGGGTGAGCCGCCCACCCGTGAGGCCGCCCAGACGCTGCTGGACAATCTCTACTTCAACCCCAAGCGCTACGACCTGGCCAAGGTCGGCCGCTACAAGATCAACAAAAAGCTCGGCCTGGAGCTCCCGCTCGAGGCGGGCACCCTCACCATCGATGACATCGTCGCCACCATCCGCTTCCTGGTGACGCTGCACGCCGGCGGCACGAACATGGCCGGCACCCGGGCCGGGGAGCAGATCGACGTCCGGGTCGAGGTCGATGACATCGACCACTTCGGCAACCGCCGCCTGCGCACGGTCGGCGAGCTCATCCAGAACCAGGTCCGCACCGGCCTCTCCCGGATGGAGCGCGTCGTCCGGGAGCGGATGACGACGCAGGACGTCGAGGCGATCACGCCGCAGACGCTGATCAACGTCCGCCCGGTGACCGCCTCGATCCGGGAGTTCTTCGGCACCAGCCAGCTCTCCCAGTTCATGGACCAGACGAATCCACTGGCCGGCCTCACCCACAAGCGCCGGTTGTCGGCGCTCGGCCCCGGCGGCCTCTCCCGGGAGCGGGCGGGGATGGAGGTCCGCGACGTCCACCCCTCGCACTACGGCCGGATGTGCCCGATCGAGACGCCGGAGGGCCCGAACATCGGCCTGATCGGTTCGCTGTCGAGCTACGCCCGGATCAACCCCTTCGGCTTCGTCGAGACGCCGTACCGCCGGGTGGTGAACAGCCAGGTCACCGATGAGATCGACTACCTCACCGCCGACGAGGAGGACATCCAGATCATCGCCCAGGCGAACGCCGTCCTCGACGCCAACGGCCGGTTCGCCGACGACCGGGTGCTGGTGCGCTCCAAGGGCGGCGAGATGGAGCTCGTGCCCGGCGACGAGGTCACCTACATGGACGTCGCGGCGCGGCAGATGGTCTCCGTCGCCACCGCGATGATCCCGTTCCTCGAGCACGACGACGCCAACCGCGCCCTGATGGGTTCGAACATGCAGCGGCAGGCCGTGCCGCTGGTCATGGCGGAGGCGCCGCTCGTCGGTACCGGGATGGAGTTCCGGGCCGCGGTCGACGCCGGCGACGTCGTGATTGCCGAGAAGGCGGGCGTGGTCACGGAGGTCTCCGCCGACGCGGTCAGCGCGATGAACGACGACGGCACGCACACCACCTACCGGGTGGCAAAGTTCCGCCGCTCCAACCAGGGCACCTCGTACAACCAGCGGGTACTGGTCGACGAGGGTGACCGGCTCGAGGTCGGATCGGTCATCGCGGACGGTCCGTCCACGGACCGCGGTGAGATGGCGCTCGGCAAGAACCTGCTGGTGGCCTTCATGTCGTGGGAGGGTCACAACTACGAGGACGCGATCATCCTCTCCCAGCGGTTGGTGCAGGACGACGTCCTGTCCTCGATCCACATCGAGGAGCACGAGGTCGACGCCCGCGACACCAAGCTGGGCCCGGAGGAGATCACCCGGGACATCCCGAACGTCGCCGAGGACGTGCTCGCCGACCTCGACGAGCGCGGCATCATCCGGATCGGCGCCGAGGTCGTGCCCGGCGACATCCTGGTCGGCAAGGTCACCCCGAAGGGCGAGACCGAGCTGACGCCGGAGGAGCGACTGCTACGGGCGATCTTCGGCGAGAAGGCGCGCGAGGTGCGCGACACCTCGCTGAAGGTGCCGCACGGCGAATCCGGCACCGTCATCGGCGTCAAGGTGTTCGATCGCGAGGAGGGCGACGAACTGCCCCCGGGCGTCAACCAGCTGGTCCGGGTGTACGTCGCGCAGAAGCGAAAGATCACGGATGGCGACAAGCTGGCCGGTCGACACGGCAACAAGGGCGTGATCGCGAAGATCCTGCCGGTCGAGGACATGCCGTTCCTCTCCGACGGCACCCCGGTCGACGTCGTGCTCAACCCGCTCGGCGTGCCCAGCCGGATGAACGTCGGCCAGGTCCTCGAGCTGCACCTCGGCTGGATCGCGTCCCGCGGCTGGAAGGTCGAGGGCGTCCCGGACTGGGCCAAGGACATCCCGGCGGAGAACCGGGAGGCCGAGCCGGGTACCCGTGTCGGGTCGCCGGTCTTCGACGGCGTCCGCGAGGAGGAGATCATCGGCCTGCTCGACTCGACGCTGCCGACGCGTGACGGCGTCCAGTTGGTTGACGGGTCGGGCAAGGCACAGCTGTTCGACGGGCGCACCGGCGAGCCGTTCCCGATGCCGATCTCGGTGGGCTACATGTACATCCTGAAGCTCCACCACCTGGTCGACGACAAGATCCATGCCCGGTCCACCGGCCCGTACTCGATGATCACCCAGCAGCCGTTGGGCGGTAAGGCGCAGTTCGGCGGTCAGCGGTTCGGCGAGATGGAGGTGTGGGCCCTGGAGGCCTACGGCGCCTCCTACGCGCTCCAGGAGCTGCTGACGATCAAGTCGGACGACGTCCTCGGTCGGGTCAAGGTGTACGAGGCCATCGTCAAGGGGGAGAACATCCCCGAGCCGGGCATCCCGGAGTCGTTCAAGGTCCTGATCAAGGAGATGCAGTCCCTCTGCCTCAACGTCGAGGTTCTCTCCAGCGACGGCATGGCGATCGAGATGCGCGAGACCGACGAGGATGTCTTCCGTGCCGCCGAGGAGCTCGGCATCGACCTGTCCCGCCGTCCGAACGAGGGCGCCCTGAGCGTCGACGAGGTCTGAACCACCAGCCCCCGGCAGATAGAACGGCCGGGCCGAGGGCCCGCCAGACGTTGGAACCCGGAACCACATACCCAAGGCGCCACTACTCCCGACGGAGAGCAGGTAGCACGAAGTGCTGGACGTGAACTTCTTCGACGAGCTGCGTATCGGTCTTGCCACCGCCGACGACATTCGTCAGTGGTCCCATGGCGAGGTGAAGAAGCCGGAGACCATCAACTACCGCACCCTCAAGCCGGAGAAGGACGGGCTCTTCTGCGAGAAGATCTTCGGCCCGACCCGGGACTGGGAGTGCTACTGCGGCAAGTACAAGCGCGTTCGGTTCAAGGGCATCATCTGCGAGCGCTGCGGCGTCGAGGTCACTCGGGCCAAGGTGCGGCGTGAGCGGATGGGGCACATCGAACTGGCCGCGCCTGTCACCCACATCTGGTACTTCAAGGGGGTCCCGAGCCGGCTCGGCTACCTGCTCGACCTTGCCCCGAAGGATCTGGAAAAGGTCATCTACTTCGCCGCCTATATGATCACCTGGGTCGACGAGGAGTCTCGCCACCGCGACCTGCCGTCGCTCGAGGCGCAGATCGACGTCGAGAAGACCGAGATCGCGAACCGGCGCGACGCGGACGTCGAGGCCCGTGCCAAGCGCCTGGAGGCCGACCTCGCCGAACTCGAGGCCGAGGGCGCCAAGGGCGACGTCCGGCGCAAGGTCAAGGAATCGGCCGAGCGCGAGATGGCCCAGCTGCGCAAGCGAGCGGACGCCGACATCGACCGCCTGCAGCAGGTCTGGGACCGCTTCAAGAACCTCAAGGTCCAAGACCTCGAGGGCGACGAGATCCTGTACCGGGAGATGCGTGACCGGTTCGGGATGTACTTCGAGGGCGGAATGGGCGCGGCCGCGATCCAGAAGCGCCTGGAGTCCTTCGACCTCGAGGCCGAGGCGGCGAACCTGCGTGAGACCATCCGGACGGGCAAGGGCCAGCGCAAGACTCGCGCCCTGAAGCGGCTCAAGGTCGTGTCGGCATTCCTGACGACCCGGAACTCGCCGATGGGCATGGTGCTCGACTGCGTGCCGGTCATCCCGCCCGACCTGCGCCCGATGGTGCAGCTGGACGGCGGGCGGTTCGCGACGAGCGACCTGAACGACCTGTATCGCCGGGTCATCAACCGGAACAACCGGCTCAAGCGGCTGCTCGACCTCGGCGCGCCCGAGATCATTGTGAACAACGAGAAGCGGATGCTCCAGGAGGCGGTCGACGCGCTGTTCGACAACGGCCGCCGCGGCCGGCCGGTCACCGGCCCGGGCAACCGCCCGCTGAAGTCGCTGTCCGACATGCTCAAGGGCAAGCAGGGCCGGTTCCGGCAGAACCTGCTCGGCAAGCGGGTGGACTACTCCGGCCGGTCGGTCATCGTGGTGGGCCCGCAGCTGAAGCTGCACCAGTGCGGCCTGCCGAAGCAGATGGCGCTGGAGCTGTTCAAGCCGTTCGTGATGAAGCGCCTCGTCGACCTGAACCACGCGCAGAACATCAAGTCGGCCAAGCGCATGGTCGAGCGTGCTCGTCCGGTGGTGTGGGACGTGCTGGAGGAGGTCATCTCCGAGCACCCGGTGCTGCTGAACCGGGCACCGACCCTGCACCGTCTCGGCATCCAGGCCTTCGAGCCGCAGCTGGTCGAGGGCAAGGCCATCCAGATCCACCCGCTCGTCTGCACCGCCTTCAACGCGGACTTCGACGGCGACCAGATGGCCGTGCACCTGCCGCTGTCGGCGGAGGCTCAGGCGGAGGCCCGCATCCTGATGCTGTCCAGCAACAACATCCTCAAGCCGGCCGACGGCCGGCCGGTGACCATGCCCACCCAGGATATGATCATCGGCCTCTACCACCTCACCCTGATCAAGGAGGGTGGGGTCGGCGAGGGGCGGGCGTTCAGCTCGATCGGCGAGGCGATCATGGCGATGGACGCCCGCGAGCTGGACCTTCAGGCTCGGGCCACGATCCGGCTCATCGACGTCACGCCGCCTCCCGGCTGGGAGCTGCCGGAGGGGTGGCAGCCGGGTGACCCGGTGGTCCTGCAGACGTCGCTGGGTCGAGCCTTGTTCAACGAGACGCTGCCCCGCGACTACGCCTTCGTGGACGTCGACGTCGACAAGAAGGTCCTCTCGTCGATCGTCAACGACCTGGCCGAGCGGTACCCGAAGGTCCAGGTGGCCGCCACCCTCGACGCGCTGAAGGAAGCCGGGTTCCACTGGGCCACGCGGTCCGGCGTCACGGTCTCCATCTCCGACGTCGCCACGCCGCCGAACAAGGCCGAGGTGCTGGAGCGGTACGAGGCCAAGGCGGCCAAGGTCCAGGGGCAGTACGAGCGGGGTCTGATCACGGACGACGAGCGCCGGCAGGAACTCATCGAGATCTGGACCCAGGCGTCGGCCGACGTCTCGAAGGACCTCGAGGCCTCCATCCCGAAGGACAACACCATCTTCAAGATGGTGTCGTCGGGCGCCCGCGGTAACTGGATGCAGATGCGCCAGCTCGCCGGCATGCGTGGTCTGATGGCGAACCCGAAGGGCGAGATCATCCCTCGCCCGGTCAAGGCCAGCTTCCGTGAGGGCCTGTCGGTGCTGGAGTTCTTCACCACCACGCACGGCGCCCGCAAGGGTCTGGCCGACACCGCCCTGCGCACGGCGGACTCCGGGTACCTGACCCGGCGTCTGGTGGACGTGGCGCAGGACGTCATCATCCGCGAGGAGGACTGCGGAACCGAGCGCGGCCTGGTGCTGCCCATCGCCACCAAGGGCCCGGGCGGGTCGCTGCGGCGCCATGACGACGTCGAGACCAGCGTCTACGCGCGCTCCAGCGCGGAGGGCGTGGTCGTTGACGGCGAACTCGTGGTTCCAGCGGGCTCGGACCTGGGCGACGTCATCATCAACGACCTGATCGGCCGGGGCGTGTCCGAGATCAAGGTGCGCTCCGTGCTCACCTGTGAGTCCAAGGTCGGTACCTGCGCCAAGTGCTACGGCCGCTCGCTGGCGACGGGCAAGCTCGTGGACATCGGGGAGGCTGTGGGCATCATCGCCGCCCAGTCGATCGGTGAGCCCGGCACCCAGCTGACGATGCGCACCTTCCACACCGGTGGTGTGGCCGGTGACGACATCACCCACGGCCTCCCGCGCGTCCAGGAGTTGTTCGAGGCCCGCACCCCCAAGGGTGTGGCTCCGATCAGCGAGGCCGCCGGCCGGGTGGCCATCGAGGACACCGACCGGTCCCGCAAGATCGTGGTGACGCCGGACGACGGGTCCGAGGAGGTCTCCTACCCGGTGTCCAAGCGGGCCCGGCTGCTCGCTGAGGACGGCTCACGCGTCGAGGTCGGGCAGAAGCTCGTCCAGGGCGCCGTCGACCCCAAGCAGGTGCTCCGCATCCTCGGCCCGCGCGCCGTCCAGGTGCACCTGGTCGACGAGGTCCAGGAGGTGTACCGCAGCCAGGGCGTGTCGATCCACGACAAGCACATCGAGGTCATCGTCCGACAGATGCTCAAGCGGGTCACGATCATCGAGTCGGGGGACGCCGAGCTGCTTCCCGGCGAGCTCGTGGAGCGCGCCCGGTTCGAGAGCGAGAACCGGCGCGTGGTCTCCGAGGGCGGCACGCCGGCCTCCGGGCGGCCCGAGCTGATGGGTATCACGAAGGCCTCGCTGGCCACCGAGTCCTGGCTGTCGGCCGCCTCCTTCCAGGAGACGACCCGGGTGCTCACCGACGCCGCGATCAACGGCAAGAGCGACCCGCTGCTGGGCCTCAAGGAGAACGTCATCATCGGCAAGCTCATCCCGGCGGGAACCGGCCTGCCCCGGTACCGGAACATCCGGGTCGAGCCGACGGAGGAGGCCAAGGCGGCGATGTACGCGATGCCCGGCTACGAGGAGGTCGACTACGGCCACTTCGGCGTGGGTAGCGGCGCGGCCGTCCCGCTGGAGGAGTTCGACCTCGGTCGGTACGACCGCTGACCGAGCGCTCCGGGTTCCGGCAGGCGATTGCCGTGATCATAAGATTCCGGGTGGCCCGGTGGCCGCGCCGGAGTCGCGTGATCACGGCTTTCGCGCATGACGCTACGTGCCTGACGCAAGCCGGGGCACCCGTGGAACAACTCGAGGTCGAGCGTCGTTCATGCAGGTGGCGACCTACGCGCATCCGTTTTGACGCTCCCTGTGCGCGGCGGGTAGTCTCGACGCCTGCGCCTGGGTAGCCTCCGGGCGCGTCCCGCGCCTCGGGTCGTCGGTGCCTCCTCCGGGTGGTACCTGGTCCCCAGCGGGGCCCTCCCACCTTCGGACTCGGGTCAGTGCGGTGGGGAGCGGGCGACACGCCCGACCTCGGGGGTCGAAAGCCTCTCGGGGCGGGGCGGGGCGGCAGCACAGCAGCACAGACAGCCATGAAGACGCAGTACGCAAGGAAGTGAACGCGCGAAGATCCGCGCGACCGACGAACACGGAGATCCGGTGCCCACGATCCAGCAGCTGGTCCGCAAGGGCCGCCAGGACAAGGTCGGCAAGACCAAGACTCCTGCCCTGAAGGGGAGCCCGCAGCGGCGCGGCGTGTGCACGCGCGTCTACACGACGACCCCCAAGAAGCCGAACTCGGCGTTGCGCAAGGTGGCCCGGGTTCGGTTGACCAGCCAGATCGAGGTCACCGCGTACATCCCGGGCGTCGGGCACAACCTCCAGGAGCACTCCATCGTGCTGGTGCGCGGTGGCCGGGTGAAGGACCTGCCGGGCGTGCGCTACAAGATCGTCCGTGGCTCGCTGGACACCCAGGGCGTGAAGAACCGTAAGCAGGCGCGCAGCCGCTACGGTGCGAAGAAGGAGAAGAGCTGACATGCCTCGCAAGGGACCCGCGCCCAAGCGGCCGCTCATCGTCGACCCGGTCTACGGCTCGCCGCTCGTCAGCCAGCTGGTGAACAAGGTCCTGCTGAACGGCAAGAAGTCGGTGGCCGAGCGGATCGTGTACTCCGCCCTGGAGGGCTGTCGGGACAAGACGGGCACCGACCCGGTGATCACGCTGAAGCGGGCGCTGGACAACGTGAAGCCTGCGATCGAGGTCAAGTCCCGCCGTGTGGGCGGCGCCACCTACCAGGTCCCGGTCGAGGTCAAGGCCGGCCGGTCGACCACCCTGGCGTTGCGTTGGCTGGTCGGGTACTCGCGCGCCCGGCGGGAGAAGACGATGACCGATCGGCTGATGAACGAGCTGCTCGACGCGAGCAACGGTCTCGGCGCCGCAGTGAAGCGACGCGAGGACACGCACAAGATGGCCGAGTCGAACAAGGCCTTCGCGCACTACCGCTGGTGAGCCCGTCCCGGCCGGCAGTCAGCCCCTACCGGGCGCTGCCGTTGCCTGGGTGAGGCACGACGGCGACGACGATTCACACCGAGGAAAGGGCCACCCCTGTGGCACTGGACGTGCTGACGGACCTGTCGAAGGTCCGGAACATCGGCATCATGGCGCACATCGACGCTGGCAAGACCACGACGACCGAGCGGATCCTGTTCTACACCGGGATCAACTACAAGATCGGCGAAGTGCATGACGGCGCCGCGACGATGGACTGGATGGAGCAGGAGCAGGAGCGGGGGATCACCATTACCTCCGCCGCCACCACCGTCTTCTGGAAGGACCACCAGCTCAACATCATCGACACGCCGGGGCACGTCGACTTCACCGTCGAGGTCGAGCGGAACCTGCGTGTCCTGGACGGCGCGGTGGCCGTGTTCGACGGCAAGGAGGGCGTCGAGCCCCAGTCCGAGACCGTGTGGCGGCAGGCGGACAAGTACAACGTCCCGCGCATCTGCTTCGTCAACAAGATGGACAAGCTCGGCGCGGACTTCTACTTCACCGTGCGGACCATCTCCGAGCGCCTCGGCGCCAGGCCGCTCCCGGTGCAGTTGCCCATCGGCGCGGAAGGCTCGTTCGTCGGAGTCGTCGACCTGATCTCCAACCGTGCCCTCACCTGGCGCGGGGAGACCAAGAAGGGCGAGGACTACACCCTCGAGGAGGTCCCGGCCGACATGGCCGAGCAGGTGGCCGAGTACCGGCACCAGCTCATCGAGACCGTGGCCGAGACCGACGAGGCGCTGCTCGAGAAGTACCTCGGCGGCGAGGAGCTGACCGCCGAGGAGATCAAGGGCGCCATCCGCAAGCTCGTGGTCGCCGGTGAGATCTACCCGGTGCTCTGCGGGTCGGCCTTCAAGAACAAGGGCGTCCAGCCGCTGCTCGACGCGGTGCTCGACTACCTGCCGTCGCCGCTCGACATTCCGGACGTCGAGGGGCACGCGGTCGGTGACGAGGAAACCGTCATCACCCGCTCGCCGTCCGCGGACGCACCCTTCTCCGCGCTCGCGTTCAAGATCATGACCCACCCCTTCTTCGGGCGGCTCACGTACATCCGGGTCTACTCCGGCAAGGTGGCGTCGGGGGCCCAGGTCGTGAACTCGACGAAGGGCAAGAAGGAGCGCATCGGGAAGTTGTTCCAGATGCACGCCAACAAGGAGAACCCGGTCGACTCCGCCAGCGTGGGCCACATCTACGCGGTCATCGGGCTCAAGGACACCACCACCGGTGACACGCTCTGCGACGCGGCACACCCGATCGTGCTGGAGTCGATGACGTTCCCCGAGCCGGTCATCCGGGTCGCCATCGAGCCGAAGACGAAGGGCGACCAGGAGAAGCTCGGGACCGCGATCCAGAAGCTGGCCGAGGAGGACCCGACCTTCACCGTCAACCACGACGAGGAGACCGGGCAGACCATCATCGCCGGGATGGGCGAGCTCCACCTCGACATCCTCGTCGACCGGATGCGGCGCGAGTTCAAGGTCGAGGCGAACGTCGGCAAGCCGCAGGTCGCCTACCGGGAGACCATCCGTCGCGCGGTCGAGAAGTACGACTACACCCACAAGAAGCAGACGGGCGGCTCGGGGCAGTACGCGAAGGTCCAGGTCACGATCGAGCCGTTGGGCACGAGTGACGGCACTTTCTACCAGTTCGAGAACAAGGTCACCGGTGGCCGGGTCCCGCGGGAGTACATCCCGAGCGTCGACCACGGCATCCAGGACGCGATGCAGTACGGCGTCCTGGCCGGCTACCCGCTCGTCGGGATCAAGGCGACGCTCCTCGACGGCGCGGCGCACGACGTCGACTCTTCCGAGATGGCGTTCAAGATTGCTGGCTCGATGGTGCTCAAGGAGGCCGCGAAGCGGGCCGACCCGGTGCTGCTCGAGCCGATGATGGCCGTCGAGGTGCGCACGCCCGAGGAGTACATGGGCGACGTCATCGGCGACCTGAACTCGCGGCGTGGGCAGATCCAGGCGATGGAGGACATCAGCGGAGCCAAGGTCGTCCGGGCCCTGGTACCGCTGTCCGAGATGTTCGGGTACGTCGGCGACCTGCGGAGCAAGACGCAGGGCCGGGCGGTGTACACGATGCAGTTCGACTCCTATGCCGAGGTCCCGCGGAACGTGGGTGAAGAGATCATCAAGAAGGCTCGCGGCGAGTGACCCTCGCCGTGGCGACCGTGGCGACGGGCAGCCAGCCCGGTGCGCCCACCGCACCACCGCACCACCCGGTCAGCACCTGAACACCAGACCCTGCCCGGTCAGTACCATCCGCCGGTCCCGATCCACGGGGTCGGTGCCATCAGCAGTCGTCCCGACCACCGGATCACCGAACCGGACGGCGACATCCACAGTCCGACAGGAGGACCACCGTGGCGAAGGCGAAGTTCGAGCGGACTAAGCCGCACGTCAACATCGGCACCATCGGTCACATCGACCACGGCAAGACGACGCTGACCGCGGCGATCACCAAGGTGCTGCACGACAAGTTCCCCAGCCTGAACCCGTTCACGCCGTTCGACCAGATCGACAAGGCTCCCGAGGAGCGGCAGCGGGGTATCACCATCTCGATCGCGCACGTCGAGTACCAGACCGAGTCGCGGCACTACGCCCACGTCGACTGCCCCGGGCACGCCGACTACATCAAGAACATGATCACCGGTGCCGCGCAGATGGACGGTGCCATCCTGGTGGTCGCCGCGACCGACGGTCCGATGCCGCAGACCAAGGAGCACGTCCTCCTGGCCCGCCAGGTCGGCGTCCCCTACATCGTCGTGGCGCTCAACAAGGCCGACATGGTCGACGACGAGGAGATCCTCGAGCTCGTCGAGATGGAGGTGCGTGAGCTCCTCACCAACTACGAGTTCGACGGCGACAACCTGCCCGTCGTGCGGGTGTCGGCGCTGAAGGCGCTCGAGGGCGACCAGGAGTGGAGCGCCAAGCTGATGGAGCTCATGGACGCCGTCGACACGGCGATCCCCGAGCCGCAGCGTGACGTGGACAAGCCGTTCCTGATGCCGATCGAGGACGTGTTCACGATCACGGGTCGGGGCACCGTCGTCACCGGCAAGGTCGACCGCGGCACCCTGAAGGTGAACGAGCCCGTCGAGATCGTCGGCATCAAGGACAAGTCGACGACCACGACGGTGACCGGTATCGAGATGTTCCGCAAGCTGCTCGACACCGCCCAGGCGGGCGAGAACGTCGGTCTGCTGCTGCGTGGCATCAAGCGTGAGGACGTCGAGCGCGGCCAGGTCGTCGTCAAGCCCGGCTCGATCACCCCGCACACGGAGTTCGAGGCTCAGGTCTACATCCTGTCCAAGGACGAGGGCGGGCGGCACACGCCGTTCTACGACAACTACCGTCCGCAGTTCTACTTCCGGACGACGGACGTGACCGGCGTCGTGCACCTCCCTGAGGGCACCGAGATGGTCATGCCTGGTGACAACACCGAGATGCGGGTCGAGATGATCCAGCCGATCGCGATGGAGGAGGGCCTCAAGTTCGCGATCCGCGTGTTGCGGCCTTCCGGAGGGCCTCCGACAGCGATCCAGGGTCCGGGTCGGTGCCGGCGCGGTGGCGTGGGCGTCTCGTGGGCCCGGGTCCGCGCGGTTCGTCCCGGAGCGAGGTGCCCGTCGGAACTGCTCGATCACGCATGCGTCGTCCCGGTAGGCAGCCCACGGTTCGATCGGCGCAGGTCAGCACCAGCGAGTGATCGTGTATGAGGGGCTCGATTAGGAGAGTCGTAGCCCCTTCTGGCACACTAGTCAGGTTGTTCGGTGCGGTTCGGCCCCGCGACACGCCCGACCTCGGGGGTGGGCGAGGGGCAGGGGTGGCGCACCTGAACCGCTAGCCGTCCCCCCCGGTAAGCACCGGATCTTAGAGAGAGAGCACAGCGAAGCCATGGCGGGACAGAAGATCCGCATCCGGCTGAAGGCCTACGACCACGAGGTCATCGACAGCTCGGCGCGCAAGATCGTCGACACGGTGGTCCGCACGGGTGCGTCCGTGGCCGGTCCGGTGCCGCTGCCGACGGAGAAGAACGTGTACTGCGTGATCCGTTCTCCGCACAAGTACAAGGACAGCCGCGAGCACTTCGAGATGCGGACGCACAAGCGGCTGATCGACATCATCAACCCCACGCCGAAGACCGTCGACTCGTTGATGCGGCTCGACCTGCCGGCCGGGGTCGACATCGAGATCAAGCTCTGAGGCCATGGCGATGACCAATCAGACGATCAGGCCCGTGAAGGGGCTGCTGGGTTCCAAGCTGGGCATGACCCAGGTCTGGGACGACGCGGGCCGACTGGTGCCGGTGACCGTTGTCGCTGCCGGGCCGAACGTGGTGACGCAGGTGCGCGACGAGTCGCGGGACGGCTACGCCGCCGTCCAGCTGGCGTACGGCGCGATCGACCCGCGCAAGGTGAACAAGCCGGAGTCCGGGCACTTCGCCCGGGCCGGGGTCACCCCGCGCCGCTTCCTCGCCGAGATCCGCACCTCGGACGCCGCGGAGTACGCACCCGGCCAGGAGGTCACCGCCGACGTGTTCGAAGTCGGCCAGAAGGTCGATGTCGTCGGCCGGACCAAGGGCAAGGGCACCGCCGGCGTGATGAAGCGGCACGGTTTCGGCGGCCTGGGCGCCGCTCACGGCACCCAGCGCAAGCACCGCTCGCCGGGATCGATCGGCGCCTGCGCCACTCCCGGGCGGGTCTTCAAGGGGCTTCGGATGGCGGGCCGGATGGGGGCGGTCCGGCAGACCACCCAGAACCTGACCGTGCACG
Organism: Kineosporiaceae bacterium; assembly: GCA_036518955.1. GTDB lineage: Bacteria > Actinomycetota > Actinomycetes > Actinomycetales > Kineosporiaceae > DATDMG01. The sequence continues at coordinate 3,578 of DATDMG010000160.1, read as the reverse complement.
CCGTGGACGCCGACCGCGGGCTGCTCCTGATCAAGGGTGCGGTCCCCGGCCCCAAGGGTGCCGTCGTCCTGGTCAAGACCGCGGCGAAGGGGGAGTGACGTCGTGGCTGATTCGACTCTCACCGTCGACGTTCTGGACTCCGAGGGCAACCCGGCGGGCACCGCTGAACTCCCCGAGGACCTCTTCGACGTCCAGACGAACGTGCCGCTGATCCACCAGGTGGTGATCGCCCAGCAGGCCGCGGCGCGGCAGGGCACCCACGACACCAGGACCCGGGGCGAGGTCAGTGGTGGCGGCAAGAAGCCGTACAAGCAGAAGGGAACCGGCCGCGCCCGGCAGGGCTCGAGCCGGGCGCCGCAGTTCACCGGCGGCGGTGTGGTGCACGGCCCCACGCCGCGCAGCTACGACCAGCGCACACCGAAGAAGATGAAGGCCGCCGCGCTGCGTGGCGCGCTCTCCGACCGCGCCCGGCACGGTCGGGTGCACGTGGTCGAGGCGCTCGTCACCGGTGAGGCGCCGTCCACGCGCACGGCGGCCAGGGCCTTGGCGCGGGTGAGCGAGCGGCGCCACGTGCTGGTGGTGGTGGAGCGTGACGACGTCATCACCTGGAAGAGCGTGCGCAACCTGCCGACCGTGCACCTGCTGGCCCCGGACCAGCTGAACACCTACGACGTGCTGCTCAGCGACGACGTCGTCTTCACCCGCAGCGCGCTGGACGCCTTCGTGGCCGGCCCGGTGACCGGGCGGAGCGCCTCCGCGGTCGGCCGTGCCACGGACATCGACGAGGAGGCCGGCAAGTGAGCGCCATCGGCGGCATCCACAAGGACCCGCGCGACATCCTGCTCGCACCGGTGGTGTCGGAGAAGAGCTACGGGCTGCTGGACGAGCGCAAGTACACGTTCCTGGTCGACCCCCGGGCCAACAAGACCGAGATCAAGATCGCGGTCGAGAGGGTGTTCGGGGTCAAGGTGAAGGCGGTCAACACGCTCAACCGGTCCGGCAAGACGCGTCGCACCCGGTTCGGGATCGGCAAGCGCAAGGACACCAAACGCGCGGTCGTGACGCTCCAGGACGGCACCATCGACATCTTCGGCGGGCCGGCCGCCTGAGGCGGCCGGGGTGTAGCCGAGCCAGCAGACGCGAGGACAGGCAATGGGAATCCGCAAGTACAAGCCGACCACACCGGGCCGGCGCGGCGCCAGTGTCGCCGACTTCGTCGAGATCACCCGGACGGAGCCGGAGAAGTCGCTGGTCCGCCCGCTGACGAACAAGGGTGGCCGCAACAATGCCGGTCGGGTGACCACGCGCCATCAGGGCGGCGGGCACAAGCGGGCCTACCGGTTGATCGACTTCCGTCGTCACGACAAGGACGGCGTGCCGGCGAAGGTCGCGCACATCGAGTACGACCCCAACCGGACGGCGCGCATCGCGCTGCTGCACTACGCGGACGGCGAGAAGCGGTACATCCTCGCGCCGAACAAGCTGCAGCAGGGTGACCGGATCGAGAACGGCCCGGGTGCGGACATCAAGCCGGGCAACAGCTTGCCGCTGCGCAACATCCCGGTCGGGACCGTTGTGCACGCGATCGAGCTGCGGCCGGGGGGTGGCGCCAAGCTGGCCCGCTCCGCGGGCGCCTCGGTACAGCTCGTCGCCAAGGAGGGGCCGTACGCGCAGCTGCGGCTGCCGTCCGGGGAGATCCGGAACGTCGACGTCCGTGCCCGCGCCACGGTGGGCGAGGTCGGCAACGCGGAGCAGTCGAACATCAACTGGGGCAAGGCGGGCCGGATGCGCTGGAAGGGCAAGCGCCCGACCGTCCGCGGTGTCGCGATGAACCCGATCGACCACCCGCACGGCGGTGGTGAGGGCAAGACCTCCGGTGGCCGTCACCCGGTGAGCCCGTGGGGCCAGCCTGAGGGCCGTACCCGCCGTCCGGGCAAGGCCAGCGACAAGCTGATCGTGCGTCGTCGCCGTACCGGCAAGAAGCGCTGACAAGGAGCCCTGAAGAGCCATGCCACGCAGTCTGAAGAAGGGCCCCTTCGTCGACGACCACCTGCAGAAGAAGGTGGACGTGCAGAACGACAAGGGGACCAAGAACGTCATCAAGACCTGGTCCCGGCGTTCGGTCATCACACCCGACTTCCTGGGCCACACCTTCGCCGTCCACGACGGCCGCAAGCACGTCCCGGTCTTCGTCACCGAGTCGATGATCGGCCACAAGCTCGGCGAGTTCGCTCCCACGCGGACGTTCCGCGGTCACGAGAAGGACGACCGCAAGGGCCGCCGCCGCTGACGCGGGCGAGCAGAGCAGCTACCAACGACTCACGTGAAGGACTAGGGACAGCGATGGAAGCCAAGGCGCAGGCGCGGTACATCCGCGTCACGCCCATGAAGGCCCGCCGCGTCGTGGACCTCATCCGGGGCAAGCAGGCGTTGCAGGCCCTGGCTGTGCTGGGCTTCGCGCCGCAGGCGGCCAGCGAGCCGGTCCGCAAGGTGGTCGCCAGCGCGATCGCCAATGCGCGGGTGAAGGCCGAGCGCGCATCGGAGCCGTTCGACGAGCGCCTGCTCGTCGTGTCCGAGGCGTACGTGGACGAGGGCCCGACGATGAAGCGGTTCCGCCCCCGGGCACAGGGTCGCGCGTACCGCATCAACAAGCGCACCAGCCACATCACCGTGGTCGTCGCGTCGCGCGAGACCAAGGCGCCCGCTGTCGCGGGCGGCACGAAGGGGAGGACCCGATAGTGGGGCAGAAGGTCAACCCGCACGGGTTCCGACTGGGCATCACCACCGACCACAAGAGCCGGTGGTTCGCCGACAGCACGAAGAGCGGCCAGCGGTACCGCGACTACGTGAAAGAGGACGTCGCGATCCGCAAGCTGATGTCGAAGGGCATGGAGCGCGCGGGCATCAGCCGGGTCGAGATCGAGCGGACCAGGGACCGCGTCCGGGTGGATATCCACACCGCGCGTCCCGGCATCGTGATCGGCCGGCGCGGTGCCGAGGCGGACCGGATCCGCGGGGAGCTGGAGAGGCTCACCGGCAAGCAGGTGCAGCTGAACATCCTCGAGGTGAAGAACCCCGAGGTCGACGCCCAACTGGTCGCTCAGGGCATCGCCGAGCAACTGGCCAGCCGGGTCTCGTTCCGGCGGGCGATGCGCAAGGGCATGCAGTCGTCGCTGCGCGCCGGGGCGAAGGGCATCCGGGTGCAGTGCTCCGGCCGGCTGGGCGGCGCGGAGATGAGCCGCTCGGAGTTCTACCGCGAGGGCCGCGTGCCGCTGCACACCCTGCGCGCGAACATCGACTTCGGCTTCTACGAGGCCCGCACGACCTTCGGCCGGATCGGCGTGAAGGTCTGGATCTACAAGGGCGACGTGACCCAGCGCGAGCTGGCCCGCGAACAGGTCAGCGCGCCGCGGGCGCCCCGCCGCGAGGGCGGCCGGGGCGACGGGCCCGGTGGCCGGGCGGCCCGCCCGCAGCGGGCGCGCCGGGGTGACGCGGCCGGTGCCGGCGTCGGCCAGGACGCCGCCCCCGCAGCGGCGACCGTGAGCAGCCAGCCCGAGGCGTCGTCCACCGAGACGAGC
>DATDMG010000159.1:0-14717 GCA_036518955.1 Kineosporiaceae bacterium | reverse complement strand
TGAGCGCGAGCCTGACCGTTGCTGGAGGCCACATCCCGCCGACACGCTCGTCGTCCCCATGGGGAATTCCCTGAGCGGCCGGGTGGGGAATTACGTGAGCGGAACCTCCTCAGACCTGGGGAATTTCGTGATCGGTGACACGGATATCACTCGAGCGCCGCTTTCGTGGCATGCCGGGGCGGGTGCCGTAAGCATCCGGACCGTCCTTGGAAGGACATCGAGGTGTAGCGTCAACAGGCTTCCGGACGGCCCCAGGCTGGTGTCGGCTCCCCGATCCCGGGGCAGATCGTCACAGTCTCGCTCCTGGAAGGAGCCCTCACATGACGCTGCTCTCCGCCACCCCACTGGTAGGCGTCTTCTCCACCGGCACGTCGGCCGTCCTCACCGGTCTGTCGGCGGCGGCGGTCACGGCCTGCCTGCGCTTCGCAGCATTGGCGGCGGTCTACCTCTGGTCATCGGACCCGGACCGGCGCCGGCGGGCCTGGCGGCTGCTGACGCTACGTCGGGTGACGGCGTCGGCGCACCGGCCACCGGTGCCCTGCGCCTCGCTCACCATGACACCGACCGCGTCGAATGCGCCCTCCCCCGACCGATCCCGCGACGGGTCCTCCCCCCACGTCACCACCCATTCATCTCAGTTCATAGCCGGAGGGTAGGTCGGGTCGCGGGCGTGCCCGGCGGCCTGGGGACAACCGCTCCTGGCCGGGGTTCAGGGCGCGTTCAGCGGCACCCCCCTGCAGGGCATGGCAGGCTCGAGGGTGTGCTGCTCACCAATCACGTGCTGGCCGGGGCCCTGGTCGGCCGGCTGTCCGGGCGCCGGTCCACCGCCGTCGTGGCGGGCGTGGCGTCCCACGCCGTCCTCGACGTCAGCCCCCACTACCGGATCCCGGAGCACCGGTTCATGACGTTCGCGGTCTGCGACGGGCTGCTCGCCCTGGCCGTCAGCGGCGCCCTGCTCGCTCGGACCAGGCGCGGTCAGCGGCTCGCGGTCGCGGCCGCGATCTTCGGCGCCTGCCTGCCCGACCTGGACAAGCCCGGCCGCCACCTGTTCGGCCGCTCCCCCTTCCCCGCTGGCGTCGACCGCCTCCACGCCCGGATCCAGACCGAGCTACCCCACCTGGCCGGCGTCGAGCTCGCCGCCGCGGCCGGCCTCGGCGTCGCGGCCTGGACCCTGCTGCCCCGCCACCGGCCGCCAGCCGCCGTCGCGGCCCGTCAGCGCGTAGCCGTGTCGCCGCGCGGCTGACCGGCAGCTGGGTCCTCGGGGTCCCGGGCACCGGTCCAGACCCGCTCGAACGCGCCGAGATACGTGCCGGTCAGCAGTTCCTCGCCGTGGCGCAGGTGCATCACAGGGGCCTCCGCCCCCCGACCCCGAACACATGCTGGTCGACCAGCAGCCCGCCGTCCACGCGCGAGAGATCGAGGCGCCCAGGACCGTCCCGTGCAGCCGGACCTGGCCGGGCCCGTACGGCGTGCAATGCCCCGAGGCGATGTATTGAGCGGGCAAGCTTCGAGACTTCCAAGCGTTCCTAGGACCTCCCAAAGGTCAGCCTCGTCCATTCCCGAAAGTTCTGGATAACTTGATCGTTTACCAGGAAGGGTTCCTCTGGTGAGTAGCCGGGGGGAGTTTCACCCCCGGCCCTCGTAGAACCGTGCGTGCAGTGAAGTAGATCACCAACGAGGTATTCGATCTTCTGTCGTGGATCGGGACGATCGGTTCTTGTGTCCGAGGTGCCCGGTCTGGCGGCGGTTGACCGGCTTCGGGCGGTGAACCGTCGGCTGCGGGAGTTGCTGGCGGCCAGCCGGGCCGAGGTGGCGGCGGTGCGGGTCGACGGGCGGTCAGCCGGCGCCTTCGGGTTGCTGTCCGGAGCGGGCAGCGCGGCGGGCCCTCGCGCACGCCAGCGCCTTCTCCAGAATCAGCAGGATGGCGTCGCGTACCGAGAGGAAGCGCCGGGCGTCGAAGGCGATGACCGGTACCGAAGGGTCGATGGCCAGGGCCCACCGCACGGTGTCGAGGTCATGCGTCGGCTGTCCATCGAACTGGTTGACGCCGACGACGAAGGGAATCCCGGAGCGCTCGAAGTAGTCCACGGCGGCGTAGCAGTCGTCCAGTCGCCGGTCGTCGACGATCACCAGGGCGCCGAGTGCCCCGCGCGCCAGGTCGTCCCACATGAACCCGAAGCGGTCCTGCCCGGGGGTGCCGAAGACGTAGAGCTTCACCCTCTCGTCGATGGTGATCCGCCCGAAGTCCATGGCGACGGTCGTCGTCGACTTGCCGGGGACGAGGGAGCGGTCGTCGACCCCCTCGGCTACCGAGGTCATCTCCGCCTCGGTCCTCAGGGGAGGGATCTCGGAGATGCTGGTCACCGACGTGGTCTTGCCGACCCCGAAGCCCCCGGCGACGAGAATCTTGACCGGGATCGGGGGGCGGTGGCGGGTCGCGGTCGGGGCTGTGGGCTCAGAAGCGTGTTCGAAGGACATCGATCATCCGCTCAATCGTCTCGACGTCGTCCGCCGGATCGATATCCGGCTCGAAGGCGGCCACCAGTCCCTGGTGGTGGAGATCCCCGACCAGGACTCGAGTCACGCCCAGGTGAAGACTCAGCCGCGCAGCGAGTTCCGCCAACGCCAACGGCTCCTCGCACGCGGTCACGATGTCCCGGTACTCGAACGCCAAGGACTCGAGGACGGTCCGGCCGAGGGAGGTCACCATCACCTGCGTCTCGATCGGAATGTCGGTGGCACCCGTCGTGCGCCCGGAAGTCACCAGGAAGGGCCGGACCTCGCCCTGCTCCGGCGGCAACGCAACAGCGCTCCCGGGCTCGGCCAACGGATCGTCGAGGAACGGCCGGATCAAGTGTTCCGGTCCGAACCGGCGGTCCGCCTCCACATCGGGTTCGTCGTCGTCGGCCGCGTCGTCATCTGCCGCATCGTCGCCCGGCGTCGGCAGCGGAACACCGTACCGGTCCCGTGTCATCCCGCGACCGCGTTCTTCAGTTCGACCACGAGTTTCGGGTTGAGCAGGCCGTTGGTGCGGTTGATGAACAGTGCCGCCTCGTAGGCCACGGTCGCGAGCGATGCCGCGCGGTCGGCCACCACCCCCAGCAACGCTCCGGCTCCCATGGCCATGACCACCAGGGAACCGCCCTCGGCATCGACGATGACCTTGTTCAGCGCTCCCAGCCCGTAACTCAGGCCCGCCCCCGCCGCCAGGCTCACCATTCCGGACACGATCGCCGAGAGTCGGTCGCTGCTGGCTCTGTCGGCGTCCCCGGCGACCGCCATCAGGAGGCCGTCGGACGACACGGCGATGGCATCGATCACCCCGGCGGTGTCGTGGGCGAACCTCTCCAGGAGCCACGTGAAGTCCTGCGCGGACTCGCTGAGCTCGAGGCCGATGTCTGTCATGGTTCCTGATCTCCCGTCCGGACTGGTCCGAGGCTGCCTGTGGGTGCTTCCTTCGCTCGGTGGGTGTCGTCGTCCGGAACCGCCTCCGGTGCGGGCGACCGCGGGAAGACGGCCTCCAAGGCCTCGAACCACGCCCGCACCTCCTCCGGCCGCGCCGGGACGCCGGGCACGGGGCGGGCCGGCGGCAGGCCCGGTCGACCGACCGGCGCCGGTTTCGGGTCGGCCAGCTGCAGCGCTGCCAGGCTGGCGCCCGGCGTCCGCCGCACCGGGGCGGGCGGCGTCCGCCCATCCTCCGGGTCCTCCGTGGTGTCCGCTCGGGTCGGCAGGCCAGGGCCGGGAGCGCCGGCCACGCCGTCGGGAGCAGCCCTGCCGTTGCCCGGGAACCGATCGTTGCCGGGGAACGGGACGCTCCCGGACAGGAGAGCGTCGGCCAGCTCACCCGCGGCTGACGGGAGGTGGTCCGGCTCGTGCGTACCACCCAGGTTCTGGTGTCGAGGACGGGCGATGGGTTCCTCCGGGGCCAGCGCCGCCCGCTGCACCGCGTCATCGACCTCGGAAAGGTTCCGGCGGAGTTGCTCGGCGTCGATCGGTCCGGTGGCGAACCGGCCGGCGTCCGCGGGCGCACCCGGGTCGGCCGTCGCACCGGCAGGAGCGACCGGCCCGGCGAGCGCCTGCAGCTGCCTCAGGGCCGCCCCGGGGACCCGGCGCTGGACGCCCGCGCGGTCCTGGTCCGCCCGCGACGGTCCGTCGGCGCCTGGGGACGGTCCGGCCGGAGCCTCGGAGGTGCCGAGCTCCGCGGCGGAATCAGCCCTCGCCGCACCGGGGTCGCCACCGGCCGCGGCGGCTCCTCGCCGAGCGACGAAGGTGCTGGTGCCCGGCGCAGCGGACGGCGGCCGATCGGACCGGGCGTCGTCCCTGGCCCGTGCCAGGGCAGCCTCCACGTCGTCCAGGCTGCGCCGGGTGGCCAAGGGGTCGATGCCCCCGGCAGGCGGGGCTACCCTCCCGGACGGCGCGGAGCCACGCTGCCGCTCCAGGTCGGCCAGAGCCGCTCCGGGCACCCTGCGCCCGGTGGCCAGCGCATCGGGTCTCCAGTGCGAACCCGGCACGCGGCGCGGCACGTCGGCCGACCCTTCAGGGAAGGGGTCCGCGTCGGCGGCACCCGCCGACCGCATCGCGTCGTCCACGGCCGGGGAGCGGCCCACGGCGGACGGCGCGACGGGGGTGGTCCTCCGCGGCGCCGGGTCGGGAAGGATCAACGGTGGCAGGGACGCAAGGGTCGACTCGGTCAACGCGTCCGCGCCCGTCCAGACGACGCCGGAGGGCGACTCGGCCGGGCGGCCGGCGACTGCGGCACGCCGCCGGGCGGTGGCGCCGGGACCGGGCCCGCGACGGCGTGGGGCGCCCCGCCCCACGGGTGTCGTCGCTCCGACGGCACTGCCGTCGACGAGAAGGGAGACCGGCAGGTCGACGCGGGCCGTCACACCGCCCTTCGGGGTCGGTTGGAGCCCCACCGTGATGCCGTATCGACGGGAGATCCGTCCGACGACGAACAGCCCCAGGACCTCGCTCGGCGCCAGGTCGAGCCGCTCGCGGCGCCGGAGGCGCTCGTTCTCGGCGGCGAGCCGGTCGTCGGGCATCCCCATCCCGTGGTCGACGATCACGAGGTGGCACCCGGCGTCGTCCACGGAACCGGTCACCTCCACCGAGGTCCGCGGCGGGGAGAAGGACACCGCGTTCTCGATCAGCTCGGCGAACAGCAGGACCACGTCTCCGACCGCGCCCGGCGCGACGAACGAGGGCGGCAGCCCACGCAGCGTCACCCGACGGAAATCCTCCACCGTGCCGAGCGACACCCGGACGGCATCCGCGACGGTCAACGGCCGCCCGTCGCCGAGGCTCTCGCTGGCCCCGGACAGGACGACGAGGCTGCTCGCGGTGCGGCGGAGCCGGCTGGCCGCGTGGTCCAGCCGGTAGAGGGTGGCCAGGGTGTCCGGGTCGTCCTCCGCCCGCTCCAGGGTATCGATCAGCGCCACTTGCCGACCGACGAGGTTGGCCGTCCGTCGCCCGACGCCGGCGAACATCGCCGCGATGTTGCGCCGGCCGACCACCTGACGTTCGAGCAGCAGCGCGGCCGTCGCCTGGACCCGGTTGAAGGCCCGGCCCAACTCACCGATCTCGTCCTGGGAGTGGACCTCGATGCCGCTGAGCTGCGGGGGCGCGGCGTGGAAGGTGTCCTCGTCCGCGACCCGCAGCAGCTCCTCCTGGGCCAGGTCGGCGACGAGTCCGGCGGCGTCGGTGAGCTCCCGCAACGGACGCGACACCGACCGTCCGACCCGTACCGTCAGGGTGATCGCGCTGATCAGGGTGAGCAGGGCGAGAGCCGCCAAACCGGCTGTGCCGAGCCGGGCCTGGCTCACCGCGGCCTCGGCGCCGTTCACGACGTCCTGCGTGACCCGGGTCTGGACCATCTGCCGCAACTGCAGTTGTGACTGGGCCGCCGCGTAGACCCGTCCGGCCAGTGCCGCGGACGCGGGCGCGGAACCGAGCCGTCCGATCTCGGTCCGGGCTGCGTCCAGCCGCGAGGCCGCGTCCCCGCCGTCCGCGAGGTCGAACAGGGCGACCGCGGCAGGGGTCGTCAGCCGCCGGAACTGATCCGACAGGGCGGCATGGGCCTGGCCCTGCCCGTCCGCCTGGCTCAGCAGCCGGGCGCGGGCCTCCGGAGACTGGACGGCGGTCAGCAGCAGCACGGCCTGGTTGCTGGCGATCTCGTCGGACCGTTGGAGCTCGCCCAACGCGGCGAAGTCGCGAGCCAGACGGCCGGTCCCGTCGTCACGCTCCACGTCGAGGGCCCGGAGCACGCCGTCCAGGTAGGTGCTGTAGTCGGCGATCGCGCGGTTGGCGGTGGTCAGCCGCTGCCGGACGGCCTCGGACACCGACCGCAGGTCGGACTCCCTGTCGATCGCCGCGGTCAATGTGGGCACGTCCTGCCCGCCCAGTCCGGCGAGGACGGTGGCCAGCAGCGCGTCCAGTTCCTGCTCGGCCACCACGAGCTGGCTGGGGGCCGCGGCCGGTGTCCCGAGGTAGGCCACGGACAGCAGCCGCAGCTGCTGGACCTGCCGGACCAGGCGCCCCACCTGGCGGGCCGTTCGGGCCATTTGCGCGTCGCGGGCGGCCTGCCGGGAGGAGTCGAGCTGGTTGGCGAACAGGGGCACCTGGAGCAGCAGGACGGCGGTCAGCGGGATGACGACGAGAAGGTTCACCTTCTCGCGGACGGTGAGCCGCTGGAGGATCACCGGTCGTCCCGCCGCGCTGCCACGGCCCGTCCGACCCGCACGAGCCGACCGGAGTCCAGCATCTGCTGAGCCTCGGCGAGCACCTCGTCGTCCGCGGCCGGTGAGCCTCCGGCCGTTCCGTCGCCGGCTCCGGAGGGAACCGGCCCGGGGGTGTCGTCCGGCTGGGCGGACGCCGGGTCGGTGAGCTCCTCGGGCTGTCGACGCGCGGCACGCGCCCAGGCCAGCACCAGCGTCAGGAGGACGCCGCCGGCGGCCGTCCCCGCCACCCAGCGGCGGGTGTTCTGCAGATCGTCCAGGCGAGCCGCGACCAGTAGATCGAGTTGCGCGATCGCGGGCTGTTCGAGCGCGAGGGCGGCGTCGCGGGTGCGGGTCCGCGCCGCCTGCACGTCCGTCGCCGAACGGGTGGTCACGTTCCCGGCTGCGGACGCCGACGAAACGGTCGCCGACGAAGCGGTACCGGCGGCCGACGAACCGGAGGCCCCGCCGGTGGTCGCCCCCAGCGCCCGTGGAACCAGGACCGACGCCGCCCCGCGCAACCGGTCCAGCGGGCCGAGGACGGCGGGGCCGACGGTCTCGCTGTCGGTCGCGTCGAAGGTCTTGCGCAGTGCGTCATCGATCGCGGACAGACCGCTCTGCACGTGATCGGCGACGAGGGCAGCGGCGACCTGGCTGTCGGGCGTCGCGGCCGCCGGCCGAGCGCCGGTTCGCCCGGTCTCCCCCACGACGGCCAGATCGGCGTACCGGCCCACATCGACGAGCAGGTGCGGCAGCCGCAGGAGGGCGGTGTCCATCAGGTAGTAGGAGTCCAGCTGGGGGTCCAGGATCAGGTTGGAGGAGTCCCCGGCGGCCTGCAGCATGGTCAGCTCGAGATCCGTCGCGACGGCGTACCCCCCGTAGGCGGCCACACCGGTGGGCGCGTCGGTCAGCAGTGTGGTGAGTTCTCGGCGGACATCGGACCACCGCTTGGTGTTGGCGAGGGCGTCCCCGGCGTGGTTCTCCGCGGCGTCCACATCAGACATCGCGGCCTGGAGCGCGGCCCGGGCCTCCGTGGTTGCGCGCCCGGTCACGGCCGCCGTCTGCGCGTCCGCCGTGGCGGAGATCAGCTTGACGATCGGCCGGACCAGCGTCAGGCCGTCCCGCTCGGCCACCGCGAACGCGACGTCCGCGCCCGTGCGCTGCCACAGCGCGTACCCGGCAACGGCGTACGGCACGATGACGGCCACCAGCAGCAGCGGCACGGTGGCCCGCCGCAGCCGTCGGCTCCTCACGGCGGACGCCGACGTGGTACTGGGTACGCGATCAGATCCGGACATCCTGCACCGTCCCGTCCAACTCGTAGCCGCTCTCGCCGTGCAGGGCCAGATCGAGTCCTTCCGCCTCCTGGCGCGCGGTCACCCGGGTGCCGAGGAACCGCTCCAAACCGCGGCCCAGCAGGTAGGTGGCGACGAAGCTGTAAGCGGCGACGGCGACGACCGTCACGAGCTGCCGCCCCAGCAGTCCGTACCCGCCGCCGGAGAACAACCCGTTCGCACCGAGCGAATTGATCGAGGTGGTCGCGAACAGGCCCAACGCCAGCGTTCCGAGCACACCGCCCACGAGGTGGACGCCGACGACGTCCAGCGCGTCATCCACCAGGAACCAGACCTTGAACGTCACGGCACCCGCACACACCACTCCTGTCAGCAGGCCGATCCCGACCGACGCCAGCGGGGTGACATACCCGGCGCACGGCGTGATCGCGACCAGGCCGGAAACCGCCCCGGACGCCGCGCCCAGCGTGGTGGGCTTGCCGAACCGGAGCCACTCGAACAGGGACCATGACACGAGAGCGGCGGCCGCGGCGGTGTTGGTGTTGACGAACGCAAAGGCCGCCACGGAGTCGGCGCGCAGCGCCGATCCTGCATTGAAGCCGAACCATCCGAACCACAGGATCGCTGCACCGATGACGGTGAGCGGCAGGTTGTGCGCCCGCATCGGTGTCTTCGGCCAGCCTCGCCGACGGCCCAGGACGAGCGCCATGGCCAGTCCGGCTGCGCCCGCATTGGCGTGGACGACGGTTCCGCCGGCGAAGTCGAGGGCGCCCCACCGCGCCGCCCAGCCGACGGGGGAAAAGACCCAGTGCGCGATCGGGGCGTACACCAGAATCAACCATAACGGCACAAAGGCGATGAATGACTCAAACCGCCACCGATCGGCCGTGGCGCCCGTGATCAGGGCCGGCGTAATCACCGCGAACATCATCTGGAAGGCGGCGAAAAGGATCGGCGGAACGGCGAGCGCGTGCGACCCGGCGAATCCGGGGACGGCCGCCGTCATCGATCGCAGACCGGCGAACCGGAGATCGCCGATGACCCCGCTGCCGCCACCGAACGCCAACGAGAACCCGACCAGTACCCAGGTCAGGCTCACCAGCGCCATGGCCGCCAGGTTCTGCATGAGCATTCCCAGCACATGCCGCGACCGCACCATGCCACCGTAGAAGAAGGCGACGCCCGGGGTCATGAAGAGCACCAGGGCACTGGCGGCGAGCACCCAGGCAACGGCGCTCGCGTCGACGGAGGCGGGGTCAAGGGTGAGCCAGATGCCGGCGCGCGCCATCGTCGCGATCCTTCCCGGGTTCTGCGGGTAATGGGCCCGGTGCCGTACGTGATTCCGGAAGGCGAGTCTGTCGACTCGCCCGCCCTTCCGGCAACGCGTTCTCGAAGTTCCCCCGGTCACAATCCGCTAACGGCCCCTTGACAAAGCCGACAGTAAAAGACTGCTCACTGATCGTGGGGGTCTGGTCGAAGAGGGTGAGCGGCAGCCAGAGACGCGTGACACTGAGGTGACCGAGGGATGACGCAGCGCGAATGTTTTCGGCCCGCGCCGGTCCCGCCAGCCAACCCCGTCCCAAAGGGCTCCCGCGTGATCCGTGATCATCCCTATTTGGTCGGTGTCAGATGAGGCCGTGCAGGTAGAGGGTTTCGCTGACGGTGGTGTGGTCTCGTCGGCCTTCGGAGACCTGGAGGTCGCCCACGCCCTGGAGCGCGGCTTTGACGGCGGAGCGCAGGGTGGCGAGGTTGACCCGGCCGCGCCTGGTGCGGCTGGCGGAGTGATCTTCCCCGAACGACCGGTCCCGGATGTGGTGCTCGACCGGACGTGGGGGAAGTCCACGCCGAGGCGGTCGATGTGGGCGGCCTTCAGGGCGCGGGTCTCGATCCGGCCGTGCCCGTGAGGGTGGTGACCCCGGCCGGGGCCGCCTCTACGTCTTCACCCCCGGCGTCATCGACATCGACGAGACCCGCGCCGTCACCGCTTCCATGACCGAGCGACGCGCTGCTGCGATCAGTCAGCTCAACGCCATGAACCGGTGGTCCCTCTACCTTGATGATCGACCTGCTCCGTCGTCACCCTCGATGTTCGCCTCGTGTGAGCCGATCGAGCCGATGCAGCCATCGTCGAAGATCGTCCTCAAGACGTCGGGCCAGCTCCCGGTAGGCGTCGGTGCCCCCGGTGATCGCGGTCAGGGCGCACTGTTCTCCTCGCACGGTCACCGCCCCGGGCCGTCAACCCCCGACATGCCCGGATCACCCGACGTGAGCGTCCGACCGGACGCTCCGGAGAACGGCACGTCGCCGCCGCCGGGCTGCTTCCACAGGCATCCACCTCCACCGGAGCATGTGATCACTGAACGTAGCGCGTGGTGACCAGCCTCATCGAGGGATCGAGGGACTCGTCGACGTGGGCGCACTCGAGTGCAGCGAGCCACGGATGGACGCTGTGACGGACCACCCCCGGACGCGGTCGCGGTCAAGGCCAGCGATCCCCGCGGCACAAGAGATCGTCTCCCAGGATTCTCCCGACTGAGCCCTCGGAAACAAATCGAGCCCCGTCCCTGGATCGGGAAGGGGCTAGCTGCAGAAATGGGGTGGGCGATACTAGGATTGAACCAGTGGCCTCTTCCGCGTCAATCCGGATTACGTGACCGATCCATCCCGCGCGCTTCTATCATCATTGGGGTATCATTGCAGCTCAGAGGCCGTAATTGGCTCCGTGCAGATCCGCCGAGATGCGACCTCACACGGCGAGCTCTGCGGACAAAAGATCTTCTGGGCGCGCGCGATGGGCTGGGTCAAGCCGCGAGCAGCGAACGACGGGTCCATGCGCTACACCGGGATGTACCGGGATCTGCGCGGCCGGGAGCGCTCCGCCGGCACGTTCGCCAGCAAACGGGCCGCGGAGCGGGCGGCGCAACGGGCCGAGGCAGCGATCGCGGCGGGCCGGGTGGCCGATCCGCGGCGCGGCCGCCAACTGCTGCGGGACTAGATCGAAGAGGAGTGGTTCCCCCACCACGTGATCGAGGACCACCCGCGAGTCCTACCGCTACCTGCTCGACCGGTACATCCTGCCCGAGCTCGGGTCTCGTCGGATCGGCGAGATCCTCCCGGGGCATGTGCGGGAATGGGTGCTGCGGCTGCACGAGGTCCACGGGGTGAACCCACCGACCATCCAAAAGTGCAAGTTCATCCTGGACGCCGTCTTCACCACGGCGCTGAACGACCGGATCACCGTGTTGCACCCTGGCAAGGGGGCCTTGGATGACGAGGCCATGCACCTGCTGGTCGAAACCGACATTGAGACCGGGCTGCGCTGGGGCGAGCTCACCGAACTGCGGCCCCGCGACGTGGACCCGGCCACGAGGATCATCACCGTCTCCCGCGTGGTAGTGCACCTGCGCGCGAAGGAACGCCCGGTGGACGAGCGGTTCGTGGTCAAAGAGGGTTATGCGAAACTCTCTTTGAAGAAATGGAGCCCGATTGCGGCGTGAAATGACGTCTCGAAGGTCTTGAGTGGCCGGCGGTAGTCGGTGAACAGGACCCGCCATGCCTTCAGGGTCGCGACGGCCCGCTCGACTGGGGCGCGTTAGGAACTTACCTGACCGTTCCACTCGTGTTCCCAGTCCAGGAGTTTGCGGCATTTTGGTTTTCGGATGGGTGTTGTGATGTAGTCGGAAGGTTATTCAAAACCCCATGTGAGCGAGAAGAAGAACAATCCCCGAGCAGCATCCTAGGCGTCGCCGTAGGTGCGGTGCGGGCGGCGGTAGTCGGTATGGAGTATCCGCCGCCGGAATGCTCGACGATCTCCTCTACTGGGGTCTGAATGAATGCCTTCGCATCATGGGTCTTCCCTGGGAGCGGGTCGGACATGTAGACGGCTGTCCCGTCGAGCAGGCTCAGAAGTTGGGCGTTGAAGCCAGTGGTGGCGTGCTTGCGGCTCCACAGCTCGGGGTGGTCCTCGTAGGACCAGCAGGGCGTGATGGTGCCGTCCACCAGTACCACTCTGCCCTTGACGACCTCGATGGCGGCCTTGGCATCCGGCACGCTCCTCCAGGACCGACTTCACGAGGGGGACCAATTCGGTGACGATCCGGGAAACCGTCGGTTGCGAGATGCCCCGCAGGTCGCCAATGAACTCCTCGGGTCCGTTCTGCCGCAGATACAGGCACGCGATCTCCACGGCCCGGACAGTCCGCACAGTTTCGGCCGGCCGACCCTCTTTCTCCATGGCTTGGTCAAGGCGCCCTGAACACGCGCGACGAGCTCCTGCATCTGCGAGACGGACAGTCCCGTAGTATGCTGATACTCTTCCCCGAAGTTGATACTGGCTGTTTCTTCGTCGATCCAACCGATATCAACGGGGAGGGCGTTGCTCGCGTCACACGCCGAACTTTACCGATTTCTATCATGATTCAGCGGATCGGGGTGCTTTCCAGGGGTTTTGAATAACCTTCAAGGCCCTTGGCCTGCCCAGGCCCCGAACGACACGCTTGCCGCAGGCCTAGCAGCAGACGTGCAGGGAGAGCCCTCGGCCAGTCATCCGGCCAGGGGCTCTCCCTGTGCCTCGAGCCAGTGCGTTCGCCTCGATGGATCACCGTGTTGAAGGTGCCTGGCGAATAGGTGATCATTCAAGGTCAACGCGCTGGCCCGCGTGGGGCTGCTGCCTACGGCACCGGGCAGCTCACGTCCACAACGACGGTCGCGCCCCTGGCGACAGCGACCGCGCTCCGCCCGTTGCAGGGCGCGGGCGCGATGCGGGGGTTGGTGCCGGCAACGCTGTAGGTGCCCGGCGGCACAGCGACGGAGTAAGCGCCGTCCTCACCTACGGCAATCTCCTGGCGGCATCCGGCGTGCGTCACCACGACAGTTCCGGCACGCGGAGCCTTCATGCCCGGTGCGGGTCCACCGGTCACGTACAGGTGCCCACGCAGAACGCCCAGTGGCACGGGCCCACTGTCCACGCGAGAAGTCCCCGGGCTTCCGGTGACGGGGGTGCTTCCCGGGCAACCCTCAACGGAAGTGCTCGACGGACCCGGAACCGGATCGGGAACGCCGTGGATAGAAGTGCCGGAACGGCCGGGGTCCGGTGCAGCAACGCCGTGGACCGGGGTGCTGGCCGGGCTGGGAGCCACCGGGGGACCGCTCTTGATGGGGGTGCTGACCGCGCCCCCGGCGGACGCGGAACCGCCCGTGACCGGGGTGGACGCGTTCACGACTCGTGCTGTGGCGGCGGGCGTCCGGGGCTGGTCGCCGCAGGCCGTCAGCCCCAGGGCGGCGATGGCCATGGTCAGGATCAAGGGGGTCGGTGGCTTCATGCCGACGGAACGCTGCCGGCGACCGCTGCGTTGCACGGACCGTCGGCTGCAGCCCATGCCGGACCGTGTGTGGCGGCGAGGCTCATCGGCCGGTGGGCAGGGACCCTACTTCGTCAGGCAGCATCAGCCCGGTGATCTATCGAGGTCAGCGCACTAGGCGCCACGGGGGAGCGGAGACGGCCGGCACGGCCAGCCACAAGACCGACTCGGGATGCCGGAGAGCCCCCGGCGGTTGGGCCACCGAGGCTCTCGATCTGTCAGCCCTACATCTTCTAGGGCAACTCTAGGGCTCGTGGGGCCCCTAGGGGGCATCTGACCTGGTCAGATGTGGTGGGCGATACTGGGATTGAACCAGTGGCCTCTTCCGTGTCAAGCACGCTCGGCTTGCCGCGGACCGGGGCCGATTCGCGGCTTGGCCTGCGGAGACGCGTTCGGGGAAGTACGCCGGTGTCCGGGGTTGTGCGGCGCGGTTGTCACGCAGATAGTCACTCAGCCGCGATGCCTCGGAGGTTGTCAGCGCAGCGGAAGGGGGCGCACCCGGATGCCGTCCGGGGTGAAAGCTGCGACCGCTCCGGCGTCGAGGTGCTCGCGGATGGTGTCGAGGTTGGCGGCGATGATCCCGGCCAACTCGGCCGGCCGGCGGTCGACCAGCGCACGCACCAGGATCACGGAGGGCTTGATGGCGCAGGTGTGGGCCAGCAGAGCGCCGAAGTCGGTGTCGGCGGAGACGATGACGCGCTCGTCCCGGGCGGCGAGGGCCATCACATCACGGTCGTCCGCCCCCTCCGCGTCGAGGTCCCGGACGTGCACGGCGTCGTACCCGGCCTTGGTGAGTAGCTCGGCAACGCGCCAGGAGATGTTCTCGTCGATCAGGAACCTCATGCCGGTTCACGGAGGCGGTAGTGGTGCACATTGGTCGCGTCGGCGGCGTACTGCAGCGCCTGGGTGATGTCCTCACGTTCAAGGTCGGGGTACTCCTCGAGGATCTCCTCGAAGGACCACCCGGCGGCGACGAGGCGGACGACGGTCTCGACCGAGATACGCAGTCCGCGGATGCACGGCTTGCCCTCCAGGGTGGCAGGGTCAGCGGTGATCCGGTCGAAGGCCATGAGGTCGATGGTAGGCGACGACGGCGCGGCGAGGCCGTGCCGCACCCTGACCTGTCCGCTGATCAGGAGACGATGAGCAACGGTTCAGAGTGCGTCCGTCGCCGTCCGCCACCAAGCCAGACAGAGCCCCGTTCCCGATCACGGGAAGGGGCTCTGACCTGGCCTTACGTGGTGGGCGATACTGGGATTGAACCAGTGGCCTCTTCCGTGTCAACAAGGTCAAGAAGCTCATGCTACCTAGCCTGCCAGGCAAACCTGCTGGTCAGCGTGTTGGTACTC
>DATDMG010000158.1:0-14793 GCA_036518955.1 Kineosporiaceae bacterium | reverse complement strand
CTCACGAGCGCCTCACGAGCGCCGTCGTCCGGGAGGAGACCGTTCGGCCGAGCATGGCGGTCGGTCTCGGTCGGGAGCGAGCGTGGCTGCTTCCCGCGGCCGATATTCGACCAGGAGCAGGGCGATGTCGTCGTGCAGCGCTCCCCCGGTCCACTGGAGCGTCGCGTCCCGCAGGGAGGCGATGGCGTCCACCACCCCCGTGCCGGTGGTGAGGGCGCTCGTGATGATCGGGGTCGGCAGGAACGAGTGATGGACAGGATCGCGAGCTTCGGTCAGGCCGTCGGTGTAGAGCAGGAGACGATCACCGACCGTGAGAGACAGCGTGCTGACCCTCGTCACACCCCCGAGCCCCAACGGGGTCCGTGGCGAGCCCGGCACCACCAGATCGATCTGCCCGTCGTGCACCAGGTAGGGCGAGGGGTGGCCGGCGTTGGCGATGGTCGCCGTCCCGTCATCGGCGATCTGGACCAGCACGGCGGTGACGAAATCCTCCTCGCCGGTGGCGCGGCGCGCCACGCCCCGGTCCAGCTGGTCCATCAGCACGGCCAGGTCGGGATGGTCGCCAGCACGCTCCCGGAAGGCCGCCAGCACCTGCGCCGTCGTCCGCACCGCCTCCAGGCCCTTGCCGCGCACATCCCCGACCAGCACCCGTAACCCGTACGGGGTGAGCATCATCCCGTACAGATCGCCTCCGACCAGGGCATCGTTGGCTGCGCTCTCGTAGTGCACCGCGACCCGCGCCGGCCCCAGACGATCCGGCACCTGCAGCAGGATCGCCCGCTGTGCCGTCTCGGCCACCCTGACCATGCGCACCAACTGTCGTTCGTAGCGTTGCCGAACTCGGCAGAGGATCACAGCCAGCACGGTGGTGGCAGCGATCGTGACCAGGCGGGTGACCTGTGCCGGCAGGTGGTGAGGGTCGTAGACCCGGTCCCAGAAGAGGCCCAGCATGCCCGCGGCGAGGACGGCGAGCCCCCCGTAGACGGCGGTCCCGACCGTTCCGATGGCCAGGCAGGTCGCCAACAACGGTGTGATGGCCAGCAACCCGAAGACCACGTCTCCCCTCGGGAGAAGGAGGTCGGCGATGCTGATGGCCAGGACTGCGAAGGCGGGGCCGGCCTGCAGGAAACCGCGACGGAGCCCACCCATCTGGTCACCTGCCGTCCACTGGTTGCAGAACGAGCACGAAACGTTGCCCGCCTGTCACCATAGCGACGGACAGTAAGTGATTGGCTCCTTTGGGTACGCTTGTCCTACGGGGCGCCCTCCGGCTGCGGCCGAAGGGCTGGTGGTCCGGCCCAGTGTGATGAAGGTCATACGATCGCAGGGTAGGTCGCGGTCGGGCCGCACCAGGAGCCAGGCGTGGTGTCGAGCGAGACCCTGCAGGCGAGAGCCCTGCAGGCGAGGTGTGAGTCGGCGACACGCCGGGGCGTAGCGGTCATCAATACCGGAAGACGTGCACCTGACCAGACACGATGCGATTTGCGAAGATCATAACCGTGTCGGCGAAGGTGCACCGCTTCCGTGCGGCACATACTTCATGGGCCGCCGGGCTGGAACTGGTCGGGGACGGCGACCTGCGCAAGGCCTTGATCGCCACCCTCCGGCTCCGACCCTTCGAGGTCCCGGCCGCATCACCTACGGACAGCGCAAGACCTGGCTGCACCTGCCCGCCGACCGGCCCTGGACCCCAGACCTCACCACCGCCTGGCAGACCGTCAAGCACCTGCCGATCCCGACCTGACCCAGACCCCCACCGTCCCGACGACCCAGCAGAGCACCCCGGCACGTGGAACCCGGCGCCACCGACGCGACAGTCGGTCCACCTCCCTGCCCACCGAACGGAACCATGATCACAAAGCCTGGGTCGGCATCCCGGAGGCCACCCCTGTCACACCGGTGAAAGTTTCAGGTCTACGGTCGGCGGGGTGGTCGCGATGTGCATCGTCGATGCCGTACAGCCAGCCCGTCCGACCCTGGTCATCGACAGCGTTAAGGTAGACAATGGTTTCTCGACCATCCGGTCGAGTGCGGCCGACGGCTCTTAGGGGGCGTCGTGGCAGGTCCAGATGCAGAACTTGACATCGGACTCCGCTGGATCGAGGCCCGTCAGGCGCTGGACGTCGAACTGCGCTTCGCGAGATCCGACCAGAACATCGACATCTTGGGTCACGATGACGATCCCATCGCGGTCGACCTGAAACAGTTCCACGATAGCGCTTACAGCGCGGACGAGTACGCCCAGATCGTGACGAGGCTCATCTTCGACCACCCGAAGGTGGCGAAGTTCTACAGCGACAGCCGCAAGAGGGCCCCCAACGTTCCTCTGCACCTCCGGCTCAGGGTGGACGGCCCGCCGTCGCTACACACCATCCGGTGGGAGCTTCTGCAAGATCCCGACACTGGGCACCCCCTCACCACGAGCGCGGACGTCCTCTTCTCTCGGTATCTGACGGACCCCGGCTACCGGGTCGTTCCCTGGCGATCGCGTCAGGCCACCCGTGCCCTCGTCGTCATCGCCAATCCTCGGGAACTTCAAGAGGAGGGCCTCCGGCCGCGGGGCCGCAAGCTCGCACCCGTGAAGGTGGACCTGGAGAAGAGCATCGCCGAGGCGGCACTCAAGGGCTTCCAGACCGAATACCTCGTGAGCGGGGGGAAGGCGACGCTCGCCAACGTGATTCGACGGCTGGGGGAGGCCGAACAGCAGGTCGATATCCTCTACCTCGTCTGCCACGGGGCGTTGCTCACCGACGTCCCCCTGCTCTACCTCGAGGACGAAAACGGCAACGCGGACGCGGTCGACGGGCGTCGCCTGCAAGAGGTCGTTTCGGCGCTCCCCGTCCGTCCGACCCTCGTCGTGCTGAACTCATGCCAGTCGGGCGGGCCGGGCGGAGTGCTGATGTCGACGGACGACGGAGTTCTCGCAGGCCTGGGGCCGCGTCTGGCGGCGGCCGGCGTGGCCACCGTGATCGCCATGCAGGGTGACGTGACGATGGAGACGGCACGGCTGTTCAGTGAGACATTCTTCGCCGAGATGAAGAACGACGGCCTCATCGACCGATCCGTCGCCGCTGCTCGGCGACGCCTGCGGGAGAACGATCGCGACGACTGGTGGGTGCCCGTCCTGTTCTCGCGGCTGAGGAGCGGGCGCAGCTATTTCAAGGCCGAGTTCACGGGCAACGGCGAGCTGTTGTGGAGCGCCTTGGCGGCGTCGCACAAGACGGGCAACCTCACACCCGTGCTCGGGCCCGGCATGTCCGACGAGCTTCTGGGGTCCCGGGAGACCATCGCCGAGAGCTGGACCGTGCAGTGGCAGCTGCCGGTGCTCACCCACAATCGGGAGGACCTCGCCAAGGTGGCTCAGTACCTGCGGGTTCAGCATCACTCCTCTAGCGCGGTGGCGAACCAGCTCGAGGTCTACCTGCAGGAGGAGATCGCCGAACGCATCAAGAACGCGGCCGGCGATCCCGCGGACCCGTTCCACGGCCTCGATCCCCAAGCGAAGCCAGGTGAGTCGACCATGAAGGCGGGGCTGAGGCAGCTCCAGGACGACCCGGGGAACGCCTACCGCGTGCTGGCCACTATCCCCGCCCCACTCTTCATCACGACGAACTGGACGGGCCTGCTCGAGCAGGCCCTGAAGCACAACGGAAAGAAGCCCACGACCATGTTCTTCCCGTGGACGGATCGGCGGAGGTGGCCGGTCACCAAGCTGGTGGCGGAGCCCACGAAGGAACGCCCGCTGGTCTACCACCTGTTCGGGCGCGCTGAAGACCCGCTGTCGCTCGTGCTCGCTGAAGAGGACTACCTCGAGTGGCTGACGGCCTGGGTCGCGAAAAAGGGTCTGGTTCCCGACATCGTGCGCTACTCGCTGGTCGATCAGGACCTGCTCTTCCTCGGCTATCACTTGGAGGACTGGGAGTTCCGGACGGTGTTCGAGGGCATCAAGAGCATCCCGTCGAGTAGCAACCTGCTGGCGGAGCACATCCACGTGGGCGTCCAAGTCAACCCCGGCGGGCACGACGTGGAACCCGAGGCGGCGCAGGACTATCTCGAGTCCTACTTCAAGAGCGCGAACGTCGGAGTCTACTGGGCCGACACCAGGGCGTTCCTGGACGAGTACCGACGGCGGCTGGGGATCGAAACATGACCGCCGAGACGGCGCCGAAGGTCGCGGTGCACAAGAATAATCCGTACCGAGGTCCACGCGAGTTCGGCCGCGGCGAGCGCCTACCCAACCGCAGCCGCGAGGCAAGGCAGCTGACCGACCGCGTCATTGCCGATCGTGTCGTCCTGCTCCACTCGCCCTCCGGTGCCGGCAAGAGCTCACTGATTGAGGCCGCGGTGGTGCCGCTGCTGGAGACCCGCGGATTCCATACCACACCGCGGCTCCGGGTCAACGACCCCGGACCGGGTGACGGCGTCAACCCCTATGTCCAGAGCGTGATCACATATCTCTTCACCGGATCCAAGATCCCTCCCCCGCCGCTGGACACCGCCCTGGCCGACGCCGTCAAGCTCTGGGCCGCAGGGCGGCACGACGGCGAGGACAGCGCGCGCAGGAACCGACTGCAGAGCACGGTTCTCATCTTCGACCAACTCGAGGAAGTGTTGATCCTCAATCCCACCGACTGGGCCGGGCAGGACGAATTCTTCGCTCAGCTGGGCGAGATGCTGACGACCGAACCCGTGTGGGCACTGTTCTCGATGCGCGAGGACTACATGGGGGGGCTGGATCGCTACCTGCCGCACCTACCTGGCATGCTGGAGTCCCGTTACCGACTCGACCTGCTGGAACGAGACGACGCCAAACTCGCGATGCAGGTACCCGCCGGGGAGCAAGGCGTTACATTCACGGACGAGGCGTCCGACCTGTTATTCAAGAAGCTCGCTCACACGCAGGTGCACCGCCCGGACATGCGGGTCGAGATCCGGGAGGCGCCCTACGTCGAGCCGGTCCAGGTCCAGGTGGTCTGCCGACAGCTGTGGAAACACGTGCGTGACGAGCGCCCCGGGTTCACAACCATCGAGCTCACCGACGTCGAGCGCCACGCCGACGTCGACACGGCTTTGACCCGCTTCTTCGGCGACACCGTGGGTGGCGTCGTGACAGAGACAGGCGCCGACGAGCGCAACATTCGGGACTGGGTCGAGACGCAACTCATCACGAAGGACCATTTCCGCAGCCAGACCACCCAACGCCCGGCCGTCAAGGAGCCGGATCGGGTGCTCACCCTGCTGCAGGACGGCTATCTGATCCGTGGCGACGTCCGCGCCAGCACGATCTGGTACGAGCTGTCCCACGACCGGCTGGTGCGACCTGTCCTCGCAAGCAACCAAGCGTGGCGCAGGCGAGGCCTCCAGCCGTGGCAGGTCGACGCCTACAACTGGGATCATGGCGGTCGTCGGCCCGCCTCTCTTCCGCAGGCGACGTCGCTCCCCGTGGTCACGGAGGAGGAGCTGACGCCGTTGGAGCGCGACTATCTGGACGCGTGGGAGAAGGAGATCCGGCAGCAGGGCATTCGCGTCCGGCTCCGCGCGACGAGGACTATGGCGGGCGTGCTCGCGGTCCTGGCCGTCGCTGAGGCTGTCGTGATCATCGTTCTCATCGTTCTGCTGCTCCGGCCATGACCACCGACCTTCCCGACGGCCCGGGCGACCAGCTCGTCTTCAACGGCGTCGACCTGGAGACCGGTGGTTATCTCTTCCCTCCGGCGCCCTTGGACGTAGTCGTCGAGGTGATCAGCGGAACGTCACAGCCAGGCCGCCAGACCGCCGAACTGCGCGCACGCGCGCAGGCCGACCGCGAGGACCATCTCGCCGTCGTCCACGGCCGCGATCCGCTCCACCTCGATCAGGTGGGCTGGGGGCTGGTCGCCGCAGACGACGTGGGCGACGACGTACTCGAGGCACTGGCGCCGCTGTGCGAGTTGCGCGCCGGGCAGGCCGGCGAGCTGTTCCGGTTGCTCAAGGGGCCGGACGACGGGGTTCACGCCGGCGAGGGGAAGCAGAGCTTCCTGATCCGGCACCAGGTCGCCGCCATGGACGTCGTCGACCCCCGCGACCTGCCCTACTACCTGCTGCTCGTCGGCGACCCCGCCCGTCTGTCGTACGAGATGCAGTACCAGCTCGACGTCCAGTACGGGGTCGGACGGCTGAACTTCGACACCATCGAGGAATACGCGCAGTACGCGCAGAATGTGGTCGCGGCCGAGGGGGCCCAGCGCCCTGCGGGTCAGGGGCCGCGTGTCCAGGTCTTCGCACCGCGCAACCCCGGTGACCTGCCGACGGCGTTGAGCGCGTCGCGGCTCGCCGCGCCGCTGGCCGACGACCTCGCCGCGGCCGCGACGGTTGGATCGGACATCGGGGAGCAGGCGACCCGTGCCCGGCTCGGTGAGCTCGTCAGCGGACCGTCGAGGACGGACGTCCTCTTCACCGCGACCCACGGCCTGGGGACGGCGGGACCTCAGCAGCGGGAGCTGCAAGGAGCCCTGCTGTGCCAGGAGTGGGCCGGCCCCACCGAGCGGCCCGGCCCGCTCGGGCGGGACCGGTACCTCGCGGGGGGCGACCTCGACTCCGCGGTCCCGGTCTCCGCCGGCATCGTCTTCAGCTTCGGCTGCTACAGCGCCGGCACGCCTCGGACGACGGACTTCGTCGGGGCGCCCGCCGCGGCGGCGTCCGCCGACCCGCCGTTCGTGGCCCGGTTGCCGCAGGCCCTCCTCCGGCATCCGAAGGGCGGCTGCCTGGCCTTCGTCGGGCACGTCGACCGGGCCTGGAACTGCAGCTTCCTGTGGAAGAGCCTGCAGCCACGGATCCTGCCGTTCTCAACGAGCATCAAGGCACTGCTGAGCGGTGCCCCGCTCGGCCTGGCGACGGAATACATCAGCGCGAGGTACGCCACCGCGGCCACGGACCTCGCGACCCTCCTGCACCGCGCCCGGGCCGAGGGCTACGTGATTGACGACCGCGAGCTGACCCAGCTGTGGCTGGCCGCCAACGACGCCCGCAACTTCGTGGTGGTCGGCGACCCGGCGGTGCGGTTGCCCGCCGGCCAGGGAGGTTGAGAATGTCGCTCCAGCACTCGCCCGAGCACGACGTCCCGTACCACCTGGTGAGCTACGACGCGAAGGGCCTCGAGCGGGCGACCCGGGACGGGCCGTCGAGCTTCGCGGCGATCAGTGGGGTCGGCACGGACGCGCCGACCGACCTCTTGTTCTTCAGCCACGGCTGGAACGCGGGCATGGACGACGCGATCGAGCAGTACGGGCACTGGGTCGACACGATGGCCGCGCGCAATGCCGACCGCGAGCGGCTCGTCGCAGGCGAGGGCGGCTTCCGCCCGCTGCTGGTCGGTGTGCACTGGCCGAGCAAGGCGTGGGCGGACGGCGATCCAGGGAGCACCTCGTACGGCGTGTCCAGCGACAACGGTGCGAGCGCCAACGGCACGACCGACAGCGAGGACGACTGGCAACGGCGGCTCACCGACGAGTACGCCGACCGGTTCGGTGACGGGATCGCCGTCCGGCAGGCGCTGGCCACCATCCTCGACGCCGCCCGGCGCGACGCCGCCCCGCCGACGCTGCCCGACGAGGTCAGCGCCGCGTATGCCGAGTTGGACGCCGCCCTCGGCGTCGAGTCGGCGGGGCCGGGAGCCCGACCGGGTGACGACCGTCAACCCTTCGACGCCGAAGAGGCGTACCAGGCCGCACTGCTCGCCGACATCGCCGACCAGGTGTCGTACGGCGCCTGGGTGAGCGGCGGTGTGCTGGCACCGTTGCGGGTGCTCTCGTTCTGGGCCATGAAGAGCAGGGCACTCGCCTTCGGTGAGGGCTCGGCCGCGCGGCTCCTTCGCGAGCTGCGCGCTGCAGGGGACGCCTCGATGCGCGTTCATGTCGCGGGCCACAGCTTCGGGTGCATCGTCGCGTCGGCGGCGGTCGGTGGTTCGGCGCGGCCGGTGCAGACCCTCGTCCTGCTGCAGGGAGCGATGTCGCTGTGGTCCTTCTGCGGTGACATCCCCGCTCAACGCGGGCGCTCGGGCTACTTCCACGGCCTGGTGCGTGATCGTCTCGTCGACGGACCGACGCTCGTGACGACGTCCCGGCACGACCGCGCCGTCCGGGTGTTCTACCCGCTGGGGGCGAGTGCCCGAGGCGACGTCGCGTACGCGGACGACGGGCTGCCGGTGTACGGCGGGATCGGCACGTTCGGCGTCCGCGGATCAGGAGTCGAGCTCGTGGACGAGGACGTGACACGGCTCGACCCGAGCAAGCCGCTGCGGGCTGGCGTGATCTACAACCTGGACGCCGATGCCGTGATCGCGAGCGGTAGCGGCATCGGCGGCGCGCACAGCGACATCTGCCATCCGGAGATCGCCGACGCCTTCTGGCACGCGATCGCACGCGGAGGGCGCTGAGCGACACGGCTACTTGCGGCGGGGAGACCTCATACCGGCCGCCAGCGGGCACCGCGTCCTTATCCAACACCGGTACCGTAGTCGTGGACCCGCACGGTGGGTTCGAGCCCATCCGCGCCGACAACTTCCCGCCACGCTTCAAAACCTGCCTGAAAGGCAACTATGCCCGCTTCCGGAATGCTGATCTCAATCGCCTCGAGGATCTCCCGTGGAGAAAGTCCCAGATCCAGTGCGACGCGAATGTGGCTCTGGATCTGCCCTTTCGGCGCGCGCAAAACCGTCAGGCTGACAATGAAGATCAGTTCCTTGGTCTTGCGGTCGAGTGTCCGCTGCTCCAGATAGGCGGCATTGACGAGCCCATTTGTCGCCTCCAGTACCCTGAAGTCCTGCTTGGCCATTACCTTATGGTAGTCCAGGACGTATCCGCGCTCGCGGGCCATCTCATCGACGTACTGCTGCGGATCCTGTGCGATGGTCATTCGAACTCCCCCGGTCGGGATTCTCCAGCCTTGCGCGGAATACCTCGGACCTACACCTCGGCATGGTAGGTACGAAGCCTCCTTCGCCCTGACCCCCAGCCCGACCGGAAGGGGCGCTGGGCGGCGCACCGACGAGAGTACCACGGCCGGCGACGGCGATGTCGGCACCGCCCTCGTGCCGGATCACCTCACCAGTTCGCCGGCCTTCTCCGCCTTGAGGATCGCCACGTGCAGCAAGCGGACCTCGTCGCAAGGCTCGATCCCGAGTTCGGTGATGAGCCGCGACCGAAGGCTGCGGTAGACGCTCAGCGCCTCCGCCCTGCGGCCGCACAGGTTCAGGGCCCGCATCAGATACTGATAGAAGGATTCATGGAGGGGATACTCCGACACCAGGGAATACAACGTGCTGATCAGTTGCCGGTGCCGCCCCAGGGCCAGATCAGCCTGGAGCTTCAGGTCCAGGCATTCGAGCCGGCTCTCCTCCAGCCAGGCGGACAGTCCGCTGAGCGCAGGCCCAGGACCGAACTCGCACGTGGACCCGGGGCCGAGCATGCTCAACGCCCGCTCGAACGTGATCGACGACTGGCCCAGGAGCTCCGCACTGAACTGTGACCGGCCCAGCTCCACGAGGTCTCGGTAGATGTCAAGGTCCAGTTCGCCAGGTTCGATCACCATCATGTACCCCGGTGATCTCGTGATCAGCGGCCCGGTCCGGCCGGACGACTGGCCGATCAGCCGGCGCAACTGGGACACGTAGACATGCAGCGAGGCGACGGTGCGAGAAGGCGGTCGGTCGCCCCACACCTCGTCAACGAGCTGGTCGACGGACACAACGGTGTTCCTTCTCGCCACCAGCACCGCCAACACCGTACCCACCTTTCGACCGGTCAGCACGGTCGGATACCCCCCGACCGGGGAGGCAGCTATCCTGCGGAGGATCTGGAATCGCGGAACGCTCGACAGACATACTGTCGCGGGATCCAGATCAAGAGTCATCATGTAATGCGTCACCCCTCTACATCAACTGTGGCCGACGGGCTCTTGCGCGAGCCCAGCCCACGACCAAGAGCGGCATCCGCCCCCCGACACCGTTGTCGGCGCAGGAGGCTGCACGGTCCCGGCCGCGGCACACCTGCGGGGGCTGAGGCTGACCGATCATGGCGCTGGCTCCGCGGCTTCTTGGATCGGCTCCTTGCCAGCACCATGAGAAAGGCCCGTCTCCTCTGAGCATCGTCGTCGGGCGGTTCCCGGACAAGATGGTGGATATGGATTGGGCACGAGATGGGCACGGCGTACGTGGCTGGGCCCGGCGCGGCGTTGACCAGGCTGGTCGGGCTGCACCAGCAACGGCCACGCGTCGCTGACCTCGCCGCAGCGGACTGCGGTGCATCAGCCTCAGCGGGCGGACGCCGTCCGACCAGTTCCGGTGATTGCCGTACAGCCCCAGCGGCGCCGGGCTCTGTCACCTTCTCCACAGCCTGCTCGGCGAGCCTCGGCGAAGAGTACGCCCGGCCCGCGCCGAGCGCCAGAGGGCAGCAGATGCCCGTAGCGGCAGCTGCTCGCTCGATGCACCGCGCCCAGCGCGCCGGTGAGAGCCCTCGGTTCTCACCAGCCGCCAACTCCACGGCGTGTTCCGACGGCAGATCACCTCGGCACCGCTCGTCGTCCTTCCCCACGGGACGGACCCTCACCGGGCGCCTGACGCGTACCGTGAACCGCTCTCCGGGGGTGAAGGGCTCACCTCGCTGGCCCACAGCATGTCCACGAGCCGCTCAACGCCTTTGGCGAGATAGCGACGATACGTGCTGAACGGCAGGTCGAGCAGCTTCGCGGCAGCCTTCTGGGATGTAGCGACCTGCAGGTACGAAACCTCCAGCACGCGGGCCAGCGGCCGGTCCCGGGCGCTGCTGCCGATCGAGTCCACCGCCATGATCAGACGACGCTGCAGGGCTTGCGCAGGCAGTAGGTCCATGTCGGCGACGAGCGAGGTCCCGGTCAACGGGTTGGCCGCCAGCCGGTCCAAGCGGTGGAGGTCCTGCAACGCCCTTTGCACCGCTCGGGCGAACTCGCCGTACGTCAGTGGCGGGGGGCGGAGCCAGCTGTCCGGCAAGGAGAAACCGCCCCGCAGGCCATGATTGACCAGGAAATCGAACCAATCACGCACCGGGAACCGCCGGAAGTCGAAGTAGCGTACCTGCTCGGCAAGCCTGTCTGCGATGTCCAGTGGGATCAG
The DNA here is from genome assembly GCA_036518955.1 of Kineosporiaceae bacterium. Lineage (GTDB taxonomy): Bacteria > Actinomycetota > Actinomycetes > Actinomycetales > Kineosporiaceae > DATDMG01. Next base: position 3,668 of record DATDMG010000158.1, on the reverse strand, counting down.
TGCCAGGTCGTCCAGCACCTGTTGCGATCGGCGCCCGAAGGCACCGACGGCCACACCCACCGAGGGCTCGCCCGCCAGCCAGTTCGCCACGGCCGCAGCAAGGCCCACGTACGTCGCCACGGCGCTGTCCTGTCGTCCGGCGTCGTCGGCGACGAATCGCAGCAGATGCACCGTGTCGCCGCTCCGCATCAGCCCGGCGCTGTCCAGGCTGCCCAGGACCGCCTCGACCACGGGGTCCGCGCACTGCCGGGCATCTGCCTCGGTGAGCTTGAGATTCATCGCCACCGCGACCAGCTCACCGTCGCACTCGCCGACGTACAGGCTCTCCGGTTGCCGGGTAAGCCAGTGATGGGCCAGCCCCATGTCGGACTCCCCCGCCGCGCGCCGGATGAGCTCCACGGCTTCCTGGTGCTCGTTGGATCTGGCGACCCGGTTCCAGATTCGCGCGGCCTCCGGGCCTTCCCATAGTCGCGAGAGCGCGCTCGACTCGTGTCCCGCGAAGAGATTCCGCACCGGCCCGATACAGTAGCCCGAGTCTTGCAGCTGTTGCACCATGCGGACGTGCGCGTAATCGTGCACCGCGGCGTGGAGCTCCAAGCCACGGTCAGGCATCCGCCGCATCGTGTGTTCTTCGACAAGCTGCCGCACGAATTCGTTCATCCGCAGACCTTCGCCGGTCTGCTGGGTGACGCCGAGCGAGCGGAGCCATCTCCAGGCCGTCGATGCATGGTCCGCGCCCAGGACCACGCGCAGCGTGTCCTCATTGACCGACACCGCGTGCGCGCACACGTACAGGGCCTCACAGCAGTGCTGGTCGGGGGGTATGCCGACGAGAGTCTCCAGCAGTGAGTCGACCAGGTCAGGGGCGGACAGGTAGGTGAATCCGTGGGCTGACCAGTGCCGGCCCAGCAGCGACAGGCTCAGCGGGTGGCCGTCCGTCAGATACCACAGCCGTTCGTGTTCGCGCGGATCGACCCCGAGTTGCCCGAGCAGGTCCACAGACTCCTCCGCGGTGAAGGGAGCCAGGTGCTCCCCGTGCACTACGGACCGCCACCCCGGGTCGACGCCCCACTGCGGGGACATCGGGGCGGTCGTCGTCATGACCAGCAGGACGGAAGCCGGCAACTGCGGCAGAACGTCGTTCCGCACCCAGTCCTCGACGTCGTCGGCGTCGTCGATCAGCAGGACCGGGATCGGCTCCGGCGAATGCCCGTGGGGCGGCCGCGCCCCACCCAGGCCCCGGGCGTCAGGAGGCAGCAGGTGCCCGCGCAACTGCTCCGCCATCCGCGTCCGCGACCGGCCGTCGAGTTCCACCGCCACACGTCCGGCCTGCCGAGCCTGGCGGGCGAGCTCCCGCAGCAGCATGGTCTTGCCGAAACCGCGCCGGCCGTGCACGAGGAACACCCGTCGCTCGCCGCCCCGCAGCGAGCGCAGGAATTCCGTCGTGATGTCGTACCGGCCGATGAAGGCCTCCCGCCGGATGGCGTCGAGGCGGGACGACAGAATCGGGGGGAACTGGGAGGCAAGAGCGGGCGTCACAGGTAGGTCACTCCGGGCGACAACCACCTCTCCGAAGGATGCGGCTGTCATGCCACGTCCCATCCGCAGAAGCTGCCACAACGCGCCCGGGCAGCGGTTACACTGCCTTCGAGGTAAGAGCCATGAGCAACGGTGGGCGAGGTGACGATTCGACGCATGTTTCTTGCCTACACATCCTCTAGAACTCGAGAGCAGACTCGGGCGTAGAGCCGCATGGGCGCCCCCCGGAAGCAGTTGCCGTTGGCAACTGCACTAGATATGGTCGTACAGCCCTCCCTGAGGCTCAGACCTGCGCATCGTTCTACTGCTCAGCTGATGCAAGGGGTATCTAAGCGTGTCACAGGGTTCCGCTAAGGTTAACTCAAGATTGTTGCCGGTAACCCCGCCAGCGCGTGGCGCGATGGTGCGTAGCGCTCAGTGGCCCACCGCACCCGGCTCCCGCGGTCACTAAGAGGAAACCTAGTCCCTAGACTATCGTGGGATTCTGTGCGACAATCTTGTGCCCACTTCTCTCGGCGTGGCCAGGTCGACCGCGTTCGGTTGACTGAAGACGGCTCGGGATGGTGGGCTGGAGGCGCTGGCGGCGAAGACGGCGCCTGGCGCGGAGCCCGACATGGCGGATGCGCAGTTGGATCAGTCGGCGCGGTGGGGTTCTCCTCAGCGGCCGTTGGTGCGGGCCTACCAGCAGGATCCCGAGCGGGGGACCGGTGGAAGGCCGAGGAGCACCCGGCGATCTTCGTCGCCTCAGGAGGGGTCCGCCGCCAAGGGACCGGACCGGCCGAGCGGTTCAGCCCGGTTCAGCCCAGCTCAGCCTGGCGGCCCGCGTGGACCAGGGGTCGAGCTTGCGCAGGAACGCCGGCCGAATCCGGTGCCGCACCCGTAACTCCTCGACGTAGCGGCCGGACGCCGCGACATCGGCCGCTGCGGCCTGGGCCGCCTGCAGCCGGGTCAACAGGTCCGGGGTCCGGTCGTACCGGCGTCCGACCGCAGCCCGGGTGAGGTGCCCGTTGGGCGGCGGCCTGGTGGTCGGCGTCGAGGCTGGCCCACCCCAGCAGGTGCATCAGCTCCGCGGTGGCACCCAGCAGCCGCGCACCCGGTGGCCCCGTCATGGTGCCCGTGGCGGACCACGGGCTGGGCGTGCCGGACCAGGAAGCCGAGAGTCTGCGGACGCGCGGCCGCTCCACCAGCAGTGTTGTCCAGGTGCTGGAGGCCGGCGGCAGCCGCGCACCGCCGTCACGTGGTCAGCTCCGACCGTGAAGGTTCCCGAGGCACGCGCGACGACCTCGGTGCGCTGAGCAGCCATTGCCGCGCGGCGATCGACGAGGCCGACGTGGCGGATCCCGCCGGGTTCAGGAACTGGCGCCTGCGCAGGCCCGACCTGCAGTCCCTGGCCGCGTCGGCGGCGACCCTCTCCCACGGTTGATGGAAGTCCGCGACCGCGGTCTGGGCGGGCGAGGCGGCCTTCGGCGCCCCGGTGGTGGTGGTCGAACACCGCGGGCAGCACGCCCTCACGGCCGAGGGCGACCACGGAGCGGGCGGCGCGTCCCTGCGCTTCGCGCAGCGCGGGCGGTGGTGGCGTGGAAGGAGATCATCGCCGGGGTGATCGAGGTGGCGAACAGGACCTGGCCCGCGGTGACGGCGCCCGGTCCGAGCCGGTGGGCGACCAGGGCGAGGACGAGGTCGGTACCGCGGGCCGGGCGTCCTCGACGATCCGCTCGCTCCCGGCGGCGGTCATCGCCCAGGCCGACACCCCGTACCGGGCGGCGATCACCGCGATCGACGCGTAGGTCGCCCTGATCCAGGCCTGGGTCGATCCCTGATACTCCTGCACCGACAGGTAGGCCACCCACAGCCCGGGAACGACGTCGCGCCCTCGGCGATCGAGTGGTGGATTCCGCCATGACGATGGGCGTACCTTCCCGACCGACGCCCTGAGCAGCAGACCATCACTTCGTGATGCTGGGGACGGCGCTCGTAGTCGCGGACCAGTCGCCTGTAGCGCAGCAGCCAGCCGAACGTCCGCTCGACCACCCACCGGCGGGGCACCACCTTGAAGGCGTGCGCTTCAGTCCGCTTGATCACCTGCAGGGTCACGGCGGCGACGCTGCGGGCCCAGGACGCAAGGGGTG
>DATDMG010000157.1:0-2985 GCA_036518955.1 Kineosporiaceae bacterium | reverse complement strand
AGCGAGACGACCACACCCCAGCCGGCGCGCAGGGTATGCGCCGCGTCGGGAAGAAGGCCGCCGGGCGGGAGCTGGACGGCGTCGTCCATGATGCCTACCCGTCGGCTGTCGGCTACCCATTGCCCGAGGGGGGCCGCTGATGGCGCGCCCGAAGAGTCCCGTATCGAAATGGGAGGCGGACCGGAAGCGCGCCGTCGAGCTGTACGGGCAGCACGGCGCCATCCGTCCGGTCGCCGTGGCGATGGGTCGGTCGTTCGGGTTCGTCCAGGAGCGTCTCGCGGAGGCGCGTGACTTGGGCGAGGTCCAGGTCAACCCGACCGGGTGGCCGAAGGGCCGGCCACGTCGCCAGCCGACCCCGGCGGCGGTGGACCGTGGCTGAGCGCGCGAACCGGCCAACCTGCACCCTGCGCCCGACGCGGGGAAGGCTGGTGAGCCCGCAGCGGATCCAGCTTCGCCGTACACGCGGCTGGCGGCTCCCTGCCGGCGCGGTGGTCGTCGCTCGGCCGACCCGGTGGGGCAACCCGATCAAAGTCGGGACACCGGTCGTCGACCAGGACACCGGGGTCACCCGCGTGATCACCGCGGAGGAGGCCGTCGCCACGTACCGGGCCGCGTTGCTCTCGGGCCGGCTCGGGATGTACGGAGGTGCTGAGATCACGGTTGACGCTGTCCGGGGCGCGGCCACCGTCGCTGGGGCACTCCTCGAGGATGACGGCGAGGTGTTCGGCTGCGGCCCGCACGCCTGCAGGATCCCCGGCGCTTCGGATGGCGAGGATGCAGCATGACCGCCCTGACGCTCCTGCCGTCGGCGCCCAGCGGCGGCGTGCCGGCACGGTGCCGGGCTCCGCGGCGGGACGGGTCGGGGCCCTGCAACCGGGCCTTGACCGATGAGACGTCACGGGCGCGGGGGATTGGCCCGGACTGTTGGGACCGGCTCCATCCCCTCCGCCGCGGCCGGTGGACGCGTCCCGTGGCCCGGTTCCCGGCGGGGCCGGATCAGGAGGAGTTGCCGTTCGAGGAGCTGCTGTTCGGGGAGCTGGAGGGGGTCTGCTGATGTCGGCGGGGATCACGTTCTACTGCGATGTCGGCAGCGGGTACGGCACGTGCCCGCAGTCGATTCACCTGTGCACCACGGACCTGGCTGAGGCTCGGGCCGCGGCGGAGCACTACGGCTGGCGGCTGTCGGAGTCCGGGGACCGGTGCGCCCTCTACCACGGGGAGCCGCTACGACCGGCGGCCCCGACCAACACTGCCGGCCGCAGGGCCCGGCGCGAAGACAAGGAGACGTGATGGCTGAGGCGACGCTCGCCGACCTCGACCGGTGTCCCCATGGTCGACACAAGGGCGACACCTGCGCGGGGCACCGGGGGCCGGGCCTGTTCCGCGGGGGGTGCCAGGGCGGCCTGTCGCTCGGGAATCCGTGGCCTGCGACCGAAGGCGGCGATCGGATCGGGACGACCGTCTACGGGGTTCCGATCCTGCAGGCCGACCTGCCGGCCGAGGGACGCCCGAGGTGGATCCGGTCGCGGTTCCGCGCCGAGCTGGACGACTACCGGCCCGTGAGGTGGCCGCCGCCTGGCCCGTACTGGTGCACCGGCTACGGCGAGGATCACAGCGTGGTGGTGGCCTACTTGCGGCTAGGCGACGAGGTCACCGCCTGGTGGCCGGAGGCTTCCGGGGTGGATGCCGAAGAGTGTGAGGGGATCACGTTCACGTCCCGGTTCGCCCGTCCCGACTGGTGGACTGGAATGGAGGGCTGATGGACTTCCCGCGTGCCTGGGAGATTGCCCGCACGGTGCCATCGGCCGAGCATGACCCGCATTGTTCGTTCGCCAGGTCGTGCGGGGGCGTGCTGTGCGATTGCTGGGTGCTCACCCGGCATCCGGAGTACCTCGACGACTATGGGCTGGGCGGGACGGTGGAAAAGTGACGACGCCGCCTGCGTCAATCAACGGAGGCGACCCGAACCAGGATGCCGCCCCGGACTATCGGGTCGCGGTGTACCGGTACGGCGCCCCGACGCGGGGGGGCCGGCGGGCTTACCGGTTGCCGGATGCTGCGGTGGCGCAGCTGCGCCTGGCCCACGAGCTGGGTAACGCCCTGGTCGAGCTGTCGCTCGCCCGGGACGCTGCGGTCGCGAAGGTGTGGTCGGGGTACCCGCAGGTTGCTGCGACGGAGGCGACCCTCGCCGACGCCGAGGAGGCCGCGGAGGTTGCGGCGGCGGAGGTTCAGCGGGAGAAGTCCCGGCAGCGCACCCGCGCGCCACGCGGCCCGGCGGTCGATGCGCTGAAGGCTGCCCGCGCCTCGGTGAAGGATGCGCGGGCGGCCCGGAAGGAGGCCGTCGCCCAGGTGAAGGACGCGGCGCGGGAGCAGCTCCAGGCGGTCGACGCCGACCATCGGGCGGCGGTCAAGGCCCTGTACGGGGACTTCGTGCAGACGCGCGGACTGTACTGGGCCACGTACAACGCGGTGGTCGACAGCAGCAGGACTGCGGACCGGCGTGTCCTGGAGGCCCGGAAGTCGGGGCGCCCGGCCCAGCGCCGGTTCAAGCGGTGGGACGGGTCTGGGCGGATCGCGGTCCAGCTTCAACGGGAGGCCGGTGCCCCGGTGCGGAGCCCGGCGCTGCTGGCGTCCGGTGCCGGGAAGTGGCGGACCGTGTTGCAGGTCCCGGACCGGGTCGGGGATGGTGTGATCCGGTTCGGGCTCGGGTCGAAGCTACCCGCGGTCGAGGTGCCGGTGAAGGTTCATCGGCTGCTGCCGGATGGTGCGGACGTGACGGGCGCCGAGCTGGTCGTTGAGCGGGTCGCTGGCCGGTCGATCGTGTCCGTTCATGTCGCGGCTCGCCTGCCCGTTTCCGGTGCTCGCGTCGGGGGGCCCGTGGTTGCCGTGCACCTCGGGTGGCGTCGTGACGGTGGTGACGCGGCGCTGCGGGTGGCGTCGTGGCGTTCCGCGGACGATGTGACGGTGCCTGCCGTGTTGCTGGAC
>DATDMG010000156.1:0-3270 GCA_036518955.1 Kineosporiaceae bacterium | reverse complement strand
TGGGCCGACGAGGCGTCTCTGCGGTTCCTGTCCCACCTCGCCAGGCGGATCGCCGATCTGCCGGCGCTGCTGGTCCTCGCCACCCGACCGGCGACTGGGGACCGGCCAGGTCAGCTGCGGGTGGCGCTCAGCGGCGCCACGGCCACCACCATCGTCCTCGGCCCGCTCAGCGACCCCGCGGTGGACGCTCTCGTCCGGCAGGCGCTGCCGGGCGAACCGGACGACGCGTTCGTCAGCGCGTGTGCCCGGGCGACCGGCGGCAACCCGTTCCTGCTCGCCGAGGCGCTGGTCGCCCTCCGGCACCAGGATGTCCGGCCGGTCGCCGGTGAAGTTGCCCGGCTCGAGGCGTTGCAGGTCGACACCATCTCCAAGGCGGTGCTGGCCCGGGTGACCCGGCTCGGCCAACCGGCGCTGCGACTCGCCCGGGCCGTCGCGGTACTCGGGCCCGTGGCGGAGCTGCGATGGGTGGCTCAGCTCGCCGAACTGTCCGAGGCCGACGCCGCGGAGGCGGCCGACGCGCTGGTCCGCGAGGCGATTCTCCTACCGGTCCGGCCCCTGGAGTTCGTCCACCCGCTAGTGCGGCGGGCCCTGTACACCGACCTGCAGCCCGCACGCGGCGCGCTGGCACACAAACGCGCAGCTGTGATCCTCGCCGCCGGCCAGGTGCCCGCGGCGCACCTGGCCCCGCACCTGATCGCGGCCGAGCCGGCCGGTGACCCCTGGGCGGTCTCGGTGCTGCGCGCCGCCGCGGCCGACGCGTTGGACCGCGGCGCGCCGGAGCCCGCCGTCACGTGCCTTCAACGTGCCCTGGCCGAGCCGCCGGACCCCGACTGCCGTGGCGACATCCTCGTCGACCTCGGACGCGGCCTGACCATGCTCAACCGCTGCGACGAGGCGCTCGCGGTCCTGCAAGCGGCGCTGGAATTGGCGACGGAGCCGGCGCTGCGGGTGGACATCACCCTGGATCTGGAGAGCCTGTTCGCGCGAACCGGCCGGTTCATCGACGCGTTCGACACCTTCCGCCACGTCAGCGACATCGCGGCCGGCGACGACGAGGAACTGGCCCGGCGCGTGCACATCAGCATGGCGCTGCGCGGGCTGACCACCATGAAACCCTTGCCCGATCTGCTGGCCCCGCTCGAGCGGGCACTGCCCCGGCTGCAGCCGGACGTCGACACCGACCGGCTGGCCATCGCCACTCTCGCCTACGCCGGCGCCGTCACCGGCGACCGATCCAGCCGCGAGGTCGCCGAGCTGGCCCGCTTCGCGACCGCCGGACCGCTGCCCGCCCACGATTCGTGGGTCCTGGTCAACCTGGCCGCCGCAGCACTTGGTATGTCCAGCAGGGATCCCGAGGGTCTGGCGCTGATCGACCGGGGCATCGACCGCGCCCGAGCACGGGGAGATCTGCCCGGCTACGCCTACCTGGCGACCATCCGCTCCCACCAGGCGCTCTACGCCGGACGCCTGGCCGAGGCCGAGGCGGACGCCCGCGCCGCCGTGGACGCCAACGAAGAAGTCCATGCCGACGGTTCGCTCGCCGCAGCCGTCCTGGTCGACGCGCTGGTCGACCGGGGCGAGCTAGGCGCAGCGCAACAGGTACTCACCGAGCAGCAGCTGACCACGACCTCGGAGCTGAACTGGACCATCGGCCACTTCATCGTGATGGCCCGCGGCCGGCTCCGCGTCCAGCAACAGCGATTCCAGGAGGCCCTTGTCGACCTGCACACCTGTGGCGAGAAGCTGACCGCCGCCGGATACACCAACCCAGCCTTCGCGCACTGGCGCTCCGAAGCCGCCATCGCCCACCTGGCCCTCGGCGACACCACCGCCGCCGAGGACCTGGTCGCTGAGGAACTTGACCGCGCCCGAACCTTCGGCGCCCCACGGGCGCTCGGCATCGCCCTCCGCACCCAGGGCTTGGTCATCGGCGGCCAGCCCGGCCTCGACCTCCTCCGCCAGGCCGCCACCATGCTCGCCCCCTCCACCGCAGCCGTCGAATACGCACGCGCGCTCGTCGACTTCGGTGCCGCGTTGCGCCGGCGCGGAGACCGTCACGAGGCCCGCGGCCCCTTGCGCGACGGCCTCGATCGCGCCACCCGGTGTGGCGCCGGCGCCCTCGCTCGTCGGGCGCACGACGAGCTCCTCGCCACCGGCGCACGACCACGCCGGGCCCGACGCACCGGTGCCCAATCATTGACCGCAGCCGAACACCGGGTCGCCCACCACGCCGCCGCGGGTCGCACGAACGCACAGATAGCACAAGCCCTCTTCGTCACGGTACGCACCGTGGAAGTCCACCTGACGAGCGTCTATCGGAAGCTCGGCATCGCCTCACGCCAACAACTGCCAGGCGCTCTCGATGAATGACGTCACACGCAAGGTCGGCCCACTCGTCCTTCAACAGCGAGTACGGGAACAGCAGGTCCTCGTCGCCGATCCCGTGCTCGCGGATGTGGTCCCACAACCGGCGGGACATCGTCGGGCTCAGCCCGATCCGCCGGTCGGTGCCGCCCTTGCTGGTGTCCTCGACGTAGCACCGGCCCCCGTTGGCCAGAGGGTTGTCCAGGGCCCCGACGCGCGACGGTTGACCACCGGGAGAGGATCTTTTCGGCTCTCTCCCAACGCACCAGAGCCGGCTCGGAGGACGTCGCCCACTCCTCGCTGCGATGACAGGCACCACGCCCTCGACTCGCGTTTCTCCTCCGTGTAGTCGGATTCCTTGGCGGGGGGCCAGGCAGCCAGATGCAGACTGCGCTGCGGCACACTTCAGAAGCCGTGCTGCTGCGGAACGGCGTTGACCGGCTGGCGAGCGATTTCGTGGGGATGGCCGGACCGGGTGGCGGCCTCGTGAGGGTGGACGATGCCGCGGAGCACGAGCTCACTCAACGACATCTCCAGGGTCTGCATCCCGTCGCGTTGCCCGACCACGAGCTGGTTGCGCAGCTGGTTGCTCTTGCCCTCCTTCACCAGGTTGCGCACCGAGTTGGTGGCGACCAGCACCTCGTAGGCGGCGACCATGCCGCCGCCGCTGCGGGGGAGTAGTCGCTGGTGGACGACTCCGGTGAGGGTGTTCGCCAACTGCACCCTGATCTGTGGTTGCTGTTCCCCGGGGAAGACGTCGACCAAGCGGTCGATGGCTTGGCCAGTGTCGTTGGTGTGGAGGGTCGAGAACACCAGGTGGCCGGTCTCGGCCAGGGTAAGCGCGGACCGGATCGACTCCAGGTCGCGCATCTCGCCGACCAGGATCACGTCTGGATCCTCCCGGAG
>DATDMG010000155.1:0-84555 GCA_036518955.1 Kineosporiaceae bacterium | reverse complement strand
CGTCGCCGCCCAGGCTGACGAGTTCGGCGCGCGCGACGGGTTCTTCCCCGGGCTCGTCGCCGGCCGGCAGTCCCACCAGCTGGACCACGCCGCCCGGCTGGCGGCCGCGGCCTACGCCGAGCTGGCGGGTTGGCTCCGGGCCCGGCTGCTGCCCACGGCCCGGGCGGACGACGCGGTCGGCCCGGAGGTCTACGCCATCACCTCGCGCGGCTTCCTCGGCACCCGGATCGACCCGGGGGACACCTACGACTGGGCCGTCGACGAGCTGGCCCGGCTCGAGGACCGGATGGCCGAGGTCTCGCGCCGGCTGGCCCCGGACGCCGCCGACGCCGCACCCGGGGCAGCCCTGGTGGATGCCGCGGTGGCGGCCCTGGACGCGGATCCGCGCCGCGTCCTGCACGGCACCGACGCGCTGCGCGGCTGGATGCAGGATCTCTCCGACGCCGCCATCGAGGCCCTGGCCGGGACGCACTTCGACATCCCCGAGCCGCTGCTCCGGCTGGAGTGCCGGATCGCGCCCTCGACCGCCGGGGGGATCTACTACACCGGCCCGTCCGAGGACTTCTCCCGGCCCGGGCGGATGTGGTGGTCGGTTCCCGCCGGGACCACCGCCTTCTCCACCTGGCGGGAGACCACGACCGTCTATCACGAGGGCGTACCCGGCCACCACCTGCAGATCGGCCAGGCGGTCGCGCAGGCCGGTCAGCTCAACCGCTGGCGCCGGATGGGCTGCTGGCTGAGCGGCCATGGCGAGGGGTGGGCACTCTACGCGGAACGGCTGATGGAGGAGCTCGGCTTCCTCACCGACCCCGGCGACCTCCTCGGCATGCTCGACGCGCAGGCGCTCCGGGCCAGCCGGGTCGTCCTCGACATCGGCGTCCACCTGCGGCTGCCGGCGCCCGCCGAGGTGGGCGGCGGCACCTGGGACGCCGCCAAGGCCTCGGCATTCCTCTCCTCCCACACCCGGCTGCCGGAGGCGACCCGGCGGTTCGAGCTGGACCGCTACCTGGGCTGGCCCGGCCAGGCGATCGCCTACAAGGTCGGCGAGCGGGTCTGGCTCGGGCTCCGCGAGCAGGCCCTGGCGCGGGGGGAGAACCTGCGCACGTTCCACGCCCGCGCCCTCGAGGTCGGCGCGGTCGGCCTGGACGTCCTGGCCGAGGCGGCGCTGCCGACCACCCAGCCGCCGACGCACTAGGCTCGGTGGGTGCCCCAGCCTCCCAACCCCGCGCCGTCCGCCGAGGCCGGGACGGCCCGGGTGCGCCTCGTGCTCGCCTCCGCCTCCCCCGCCCGCCGGGCGACTCTGAGCTCGGCCGGCGTCGATCCGCTCGTGCTGGTGTCGGGGGTCGACGAGGACGCCGTCGTCCAGTCGTACGGCGTCACCGACCCCGCGGACGTCGCCCTCGTGCTGGCGCGGGCCAAGGCCGAAGAGGTCGCGACGGCCGACGCGGCGGCCGGGGCACTCGTGCTCGGCTGCGACTCGGTGCTGGAACTGGACGGCGTGGGGCACGGCAAACCCGCGGACGCCGCCCAGGCCGCCCAGCGCTGGCGGCGGATGCGCGGACGCGCCGGCGTCCTGCACACCGGTCACTGGTTGGTCGACACCCGTGGCCCGGACGACGGCGGGAGCGGCGGCACCCTCGGCGCGGTCGCGTCGACGACGGTGCACTTCGCCGACGTCACGGACGACGAACTCGCCGCCTACATCGCCACCGGCGAACCGCTCGCGGTCGCCGGAGCGTTCACGGTCGACGGGTTCGGCGGGGCCTTCGTCACCGGGGTCGAGGGCGACCACCACAACGTCGTCGGGGTGTCCCTACCGCTGCTCCGTGAGCTCCTCGGGAACCTCGGCGTCCGCTGGCACCAGCTCTGGCGCTGACCGGTCCGCGGCGGCGGAGCGCCCTCGGCCGGCCGGACCGCCCTCGGCCGGCCGGGCCAGCAACCCGGCGTCGGGATCGGCGCCGCCGTCACCGCGGACCACGTCACGGTCCGGCTGCAGGGCGTCGACCGCGACCAGCACGGCGAGGACGACGACGGCCAGGTACCGGGCCAGCGCGGTCTGGACCAGCACGTAGTCGTCCTTGCCGGCGATGACGACGCGCAGGAACGCGCACAGATAGGCCACCTCGATGGCCTGCCAGCCGAGCCAGGCCCGGCGACGCGGCCTGGCCAGCACCACCAGCGGCCCGAGCCAGAGCACGAACTGCTGCGACCAGACCTTGTTCGTCACCAGGAAGGCCGCCACGGCGAGGAAGGCGATGGCGGCCAGCCGAGGGGGCTGCGGCGCGAACCGGACCAGCGCGGCGATCGCCGCGCAGGCGAGGCAGAACAGCAGCAGCGACGTCCGGTTCAGGTCCGGCACCTTGGAGATCGCAGGCAGTACGGCGTCGTGCTGACCGATCGCACCGGAGAGGTGGTCGAGGAGGAAGTACAGGCTCCCCCAGTCGATCCAGCGCTCCATGGAGAACCGGTACGGCTCCCACCACAGGGACGGATCGTGCACGGCGAACGGCAGGTTCACCCCGCCCCAGGTCGCCACCGCCGCGCCGACGGCGGCGAGCGCGCCCCGCCGCGCGGCCCGGTGCCCGGCCCGCAGCGCGAGCAGCACGATCGGCAGCAGCAGCAGCACCGGGTACAGCTTCGCCGCCGTCCCCAACCCGATGAGCACCCCGGCCCAGACCGGTCGGCGCCGCGACCAGGCGAGCAGGGCGGCGACCGCCGGCGTGACCGCGAGCATGTCCCAGTTCACCGTGAAGGCCAGCGCCATGCTCGGTGCCGCGGCCCACAGCACGACATCGCCGGGCCGGTCACGACGCATCCGGTAGAGCAGCCACGTCGTCAGCAGCACCAGCACGCCACTGGCCACGCTGTTGGCCCAGAAGAACACGATTCCGGCGTCGACCGTCTCGAAGCCGAGGGCCCGAGCCGGACCGAGCATCTGGCCGGCGGCATTCAGGGCGTGGACGGGCAGCCCGATCAGGGCCATCCAGACGCCGATGAGCACCGGGTACTCGAGCCTGCTCCCCCAGGCCGGAAAGTGTCCGTCACCGAGGCCGCGACCGGAGTACAGCGGGAGTACGTCGGTGTAACAGACGTGCGACCATCCGTAGTCAGGCGGGGAGTGGCCATTGTTGCACGGGTACTTCTGCCACCATCCGAGCGCGACGGACACCAGGGCAACCGCGAGGAGGAGGAGGCCCGCGCGGCGACGCGAGAAACGGATCACACCCTGCGGACGATCCGGGGCACCCGAGGGTTGCACCGGCGCAGAGTAGTACCTCCACCGTTCCCCCACGGTCCCGGGCCTCCCCTTTCGGGGGTCATCCGGGATCGACCGATCGGCCCGGACCACCCCCGATCGCTTGTCCGCCGCCATGATCGGCATGAACACTGGCAGCTCAGCGTGACACGCGGAGAAGGCCACGATCACCAGGGCTTTTGTGACAGCTGCCGGGTGGCGTCGCAGGTCCGGGCGGCGGGGGCGGTGGGGGCGGTGATGGCAGACGAGCCGGGGATGAGCGGCGTCGGCGACGGCGCGCCCAGCGGCCGCGGCGTCGCCACGTCGTGGGTGCCGTCCCGACGGGAGCCCGCACCGAGGTGGGGCCGCCGGAGCGGCCACGCGGCCACGGGCGACGGCGGCTCCCCCGCCGACCCCGCGCCCACCGACCCCACGCCCACCGACCCCACACCCACCGACCCCACACCCACCGACCCCACACCCACCGCCACGGCCCGGCCGGGCGCGCGGCAGCAGGCCGGCGCCCGCCCCAGCGCCGAGGGCAGCCGGCTCGATGCCGCCGCCCGGCTGATCGGCATCGTGCAGGCGAGTTGCGCCGCGGTGTTCGCCGCGGTCGTGCCACTGCGCCCGGTGCTCGGCCGGACACCGGTCGCGGACGGCGTGCTGGTCACCCTGATCGTGGTCGCCACCAGCGCGTTGTGCCTGCTGGCCGGCGTCCGGGACCGCAGGCGGCGCCCGCTGCTGGCCGCCTGGACGCTGCTCGCCGTGGCGCACCTCGTCGCCCCGGACCACGAGCTGCTGCCGGGGGTCGCCGTCGGCGGCGGGACGGCCGGCTGGCTCCGCTTCGCGTACTTCCCGCTCGCGCTGGCCGCACTGTGGCTGATGCTCCGCGAGGGCGTGCCGCGCTGGCTGCCGAGCACGTGGGGCGACGCCGTGATCGTCGGCCTGGGCACGATGGCCGGGGCGACCTTCGCGGCCGGCGCCCTGCACCAGGACCTGCTGCCCAGCTCACCGTCCGCCGAGGTCAGGCTCGCGGACGTGGCGCCCCTGGCAGACGTCGTGCTGCTGGGCATGGTCCTGGCGGTGGCCTCGCTCAGCGGCTCCCGACTCAGCCGGGCGGCCTGGTGGGTGTCCGGCGCCCTCCTGCTGGTGGCGGCGAGCGACCTGGCGCAGCTGGTGCTGGCGCACCGGGGGCGCTACGAACCCGGCTGCGGGGTGGATGCCGCCCGGATGATCGGCTACACCGCCGTCGGGCTCGGCACGCGCCGGTGGCCGTGGATACCGAGCACGCCGGGCCGCCGCGAGCGCCGCTCGCGCGGGCGCGCCCCGCTGCACCTCGGCGCGCTGCCGTGGACGTTCGCGGGCATCTCGGTGGCGGTCCTGGCCGCCGCGGCGACCGGGCTGCCGGTGCCCCGACCGTCGGCGGTGCTGGCCCTCGGCTGCGTGTGCGCGGCCCTGCTGCGGGTGGGCCTGACCCTGGCCGAGCTCGACGGCCGGACGTCGAGCGGGCCGGTGCGAACGGACGAGCTCACCGGGCTGGCCAACCGGCGGGCCTTGTCCGAGGCCCTCGCCGGGGACGGCGCCGCGGCCACCGGCGATCTGCAGCGCTGGTCCCGCTGGACGGACCGGATCGCGTTGCTCCTGGTCGACCTGGACTCGTTCAAGGACATCAACGAGGCGCTGGGCCACGACGTGGGCGACCGGGTGCTGGCCGCGGTCGGGGTTCGTTTCCGGGCGGCCCTGCGGTCGCCCCAGCTGGTCGCCCGGCTGGGCGGCGACGAGTTCGCCGTCGTGCTTCCGGGCGCCGGCCGGGAGGCGGCGACCGCGGTCGCGGAGTCGCTGCTCGCCGTCCTCGCGGAACCCGTCGAGCTCGACGGGCGGCGGCTGCACGTGCGGGCCAGCGCGGGGGTCGCGACCTGCGTGATCCCGCACGACGAGCCGGGTGACCTGCTCCGCCGCGCCGACGTCGCGCTCAACCGGGCCAAGGCCGCAGGCACCACGCTGGAGGTGTACGACGCGGCGCGGGACCGCAGGACGGCCCATCGGCTGGTCCGCATCGACGAGTTGCGGTCAGCGCTGGAGCGCGGCGATCTGGAGGTCTTCCTGCAGCCACAGGTGGACCTGACCGACGGGTCGGTCGTCGGGGCCGAGGCGCTGGCGCGATGGCGGCACCCGCAGGACGGCGTGCTGCTTCCGGACTCCTTCCTGCCGCTGGCCGCCCAGACCGGACTGATGCGGCCGGTCGCCGCACTGGTCCTGGACCGCGCCGTGGCCGCGTGCGCGCAGTGGTGGCGCCGCGGCCACCGCGTGCCGGTCAGCGTCAACCTGACGGCCGACGACCTGCGTGACCCCCATCTCACCCGGCGGATCTCGGACTGCCTGGCCCAGCACGGCGTCCCGACGAACGCGCTCCGGATCGAGATCACCGAGAATCTGCTGCTCACCGATCCCGGCGCGGCCGGGACGCTGCTGCAGTCCTGGCGCCGGGCGGGGATCGCGGTCGCGGTGGACGACTTCGGGACCGGCTACTCGTCCCTGGGCTACCTGCGGGACCTGCCCTTCGACGAACTGAAGCTCGACCGCTCCTTCGTGGCCGACCTGCGCCGGCGGACGACGGTCACGATCGTGCGGCACACCGTGGCGATGGCTCACGGCCTCGGCATGCGCGTGGTCGCCGAAGGCGTCGAGGACCAGGCCACGGCTCGCCAGCTGGCCGACGTCGGGTGCGACATCGGCCAGGGACTGTACTTCGGCGAACCGATGGCCTGGCCGGCGTTCCTGGATCACCTCGCCCGGGACCGAGGCTGAGGCGGCCCCGACGATGCCGTCAGGAGGCGGCGAAGAACAGGAAGATGTTCGTCGGGATCGGGCCGACGACCGTGGGGTTCTTGGTCGCCAGCAGCTGCTGCACGAACGCCAGGCTGTGCCGCTGCCGGATCTGCCGGTAGGTGATCGGGCTCGTCACGCCGATGACCTTGACGTTCCACCACTGGGGCCGGCCGCCGGCCCGGTTCATCACGAAGTGGTCGTGGCCCGGGGTCGGGAAGTTCCGCAGCATCGGCGTCAGCTGGGCCGGGGTCGTCTTGAAGATGGGCGCCAGCGCCGCAGCCAGCCGCGTCATGTCGACCGTGCCCGGGTGGTCGATGCACGTCAGCTTGTTCGGGCAGTGCAGCATCCCGACGTTGAAGCCCAGCGGCACGGTGATGAACAGCGTGTTCGTCCGGCCCATCACGCCAGGAGGATTCACGTTCGCGGCGGCGCCGACCTCGCACCCGGTGGCCGACAGGACCGGCACGGTCGTATCGCAGAAGAAGCCGTGGGTGTAGGTGAACCGGGTCCCGGTGGCGCGGCTGTTGCCCAACGTCATGCCGAACCCGTTCACCCCGCGGCCGCCCGTGCCGCCCATGTCGCCCATCATCATCGGGGTGGCGGCCATCGCCCGGCCCGCGGCGGCCTGACCCGACGCCGTGGTCGCTTTGGCGATCATCGTCCCGCCGCTGAGGATGACGGTGGCGGCGATGACCGGGGCGGCCCACCGCCGGAGCGAAGGCCGCTGCAGCCGCGGGGTGGGGAAGGACAGGCGCATGATTCCGAACCTCTTCGCATCATCGTGGGGCCCGTCCGAGGAGGACGGGTTCTGACGACCCTGATTCGGAGCCGCCCCCCGGGCGGATGGGTTCGCATCAGCGGCCCGTAGCCGTCACTTCCGGTGACCGGAGGCAAACCATTGGCAAAACCGTGTCAACCCGACACCGGAGGACCGTGCGGTGGCCCCGGCCCGGGTACCGTGGCGGCGTGAGCGACGCCAGCCCCACCCGGCGGCACCTGCTCCTCGCCGCCGGAGCGGCGGCCCTGACCGGAGCCGCCGCGTGCTCCCGGACGACCGACGACGGAGCCGGCGCCCCGACCGTGACGGCAGGCACGTCCGCGGGGTCGCCGTCCGCGGGGTCCGCCGCCTCGCCCGCACCGGGCTCCGCAGCCGGGGCCGCGCCCGGCGGCGCGAGCACCTCGGCCTCCCGCTCGGCGTCCGGCGCGGCATCGCCGGTGGCGGGCCCGGACATCAGCCGCGCCACGTCCGGGCGGCCGGAGGTCGCGCTCACCTTCCACGGCACCGGCGACCTGGCGATCCTGCGCCGGATGCTCGCCGAGTTCGCGAACGCCGGCGCGCACGTGACCGTGCTCGCGATCGGCACCTGGCTGGCCGCCGAGCCGCAGGTGGCGAAGCTGGTCCTGGATGGTGGGCACGACCTCGGCAATCACACCTGGAGCCACCAGCCCATGACGGCGCTGTCCGCGGCCGCGATCCGGACCGAGGTGGAGCGGGCCGCGCAGGAACTGCGCAGGCTCACCGGCAGCGCGGGTCGCTGGTTCCGGCCGAGTGGCACACCCACCAGCACGCCCGCGATCCGCCAGGCCGCGGTCAACGCCGGCTACGGTGCGTGCCTGGGGTACGACGTCGACCCCCTCGATTACACCGATCCCGGGCCGGACGCCATCGTGCGGGCCTTCCAGACCATGGTGCGCGCCGGCTCCATCGTGAGCCTGCACCTCGGCCACCAGGGCACGCTGACCGCGATGCCACGCCTGCTGGCCACGCTGGCTGACCGCGAACTCACCGCCGTGACCGCGACACACCTGCTGGGGAACTCATGATGCACTCGGTCCGGCGGCGCACCGCCGTCCTCGTCACGGCCCAGACGGTGGTCGTCGTCGGCCTGCTGCTGGCCGCCTGCTCCGGCGGCTCCCGAGGGCCCCTGGTCTCCCCGCCCGCGACCGGGGCCGCCACCAGCGCGTCCCCGGGGGGCGGCACCGCGTCGACCTCGGCCTCGCCCACCGGCGACCTGCCGGTCGCCGCCTCCGGCTCGGCGTCCGCTTCCGCGGACGCCGACGGGACCGCCGTCTACGCCCATGCCGGTCCGGGGATGCTGACGGCCGAGACCCGCAAGGCGCGGAGCATGGTGTACGTCCCGAACACGATCGACAACACCGTCGACGAGATCGACCCGTCGACGTTCGCGATCGTCCGCCGGCTCCGGGTCGGGGCGGTGCCGCAGCACGTCGTCCCCTCCTGGGACCTCACGACGCTGTGGGTCAACGACAACAAGGGGAACACGCTCATCCCGATCGACCCCGTGACTGGCCAGGCGGGACGGCCCGTACCGGTCGAGGACCCCTACAACCTGTATTTCACCCCGGACGGCGCGCACGCCCTGGTGATGGCCGAGCGTGACCAGCGGATCGACGTCCGGGACGCGCACACGATGGCGTTGCAGCGCTCGCTCCCGGTGCCATGCCGCGGGGTCAACCACGCCGACTACACCGCCGACCTCACGAAGCTCCTGGTGAGCTGCGAGTTCAGCGGCAAGCTGCTGGTGATCCCGGCGGACGCCTCCCGGATCCTGCAGGTGATCGACCTCAACGCGCAGCAGGTGGCCGGCGGCACGTCCGCCGCCGCGCACGGCGGCCCGGCGCACAACGTGGACGCGGGCGTGAAGTCGATGCCGCAGGACGTGCGACTCACCCCCGACGGCCGCACCTTCCTGGCCGCCGACATGCTGGCGAACGGGGTCTGGGAGATCGACGCCACGACGTTCACCGTCCGCACGCTGATCCGGACGGGCGCGGGCGCGCACGGGATCTACCCCAGCCGCGACGGTCGGTCGATGTATGTCACCAACCGTGATGCAGGCTCGATCTCGGTGCTGGAGGCCGCCACCCTCCGGCAGACCGCGCTGTGGACGATCCCCGGCGGCGGGTCACCGGACATGGGCGGCGTCTCCGCGGACGGCAAGACCCTGTGGCTCTCCGGGCGCAGCCACGCCGTCGTCTACGTCTTCGACACCACGACGGGCGCGGTGATCCGCAAGATCCCGACCGAGGCCGGCCCGCACGGCCTGTGCGTCTGGCCGCAGCCGGGCCGGTTCTCCCTCGGCCACACCGGCAACATGCGCTGAGGCGTCCGAGGTCATACCGGCGGAACCCCGTGGCGGCGGTCGCTGAACCGTCGGTCCCGTCCGGCCGCGTAGCCGAGGCGCAGCACGATCTGCCGACGCAACTCCTCCGGCTCCACGACCGCGTCCACCACCAGGTCGCTGGCCAGCCGGAGCAGGTCGACGTCCTCCTCGTACTCCTCGCGGCGGGCGGCGACGTACGCGGCCCGCTCGACGTCGTCCGGAATCGCCGCGATCTTGTTGGCGTAGACCGCGTTCACGGCGGCCTCCGGGCCCATCACGGCGATCCGGGCGGAGGGCAGCGCGATCGTGGCATCCGGCCCCAGGCCCGGTCCGGCCATCGCATACAGTCCCGCGCCGTACGACTTCCGCAGGACCACGCAGACCTGCGGCACGGTGGCCTCGGACACCGCAGTGATCATTTTCGCGCCGTGCCGGATGATCCCCTGCCGCTCCACCTGACTCCCGATCATGAACCCGGGCACGTCGGAGAGGTACACGAGCGGGAGGTTGAACGCGTCGCACAGCCAGATGAACCGGGCCGCCTTGTCCGCCGAGTCGGTGAACAGGACGCCGCCGCGCACCGCGCTGTTGTTGGCCACCAGCCCGACCGGGCGCCCGTCCAGGCGGCCGAACCCGATGACGACCTCGCCCGCGTACAGCGGCTTGATCTCGAAGAACGAGTCGGCGTCGACGAGCGCCTCCACCACGTCGCGGACGTCGAACGGCACCGACTCGCGCTCGGGTACCAGCTCCCGGGTCATCGCCCGCGCCGGCTCCTCGGCGGGGTACTCCGGCGGTGCCTCCCGCCAGCAGGTGGGCAGGTAGGAGAAGTACAGCCGGGCCTGCTCGATCGCGTCGGCGTCGTCCGTCGCCAGGTTGTCCCCGCAGCCGGAGACCGTGCAGTGCATCCGCGCGCCGCCCATCTCCTCCAGCGTGACCTTCTCGCCGACCACCATCTCGGCCATCCGCGGACTGCCCAGGTACATGCTGGCGTTGCCCTCGACCATGATGACGACGTCGCAGAAGGCCGGGATGTACGCGCCGCCGGCCGCGGACGGCCCGAAGAGGCAGCAGATCTGCGGCACCTTGCCCGACAGCGCCACCTGGTTGTGGAAGATCCGGCCCGCCCCTCTCCGGCCGGGGAACAGCTCCACCTGGTCGGTGATCCGGGCACCCGCCGAGTCCACCAGCCAGAAGACCGGCAGTTCCTCGCGCAGGGCCGCCTCGGTCGCCCGGACGATCTTCTCCACCGTCCGGGCGCCCCACGAGCCGGCCTTCACGGTCGGATCGTTGGCGATCACGATCGCCGGCCGGCCGTCGACCAGCCCGCGGCCGGTCACCACGCCGTCCGCGGGCAGGCCAGCCCCGACCGCGAAGCCCTCCTTGGCGCCGGCCAGCGCGTTGGCGAGCTGGCCGTCCTCGACGAAGCTGCCGTCGTCCACCAGGAGTGCGATGCGCTCCCGCACCGGCAGCTTGCCCTGCGCCGCCAGCTTGGCGGCAGCGGTCGCGGACGGCGTGAGGGTTGCCGCCCGGGCGGCGGCCACCTCGGGGTAGTGATCGTGGGTCATGCCGGTAGTCTGCTCGGTCCGCTCATCGCACCGGCAGGCCGAGACCGCGGGCGACGACCACGCGCTGGATCTCGCTGGTGCCCTCGCCGATCTCGAGGATCTTGGCGTCCCGGTAGAACCGGGCCACCGGAGTCTCCTCCACGAACCCGCTGCCCCCGAACACCTGGGTGGCGACCCGGGCGGCGGCGACGGCAGCCTCGGTCGAGTGCAGCTTGGCGATCGCGGCGGCCTGCTTGACCTCGCCCGCGCCGCGTCGGCCGGCGATCAGCTCGTCCTTGAGCCAGGCCGCCTTGTAGGTGAGCAGCCGCGCGGCCTCGACGGACACCGCGAGATCGGCCAGTGGGAAGGCCACACCCTGGTTGGCGCCGACCGGCCGGCCGAACGCCGTCCGGGTGACCGCCTGCCCGGTGGCCGCCTCGAGGCAGGCCCGGGCCAGCCCGACGGCGAGCGCGGAGATCGCGATCCGGCCGTCGTCCAGGATCGCCAGGAACTGGGCCAGGCCGCGCCCGCGCCCGCCGAGCAGGTTCGCCGCGGGTACCCGGCAACCGGCGAGGTGCATCCCGTGGGTGTCGGAGGCGTGCCACCCCAGCTTGCGATAGGGCGGATCAATGGTCAGGCCAGGGGTCCCGGCAGGGACCAGGAAGGCGCTGATCTCCGGCGAGCCGTCCGGCCGGGTGCCGGTGCGGGCGGTCACCGTGACGACGCTGGTGATCGGGGTGCCGGAGTTGGTGATGAAGGCCTTGGCGCCGTCAATCACCCACTCACCGGTCAGCGGGTCGCCGGCCAGGACGGCGCGGGTGCGGGTCGCCCCGGCGTCCGAACCCGCCTCCGGTTCGGTCAGGCCGAAGGCCGCCAGCGCGCGGCCGGCGACCAGGTCCGGCAGCCAGCGCTCCTTCTGCTCCCGCGAACCGAACACCAGGATCGGGTTGATCCCGAGACCCACGCCCGCGGACAGGGTGATCCCGACCGACTGGTCCACCCGGCCCAGCTCCTCGATCGCGACGCAGAAACCGGTGAAGTCGCCGCCGTGGCCGCCGTACTCCTCCGGGGCCAGCAGCCCGAAGAGGCCGAGTTCACCCATCCGGGGTACCAGCTCCACCGGGAAGCGCTCCTGGCGGTCCCACTCGGCGGCGTGCGGAGCCACCTCGGACTCCGCGAAGTCGCGGACGACGCGGCGGAAGTCCTCGTGCTCCTTCGACAGCTCGAACACCACACCCCTCCTTTACCTTTACGTAAAGGTAAAGGAGGGGTCGGCCGGAGGCAAGGGGGCGGGCGCTCTCCGCCGCACACCCGACGTCCTTGCCTGTCGGGTTGTAGGCGCACATGAACGTCGCCGCTGGTGACGCTCCGCTCCGGGGATCGTCGCTCATGATCTTGGGTTTGCGCGGCACCGAGGTGCGCTGCGCTTGATCTTCGGCTGCCGTCCCGGTTGTCCACGTCGACGTCTCTTGTCGCCCGCCTGCGCCACCGTACGCAGAGGCGCGCCCGCGCGAGACCCGGGACGAGACGGAGACAAATCTGGGTCTTCGAAGTTGGCCGGGATTCCCAGCTCATAGCCATGATCAGGCCCTGCCGCCCGCCCAGTCCCAGGCCTCCTGACCAGGCAGCTTGCCGCCACCATCCAGGGCGCGAGATCGGTCGTGTGAGCACCGACCCCGGTCAACTTCGATGATCCACAAATCTCCCGTTCCGGTGGAACCTGGCGCCCACCCGCAGCGACATCCGGGCCATAACCACGCACGGACCCAGAACCCATGACCCTGACATCGCCCCAAAGGGACATACACTGCCTTCTCGGCCATTACGCGCCAACGCCTAAAGTCCGCGCATTGAGCCTCCACGTGCTCCATCACGAGGGCAATCGGTCTAGCCGCGCATCGGCAGGCCACTTCTCAAGCTCTAAGCCGTGGTGTTGAAACAACGCCAGGGTGAGCCGCTCAACCCCCACACCCAGACAGGCGGAACGCGCAGGGCCGTCCACACCATCCCTAATGGAGAAGCGCTCTCCAAAATGCGTTCCGTGGTGATTAATCGATGCTATAGCCAGTTGCACCTCCTGCCCAAATGGAACCAGGTGCTCCCGTTTCGACGGCAACCGGTCCGGTGCAGCATCGATCACGCCAAGGAAAAGATCGACAGCCGGAGCGATACGCGATGGCAGATGGAGCCGCATCAGCAAATCTGAAATCATTCCGCCGGCCCGGGATTGAAACTCTTGAACGGCGTCGGCATCACCTGCGACCGCACATTCCCACAAGGTAAACTCACGCAGTCGGCCAACTCCTCCAATCCCGTGACGCTCGTTGCGGAAGCATGCGGCTTGCGCGGTCAGTGCGATGGAGCCCACAACGCGTGTTCCCGAAAGCATTTCTAGCATCGCGTAGCAAACTGCGGGAGATAGCACTTCTGGGTCTACGTCATGCGCTTCGGCGGCGCTTGGGGCATCGTCAGCAGCCTTCACAAACAGAAACCCGTGCGTGGCCACACCCCTGTCACCGACTCTGGATCGAGTCGTTAGGCTGGAAACGTGCAACTGCTCTGCAGATAACTGGCGGCCGAGAGTCAACAGACACCGGCTAATTCCATGCATCACGGCTGCAAACGGGCCACGAGTGAAGACGATCCCTGGCTGACGCTCTGCAATCCAACCTCTCGAGAATAGCCCTTCTATGACGTCAGTCGACGTGGCTATCTCTTCCTGCGCGGCGAGCACCTGCGCATGGTAGGCTGCGAGAGAATCGCAGACAATGTCAGATACCTGCTGCGCCCTCGACTCTCCTGGAACCAAACCGATGATCCAGAGACCGTCCGCTCCGCCCTCCCCCAGCGCAAGTCGTTCATGTGCGATATCTGCGCCCTTCAAACGACCGGAGATCAGTGGCAACGACTCTACGGGAACCACAACGCCTAGGTCCAAGTTTAAGTCCAAGGATCACACCCGCCCATCAAAAGGAACGCGGCTTCCGCCCGCTTGACATTTGGAGTCAGGGGCGCCGGTGCCGCGTGGCGGTCCGGGTTCCCCATCCCCTTTCAATCCGTATATGCGGGTTTTCCCGCATCTGACATACCGGTGATCTCCGGGACATGGTTACACTGACTTCGGTAACGGACGGTTCCACTGAGGCGATACAGGCCGTGCTCCTCAAACCATGGGTCGCCGAACGCCTGGGCCGGAACGCCTACGAGACCGGCGGGAAGCCGGCCTCCAAAATCGGTTCCAACAACAACTTTACGGCAGCTTGGCCCGTCCGATCATACACCGCCGAGATCCCCAACGGACGCTTGCCACCATCTGGTTCGGGATATCCACACGCCGGGCGGCCGCGGGACGATACGTGTCCTCGCGGAGATCGTGCTGCAGCTCGCCCAGCATCCGGGCCACCCCATACGCCTCCACCTCCACCAACGCCGCACGATCCACGCCGGCGGCACCCCGGCTGGCCCGGACCCGCTCCCACGCCCTCCGCGCGCATGATCAAACCCGCGATCTTCCCTCCCGCCAGGTTCCTCCTGGCGCTTAGCGGTACTACGACCCTACCGGGCTCCCACTGGCCTCCCTCGGACTTCGCCGTCGGCCTCTACCTCGGGTCCCTGCCCGACGTCAGCGGCCCGGACAGGCCTTCTCCTGTTCCAGCCCAACTGTGATCACCTACCGCTCCCCGTACCTCGGGAGAACCCACCAGGCTGATCCGGGAACAGGGCCCAGAAGACATGGTTTCCACCGTCACATGAGCGGCTCAGCTTCTCCGTCGTCAGTCTGACGAGGCTCTGCAGAACTCGTGCTGAGTGACGCTACGGTCCGCGATCTTGCTCCCTCAACCCCGCTCGGCCCGCCACCTCTCGACGACGAACCGGGGCCTACTACCGGCCGCCTCGGTGCCCCACCCGGACAGGACTCACACCTGCTGGCTTGGGACGGCTGTACCATGTCACGACATTAGATCTGCGGGGCGGACACCAAATCCAGCAATATATGCGGAAAGTGGCTCGAGACCCATCTTCTCTCGAAGGGCATGCACTCTCTGCGGAGATCTGATGGGATACAGGACAAATTGATCCCCAACCAGTAGTAATTGCGTGCCGTAGATCTGAGGTAATCCCCTTTGAACGCGATCTCGATCGACCAGCAGAGCTAGGTGCCGTAGCGGAGCCTGAGATCGCCTACAGGCACGACGAAGCATATGAAGGCACAGGATTCGGACCCAGTCCTCGGTCGAATGCTGCGCGATCAACCACACCGCCGCCACTACACTATCGCCCGAACTATCGCGCTCTGGCCACCCGTGCTCGCGTACTTGCTGGCCCAACCACTGGGAGTTGTCAGCGTCGACACGATCACGCCATCCTTCGTCGCCAGCTGACCTCGCCGCTTGGTCATTGCTCCGGCGCTGAAGTAATTCCTCGACTACCTTAGGGTCTACCCACCCCCGGACATCAACCATCGCCCCCCCGTCCTCCCACCAACACTTCGCCAGAGTACAGGAGCCCATAGTGTGCATCTGACTCGATCAAGGCCGAGTGAGTGCCTGAGCGAGCGAAACACCCTTCGCGCAAGAAGATCACTCGGTCACAGAGAGATAGACTGGAGTCGCGGTGCGTCACTATGATAGTCGGCCGTGCGTTGGCGATTCTGCGGATGTGTCTAAACAGCTCTCGTTCCCCTTCGGCATCCAATGCCGCGCTCGGTTCATCGAGTAATAGGAGGTCTGCATCACGCTGACTATGCATAAATCTAGCTAGAGCTAGCCGTTGCCATTGGCCCACAGAAAGGTCTACGCCGTCCCCAAAAATGCCGCCCAAGATGGTGTCACTCCCGGCCGGCAGCGACTGGACTGCTTCCTCCAGGCCCGCCGCCGCCAGGAACTCGTCCATCTCATCTGAGGCAATGGGAACGCTCCAGTTCGCGATGTTTACGTTGTCGGCCACGGACAACATGTACCGGCCGAAAACGGTTCTGGACCAGATCAAAGACCTCAAGGACGTCCTGATCACCGCGGACGCACTGCACTGCCAGACCGCCCGCATCACCTACCTGCTCGGCCGCGGAGCACACCTACTGGTCTGCGCGAAGGGCAACCAGCCCGGCCCGCTGAAACGGCTCAAGGACGGCCTGTTCTAGCCCGTCCCCAACAGTGAAGGAGCAGTGTGATGACCGATCGATTGGGTGCGCGACGTTCACTCTGGGTGAAGACCTCCACCAGGCCCGCACCGGCAACGGCCCGCACGTCCTGGCCATCCTGCGCAACCTCGTGATCAGCGTCCTGCGCCTCGTCGGGCACGACAACATCGCCCGCGCCCTACGCCACTACGGCCGGCACACCGACCAAGTGATCCCGCTTCTGACCAGGCCCTTCGCGACTTCGCAATGACCCTGCTGGACATCTACCGCGAGATGCAATCCGGCAGCAACTGAGACGCACCGTGGGAACTTCCCCGTCCAACAACACGGCCACCTCGCCCTGCATACGGCGCAGAACCCACCCATCGCGGCAAGCTGGTAAGCCCACATGACCCCTGCGTCTCCTCGCGCAGGGTGTGCCGCAGGGAGTGCACCGTCGGCCAGAGCGGGACGCATCGTCCCCTCCTCCAATCGGCCCGACCCGGCAACCGTGGAGCGACGTCGCTCCCGCGCGGCTGGCGATGTCGTTCGCCCGCGCACCGTGCGCAGGCGGGTCGCGGATACGTGTGCGCAACCCGGGTCTGTGCGCGTGCGGTTAGCCTTGACGCCACGGGAAGACCGGGGAGCCAGGCAGCAGCAGGGAGCGCAGGTGGGCGAGGACGGCGAGGGATCGCGGCCGTGGACCATCGCCGAGGTGGCCGAACGATTCCGGGTGACCCACCGCACCGTGCGCTTCTACGAGGACCAGGGGCTCGTCCATCCCGAGCGGCGCGGAACGCAACGCCTGTACCACCCCCGGGACCGGGTGCGGCTGGCCCTCGTGCTGCGGGGCAAGCGGCTCGGGTTCGAGCTCGCCGAGATCCGCAAGATCGTCGACATGTACGACCAAGAGCCCGGCGAGGTCGGCCAGCTCCGCTACCTGCTCGAGCAGATCGCCCAGCGGCGGGCCGAGCTGGAGCAGCGTCGCCACGACATCGAGCTGACCCTGGCCGAACTGGCCGACGTCGAGCGCCGCTGCCGGGCCACGCTCGCCGATCTCGCCCCCCGCCGGCCGAATTCCGCTGAAGACCCGAGGGCCAAGGTCCCGGGTCCCCTCGACTAGCCTCGACGCCGTGGCCAGGACCCTCTACCTGACGGCGGCCGGGCCGCATTCCGGAATGTCGGCCGTGGTACTCGGCCTCTTCGAAGCGATGAGCCGGCGGGTGGGCCGGGTGACGGCCTTCCGCCCGGTGACCCGGGACGGACCCCGCGACGAGCTGCTCGAACTCCTGGAGCGCCGCTACGGCATCGACCCGCGAGCCGGCTGGGGCGTCGGGTACGACGAGCTCCACGCCGATCCGGACGCCGCGACCGCCACGGTGCTGGAGCGGTTCGGCCGCCTCGAGCGGTCGAGCGACGCCGTCCTGGTCATCGGCACCGATTACCGGGGCGCGGGTGCAGCCAACGAACCGGTGATCAACGCACGGTTGGCGGTCAACCTGTCGGCCGCCGCCCTGGTCGTCGTCGACGGCCGGATCGGAGCGACCGGCGACGACGTGGCGACCGCAGCCGCGCTGGCGCGCTCGATCCTCGCCGAGCACGGCACCCCGGTCCTCGGCCTCGTCGCGAACCGGGTGCCGGAAGAGCGCCTCGGCGCCGTCCGCGCGGCGATGGAGCGGGTCCGGAGGTCCGCCGACGAGATCATCGACGTCGTCCCCCAGGAGCGGGCGCTCGAGGCACCCAGCGTCGAGCAGGTCCTCGGCGCGTGCGAGGCCCGGCTGATATCGGGGGACCCCAACCGGCTGGACGAGCACGCCCTGGACTTCGTGGTCGCGGCCATGACCCTGCCACGGGTCCTCGGTGCCCTGACCAACGGCACCCTCGCACTGGTCCCCGGCGACCGGTCCGACATCTTCGTCGGGGTGATGACGGCGCACCGGTCGCACACCTTCCCGAGGCTGTCGGGGGTGCTGCTCACCGGTGGGGTGGCTCCGGAACCGATCGTCTCCCGGCTGGTGGCCGGGATGGGCACCGGGTTGCCGGTGGCGGTGACCGAACTCGGTACGTTCCGGGCGGCGACACTCGCGGCGTCCGTGCGGGGGCGGCTGACGGACGGTACCTGGCGGCGTACCGACGCCGCGCTCGCCCTGGCCGCGGCCCACCTCGACGCGACCGCCCTGCTCGACCGGCTGGACCTCACCCGCAGCCGGGCGGTCACCCCGCTGATGTTCGAGCACGACCTCGTCGAGCGGGCCCGGGCGGACCGGCGCCGGATCGTCCTCCCGGAGGGCACCGAGCCCCGGGTGCTGCAGGCCGCCGCGACCGTCGTCCGGCGCGGCATCGCCGACATCACCCTGCTCGGCGACCCGCCGGCGGTCTCCGCGGCGGCCGCGCAGGCCGGCGTCGACCTCACCGGGACGCAGGTCGTCGACCCGGCAGCGGCACCGCTGCGGCAACGGCTGGCCGCGGAGTACGCACGGGCCAGGAGCCACAAGGGCGTCACGTACGACGCCGCGTACGACCTCGTGACCGACGTGTCCTACGCGGGGACCCTGCTCGTCCGGCTCGGGATGGCGGACGGCATGGTGTCGGGGGCGGCACACACCACGGCGCACACGATCCGGCCGGCGTTCGAGCTGATCGGCACCCGGCCCGGGACGGGCATCGTCTCCAGCGTCTTCTTCATGTGCCTGGCCGACCGGGTGCTGGTCTACGGCGACTGCGCGGTGAACCCCGACCCGACCGCCGAGCAACTCGCCGACATCGCCATCTCGGCCGCGGCGACGGCCGAGGCCTTCGGCGTCGAGCCTCGGGTGGCGCTGCTGTCGTACTCGACCGGCGACTCGGGCCGGGGCGCGGACGTCGACAAGGTGCGCCAGGCGACGGAGCTCGTGCGGACGACGGCACCGACCCTGGCGGTGGAGGGGCCCATCCAGTACGACGCCGCGACGGACATCGGGGTCGCCGCGACCAAGCTGCCCGGCAGCGCGGTCGCCGGCCGGGCCACCGTGCTGATCTTCCCGGACCTCAACACCGGTAACAACACGTACAAGGCGGTTCAGCGCAGCGCCGGCGCCCGCGCGGTCGGGCCGGTGCTGCAAGGGCTGCGCAAGCCGGTGAACGACCTCTCCCGGGGAGCTACCGTGGACGACATCGTCACCACCATCGCGATCACCGCCGTCCAGGCGCAGCGGCTGGCCGCCGAGGTCGCTCCGACCGCCGGGGTGGCCGGATGACCGGGTCGACGAGCGTCGCCCCGACCGGGGCCGCCGGCACGGTCCTGGTGCTGAACTGCGGCTCGTCGTCGGTCAAGTACCGGCTGCTCCGGCCTGCCGCCGGCGAGGTACTGGCGGATGGGTCGGTGGAGCGCCTCGGGGATGGGCCAGGCCGGTTCACCCACCGGATCGCGGGCGACCCGCCCCGGGAGTTCGCCGTCGACCGCGAGGTCCCTGACCACGCCGCCGCGCTGGACGCCGTCCGGACCGCCCTCGCCGAGCACGGGCCTCGGCTGGACGGGCTGCTCGCCGTCGGCCATCGGGTGGTCCACGGTGGCGATCGGTTCAGCCGGCCGACGGTGGTGGACGACGAGGTCCTCCGGGTCATCGACGAGCTCGCCGGGCTCGCCCCGCTGCACAACCCCGCGTGCGCGACCGGTATCCGGGCCGCCCGGCGGCTGCTGCCCGACGTCCCGCACGTCGCGGTCTTCGACACCGCCTTCCACCGGGACCTGCCCGCCCGGGCCGCCACCTATGCGGTGCCCGCGGCGTGGCGGGAGCGGCTCGCCGTCCGCCGGTACGGGTTCCACGGGACGTCGCACGCGTACGTCTCCCGGCGGGTGGCACAGCTGCTGGCTCGCCCACTGCAGGACGTCGCGACCATCGTGCTGCACCTGGGCAACGGCGCGAGCGCCTGCGCCGTCGACGGAGGCCGCAGCATCGACACCTCGATGGGCATGACACCGCTGGCCGGGCTGGTGATGGGCACTCGTTCCGGGGACGTCGACCCGGCGCTGCCGGAATACCTTCGCCGGGTCGCCGGCCAGGACCTGGCCGAGGTGACCTCAGCGCTGAACCACGGCAGCGGCCTGCTCGGCCTGGCCGGGGCGTCCGACGTCCGCGAGGTGACCAGGCGGGCGGAGCGGGGCGACCCGGCGGCCCGGCTCGCCCTCGACGTGTACTGCTACCGCGTCCGGTGCTACGTGGGCGCCTACTACGCCGCACTCGGTCGGCTGGACGCGATCGCGTTCACCGCGGGTGTCGGGGAGAACTCGGCCGTGGTGCGGGCCGGCAGCCTCGCCGGACTGGAGCGACTGGGCATCGCCGTCGACGACGCGCGCAACCGGGAGGGCAGCGGCGAGCGGGTGATCAGCCCGGACGGCGCCCCGGTCACCGTCGTCGTGGTGCCGACCGACGAGGAGCTCGAGATCGCGCGCCAGACGGTCGACCTGGTGCTGGCGCCGCGGCACGACCCGCGATGACCCAGTCGCGGCGGGAGCGGCGCCTGCGGGAGGCCGCCGAGCAGGCCCGGCTCGCCGCGACCGCGTCGTCCCAGCCCGACAGCGCGGCGGAAGACCCCGGGTTCTCCTGGGCGGATCGGCCGGCGGGCGTCAGGTCGCCTTCCGCAGGACCCGGGCCGCGCCGGCGTGGCGAGGAGTCCGACCGCGGGCGCGGCGCGGGGCGGCGGATCAGCGAGTCGAGCGAGTTGCACGGCGCACGGCGCGCGGCGCACCTGCTGACCCTGCCCGCCCTCGGCACGTTGCTGCTCGCCTGGGCGCTGACGACGATCGTGGGCGACGTGCCCTGGGGTCCGTTCGGCGTGCTGCCGGTGGCCTTCGCCTGCCTGAGCCCGATCATCATCGTCCCGGCCGTGCCCGTCGCGCTGGTGGCGATCCAGCGGCGCCGCTGGGCGACGCTCGTGCTGCCGGTGGGTGCCACCGCGCTGCCCTGGGCGTTCGTCATCGGCTACGCACTCCCGGCGCAGCCCCCGGCCGGACCGACCGTGCCGCTCCGCGCGATGATCGTCACCGCCCACGACGGACGCGCCTCCGCCAGGGACATCGTCGACGCCGTCCGCTCCCAACGCACCGACGTGCTGGTCGTCACCGAGCTCTCCGCGGCGCTCGCGCACGACCTGACGGTCGCCGGGCTCCCGCTGACGCTGCCGGTGCGGTACGCCACGGTGCCGGACCCGAACGCCTCACCGGCGACCGGGATCGGGATCTTCAGCAGGTTCGACGTCGGTCCGGTGACCCCGGTGCGGGGCACCCACTGGCCGGCGGTCACCGCCCGGGTGATCGTCGGCAGGTCGGCCGTGACGCTGGTGGCCGGTCACGTCGTCCCACCCTCCACCTGGCACCTGGACCGGTGGCGCCGGGACATCGCCACCTTCGGGACCGCCGAGCGGGTCAGGGGGCCGGTGCTCGTCCTGGTGAACCTGAACGCCACACCCTGGAACCCGCAGTTCCGCTGGATCGTGTCGGGCCGGCTCCACGACGCCGCGGACGTACTGGGCCGGGGGCTCCGGCCGACCTGGCCGACCTGGACGCCGGTCCCGCTGCTGCCGACGGACCACGCCCTGGTGGCCTCCCTCGGCGTCACCGAACAGGTCGCCCTGCCGATCGGCGGCAGCGACCACCGAGCGCTGTCGGTCGGGTTGGCGGTCCCGAGCACCGCCTCGTGAGGCCTCCGGTCGGCGGAGCGGCCCGGGCCCACAGGTGGCTAGCGGAGCTCCTCGGGCACCGCGGCGGCCTGCTGCGCGGCGGTGAGCTGCTCGGCGTACTGCTCGCGGACGGCGTCCATGTCGAGTTCACGCACCTGGCGGAGCACATCCTCGAGGACCGGCTCGGGCAGGGCGCCGGGCTGGCCGAAGACCGGGATGCCCTCCCGGTAGACGACCAGGGTGGGGATCGAGCTGATCCCGTACCGCTGGGAGAGCTCCGGCTCGGCGTCGGTGTCCACCTTGACGAAGGTGGCGTCGGGGTGCTTCTCGGACACCCGCTCGAAGATCGGCCCGAATTGCCGGCACGGACCGCACCACGCCGCCCAGAAGTCGATCAGGACGATGCCCTCGGCCACGGTCGAGTCGTGCTCGTCGAGGGTCAGGGCTCTGCTGCCCACAGCCACTCCTCAGATGGGGATCAGGGGACGTGCACGTACGCCCGTACCAACCAGTCCCGGCTCCCACCGATTCCGTGACGCCGCCCACCCGAGGCGGCGGGCACCACATCCGCGCACGTGGCGTGCACCACGGCGACGGCACTCTTGGGGTGTCCCCCGGGCGGATAGGCTCGCGAGGCCGGAAAGGAGCGCAATGTCGACGACGCCCTCGCCCCGCACTGCCAGCGGGCGCAGGATCACGAAGGTGCTCATCGCCAACCGCGGTGAGATCGCCGTTCGGGTGGCCAGGGCCTGCCGGGACGCCGGGATCGCCTCGGTGGCGGTCTACGCCGAGCCCGACCGCGACGCCGTCCACGTCACGACGGCCGACGAGGCGTACGCCCTCGGCGGCCAGGCCCCCGGCGACTCCTACCTGGTGGTCGACAAGCTGCTGGACGTCGCCCGGCGTTCGGGCGCGGACGCCGTCCACCCGGGCTACGGCTTCCTCGCCGAGAACGCGGGGTTCGCCGAGGCCGTGCTCCAGGCCGGGCTGATCTGGATCGGCCCGCCTCCGGCCGCCATCGACGCGCTCGGTGACAAGGTCAAGGCCCGGCACATCGCGCAGCGAGCCGGGGCGCCGCTGGTTCCCGGCACCGCCGACCCGGTGAGCAGCCCCGATGAGGTCGTCGCGTTCGCCCGCGCGCACGGGCTACCGGTGGCGATCAAGGCGGCCTACGGCGGGGGCGGCCGGGGCCTCAAGGTGGCCCGCACCCTGGCGGAGATCCCGGAGCTGTACGAGTCCGCCGTCCGCGAGGCCGTGGCCGCGTTCGGACGCGGCGAGTGCTTCGTCGAGCGCTTCCTGGACCGGCCGAGGCACGTGGAGACCCAGTGCCTGGCCGACGAGTTCGGGAACGTGGTCGTCGTCTCGACCCGGGACTGCTCGCTGCAGCGGCGCAACCAGAAACTCGTCGAGGAGGCGCCGGCGCCCTTCCTCACCGACGAGCAGAACGCCCGGCTCTACGCCGCGTCGAAGGGGATCCTGACCGAGGCGGGGTACGTGGGGGCCGGCACCTGCGAGTTCCTGGTCGGCCCTGACGGCACCATCTCCTTCCTCGAGGTGAACACCCGGCTCCAGGTCGAGCACTGCGTGACCGAGGAGGTGACCGGGATCGACCTGGTGCGGGAGCAGTTCCGGATCGCCGCGGGCGAGCCGCTGGGCTACGACGACCCGCCGGTGCGCGGCCACGCGATCGAGTTCCGGATCAACGGTGAGGACGCCGGGCGCAACTTCCTCCCGCAGCCGGGAAGGGTCACCCGCTGGGCGCCACCCGCCGGGCCCGGGGTGCGGCTGGACTCCGGCGTGGTCGAGGGGTCGATCATCGGCGGCGCGTTCGACTCCATGCTCGCCAAGTTGGTGATCAGCGGGAACTCCCGGCAGCAGGCGATCGAGCGCAGCCGGCGCGCGCTGGCCGAGTTCGTGGTCGAGGGACTGCCGACCGTGCTCCCGTTCCACCGGGCCGTGGTCAGCGACCCGGCCTTCGCGCCGGGCGACCCGACCGAGACGTTCACCGTGCACACGCGCTGGATCGAGACCGAGTTCGCGAACACGATCGAGCCCTTCACCGCCGCCACCGCGGACGGCACGGAGCCGGAGCAGCGCGAGCGGATCGTCGTCGAAGTGGGCGGCAAACGGCTGGAGGTCACCCTTCCGGCCGGGTTCGCGGGCGCGGCCCCGGCGGCCCGGCCCGGCGCCCGAGCCGTACCCAAGCGCTCGGCGGCCAAGGCGAAGGTGGTCATCTCCGGCGATGCGCTGACCTCACCGATGCAGGGCACGATCGTCAAGATCGCGGTGGAGGACGGCCAGACGGTGGCGGTCGGTGATCTCATCGTCGTCCTGGAGGCGATGAAGATGGAGCAGCCGATCACGGCACACAAGGCCGGCACGGTGACCGGTCTGGCCGCCGAGATCGGCCAGACCGTGACGAGCGGCGCCGTCCTCTGCGAACT
This sequence comes from Kineosporiaceae bacterium, assembly GCA_036518955.1. GTDB lineage: Bacteria > Actinomycetota > Actinomycetes > Actinomycetales > Kineosporiaceae > DATDMG01. The sequence continues at coordinate 60,598 of DATDMG010000155.1, read as the reverse complement.
CAAGGGCTGACCCACCCCAGCGGTGGCGGCGGGACCCCCGGTTCTCGCGCACGAAGGGTCCGCGCATGCCCCGGTTCGCGGACCGCGCGGTCCGCCGACGACGCCGCGGAGCGGTGATCACGGTTCGGCGAGGTGGAGCCGGCGCGCCGCCTCGGCCAGCGACCCCGACAGGGACGGGTAGACCGTGAACGCGTGCGCGACGTCGTCCACGGTGAGCTTGTGCTCGACCGCGAGCGCGACGGGAAAGATCAGCTCGCTGGCTCGGGGGGCAACCACCACGCCACCGAGCACCTCCTGCGAGCGGGCCCCGCAGAACAGCTTGACGAACCCCTCCTGGATGCCCTGCATCTTGGCGCGGGCGTTCGTGGCGAGCGGCAGCTTCACCGTGCGGCCGCGCACCTCGCCGGCGTCGAGCTGGGCCTGGCTCCAGCCGACGGTGGCGATCTCGGGGGCGGTGAACACGGTGGCGCAGACGGTGCGCAGGTTGAGGGGTGCCACCGCATCTCCGAGTGCGTGCCACATCGCGATCCGACCCTGCATGGCGGCGACCGAGGCCAGCGCGAGGACGCCGGTGCAGTCGCCCGCCGCGTAGACCCCCAGGGCAGTCGTCCGGGAGACGCGGTCCACCTGCACGTACCCGCTCGGTGTGAGCGCGACCCCCGCCTCGACCAGCCCGGTCCCGGCGGTGTTCGGAACGGCCCCGACCGCCATCAGGCAGTGCGAGCCCTCCACCGTCCGGCCGTCGGCCAGCTCGACGACGACGCCGTCGCCGGTCCGCTTGACCTGCTGTGCGCGGCTGCGGTGGAGCACCTCCACCCCGCGCCGCCTGAACACCGCCTCCAGCACGGCGGCCGCGTCCGGGTCCTCCCCCGGCAGCACGAGATCGCGGCTGGACACCAGGACGACGTCCGCCCCCAGCGCGTCGTAGGCGCTGGCGAACTCGGCCCCGGTGACCCCCGACCCGACGACCACGAGGCGGTCGGGCAACTGGTCGAGGTCGTAGAGCTGCCTCCAGGTGAGGATGCGCTCGCCGTCCGGGCGGGCGTCGGGCAGCTCACGTGGCGAGGCACCGACCGTGAGGAGCACGGTGTCGGCGTCGACGCGGCGCCGTGCGCCGGTGCCGTCGTCCACGACGACCGCGTGCGGGCCGTCGAGCCGGCCCCGGCCCTCGATGACGCGCACCCCCTCGTGCTCGAGCCGGCGGCGGATGTCCGCGGACTGGGCCAGCGCCAGCGCCTTGACGCGCCGGTTGACGACGCCGAGGTCGACCGCCACCGAACCCCGCGCGACGGCCTCCCCCGACGGCGCCGCACCGGCGGTGCCCGGGAAACGCACCCCGAGGTCGACCGAGGAGTCCACCAGCGCCATCACCTCGGCAGTGGCGATCAGGGTCTTCGACGGGACGACGTCGGTGAGGACCGCGGCGCCGCCCAGGCCGTCGGCGTCCACCACGGTGACGTCGGCGCCGAGCTGGGCCGCCACCAGCGCGGCCTCGTAACCGCCGGGGCCGCCCCCGACGACGACGACGCGGGGACGTGGCGGGGGGGTCGCGGAGATGGTCACCGGAGCATCCTCCCGCATGGCCCCGCTCGGGACAGCCCTCACGCGAGCCGCGGAGCGGGAACACGCAGCGGGTCGATCGGCAACCCTGGCAGGATCGAACGCGCCGCCTGCCTAGGCTAGGCGCCATGGCCTTGTACGCCGCCTACGGCAGCAACCTCGACCCCGAGCGGATGGCTCTGCGGGCGCCGCACTCCCCCCTGCAGGGCACCGGCTGGCTGGAGGGCTGGCGGCTCACCTTCGGCGGCGAGGACCTGAGCTGGGAAGGCCCGCTGGGCACCGTCGTGGAGGACCCGGCTCACCGGGTCTACGTAGCGCTCTACGACCTCCACCCGCAGGACGAGAAGAGCCTCGACGAGTGGGAAGGCGCCGAGATCGGGATCTGGAACAAGATCCGGGTCCGGGTGAGCACGCTGGACGGCGACGTGACAGCGTGGATCTACGTGCTCAACGGTTACGAGGGCGGCCTCCCGACGGCCCACTACCTGGGCATGCTGGCGGATGCGGCGGAAGCCGGCGGCGCCCCCGACGACTACGTGACCGAGCTGCGCAGCCGGCCCTGCACCTCGTCCGACACCCCCCGGCAGTAGGGGGACGGCGTCCGGTCCTGTCACGCTGCGTTATTGATCGGAACGGACGATTGCCCTGAATCGGCCGCAGGCGTCGTCCGGGAACGAATCCCTGATCGATTCATCATCAATCGGCAACCATGGCTCTACGCCGAGTTGCTTGCCAGCGTCGCTGAGGGCCAGAAGACTTCGAGCGTCCACCGCACGGTGGCTCCCGGACTTGCCAGCTCGTCCGCCACTCCAGGAGGCAGAAGACGTGACGCCCCGTCGAGCCCGGCCGTCCACCCTCGCAGTGGGCTCGCCGGTCCGGCTCACGTTCCGCCCCGACCTCGTGCTGGTCACACGATGACCGGCGGGCACGCCTCGCCGCCGCCGCTGACGGTGGCGCGCCGGATCGTCCGCGGGGAGATCCTGCGCCGTGGCCGGGCGGGCAGCTACCACGCGCTGGCCGAGGTGGGCGGCGAGCCGCACATCGTGCGCGACGACCTCCTGCCGGGCGTGGCGCAGCGCTGGCGCGCGGACGGCGTCCGGCTGCGACCGCTGCTGTGCGTCGCGCACGTCACGGACCTCCAGCTCGCCGACGTCCAGTCCCCGGTGCGCTTCGAGTTCCTGAACCGCAGGTACGACGACCCCCGGTTCGCCGAGCTCGTGCCGGTGCAGCGACCGCAGGAGGCGTTCACCCCGCACGCCGTCCTCGCCACGATCGAGACGCTGAACCGGATCACATCGGGACCGGTGGGCGGCGCCCCGCCGGCCCTGGCCGTGACGACCGGGGACGCGATCGACAACGCGCAGTGGAACGAGCTGCAGGCAGTGCTGGCGCTGTTCGACGGCGGCGACGTCCGGGTCCGGTCGGGGGGCGACCGCTACCAGGGGGTCCAGTCGCGCAGCTGGCCGGACCGGGTGTTCTGGCGGCCGGACGGCCTCGGGCCGGACGGCCGGCCGGACCTGTTCCGGGACCGGTTGGCGTTCCCGCACCTGCCCGGGGCGCTGGAGCGGGCGCTGGACGGGTTCCGGTCGCCCGGCCTGACCCTGCCGTGGCTGGCCTGCTACGGGAACCACGAGGCTCTCGTCCAGGGCGTGGGCATGATCACCCCTGAGGTCGCGGCGGCCCTGGTGGGCGGCCGCAAGCCGACCGACCTGCCGGCGGACCTGGACCTGGACCGGGCGCTGGACACCTTCATCAGCGGCTGCCAGGCCTTCCTCGGCGGTGCCGACCGCTCGATCGACCCGGACCCGGACCGCCGACCGTTGTCGCGCCGCGAGTTCGTCGACGCGCACCGTCGTGTCGCCCCGCAGGGCGAGGCGCTGCCAGGACCCGCCGGTCATGGCTTCACCGCCGAGAACGCCCGGCTCGGGACGGCGTACTACGTGCACGACCAGCCCGGCGTCCGGTTCATCGGGCTGGACACCACGCGCGCCGAGGGGGGCGCCGCAGGTGCGCTGGACGTCGACCAGCTGTGGTGGCTGCAGGCGCGGCTGGCCGAGGTGCACTCCCGGTACCGGGCCCCCGACGGCACCACCATGGTCACCGGCGAGCGGGACCGCCTCGTCGTGCTGTTCTCCCACCACGGCGCGGACACCCTGACGAACATTCTCGACCACCCCCGGGACGGCGTCGCGCCCGACCTGGTGGGCGGCCAGGAGCTGGTGGAGACGCTGCACCGCTTCCCCAACGTGGTGCTGTGGCTGAGCGGGCACACCCACACCAACCGGGTCCGGCCCCGGATCGACCCGCACGACCCGCGGCGCGGGTTCTGGGAGGTGACCACCTGCGCGATCGTGGACTGGCCCTGCCAGACCCGCCTGGTCGAACTGCTCGACCTCGGGAACGGCATCCTGGCCATCGCGTGCACGATGGTCGACCACGACAGCCCGCTCGGACCGGGTGCGTCGCTGGAGGGGTCGGCGCTCACCAGCCGGCAACTGGCTTCTCTGCATCGGGAACTCGCCGGGAACGTCCCGTACGCCGGGGCGGGGACGCGGCTGGAGGGGATCGCGACGGATCGCAACGTCGTGCTCCCCCTGCGTGCCCCGTTCGACCTGGGTCGGGTTCCCTCAGCCGGCTGACCCCGCGCGCCCGGCCAGGGGCCGGCCTGACGCGACGCGCTGTAGGTTGCCGGCATGGACGGCGCGGCGACCCGAGACCTGCTGGCCCGGGCCATGGCCTGGCACGACGACGACCCCGACCCGCGGACCCGGGCCGAGCTCGCCGAGCTCGTCGGCAGGGCCCACGCGGGTGAGGCGGACGCGCTCGACGAGCTCGACGACCGGTTCGCCGGCACCCTCCAGTTCGGTACCGCCGGACTCCGTGGCGCGATCGGCGCCGGATCGAACCGGATGAACCGGGCCGTCGTGATGCGCGCCGCCGCCGGGCTGTGCGCCTACCTCGCGCGGATCGTGCCCGGCGTCCCCCGGATCGTCGTCGGCTTCGACGCCCGCCACGACTCCGACGTGTTCGCCCGGGACACCTGCGCCGTCGCCGTCGGGGCCGGCTGCCACGCGAGGGTGCTGCCCCGCCCGTTGCCGACGCCGGTGCTGGCGTTCGCCGTCCGTCACCTCGGGGCCGACGCGGGCGTGATGGTGACCGCCAGCCACAACCCCCCGCAGGACAACGGCTACAAGGTCTACCTCGGCGGGCGGGCGGCCGGCGGGCCCGGTGACGGCGTCCAGATCGTACCGCCCGCGGACGCGGCGATCGCCGCGGCGATCGCCGCGGTCGGCCCGGTGCTGCAGATCCCGCTCGCGGACGACGGCTGGGACACCCTGGACGACGGTCTCCTCGCGGACTACCTCGACCGGGCGACCCGGGTGGTGCATGCCGGCGGGCCGCGCACGGTCTCCCTGGTCCTGACGCCGATGCACGGCGTCGGCGGCGACTGCGCCGTCCGGGCCCTGCGTGCCGCCGGGTTCGCCGAACCGTACGTCGTCCCGCAGCAGGCCGCCCCGGATCCGGAGTTCCCGACCGTGGCGTTCCCGAACCCGGAGGAGCCGGGGGCACTCGACCTGGCGCTGGCCGCGGCCCGGGAGCGCGGTGCGGATCTGGTGATCGCCAACGACCCGGACGCGGACCGCTGCGCCGTCGCCATCCCGGATCCGACGGCAGGGGGCGGGTGGCGCCCGCTGCGGGGCGACGAGCTGGGGGGGCTGCTCGCCGCCCACGTGCTGTCCCGTGGCACCCCCCGCGAGGTGGACGGCGAGCCGGCGACCGTCGCCTGCTCGATCGTGTCGTCGCAGCTGCTCGGCCGCATCGCCGCGGCCCACCGGGTCCGGCACGTGGAGACGCTGACCGGGTTCAAGTGGATCGCCCGGACGCCGGGCCTGGTGTTCGGTTACGAGGAGGCGCTCGGGTACTGCGTCGCTCCCACGCTGGTCCGGGACAAGGACGGCATCACCGCAGCCTTGTTGGCGGCCGAACTGGCGGCGCTGCTGATCGCGCGGGGCCGCACGATGGCCGCCGCCCTGGACGACCTGGCCCGCGCCCACGGCGTGCACGTCACGGACCAGCTCTCGATCCGGGTCGCCGACCTGTCCCTGATCGCCAAGACGATGAGGGGCCTCCGCGCGGCCCCGCCGGACCGGCTCGGCGGGGCCGTGGTGACCGAGGTCGACGACCTGCTGGTCGCCGGGGCCGACCTGCCGCCCACGGACGGTTTGCGGTGGCGGACGGCGGACGGCGTGCGGGTCGTCGTCCGGCCCAGCGGCACCGAACCGAAGCTGAAGTGCTACCTGGAGGCCGTCGTCCCGCTGGCCGCCGACGCCGACGACGCGATGCTCCGCCAGGCCAGGGCGCTGGCCGGACGGCGGCTGGCCGCCGTCCGGGGCGAGCTGGCCGCCCAGCTGGACGGCTAGGGGTCAGAGTCTCGGGATCAGCCCGGCGAGCATCCCGCCCACGCGCTGCGCCGCCTGGCGGCCTGCCTCGATCACTTCGGTGTGGCTCAGCGGCGTCGCCGAGATGCCGGCGGCGAGGTTGGTGACGAGGGAGATGCCCAGCACCTCCATCCCTGCCTCCCGGGCGGCGATCGCCTCCAGGGCGGTCGACATGCCGACGAGGTCCCCGCCGAGGATCCCGGCCATCCTCACCTCGGCCGGTGTCTCGTACTGCGGCCCTCGGAACTGCACGTACACACCGTCGGGCAGGTTCGGTTCCGCCTCCCGGACGAGGTCCCGGAGCCGTTTGGAGTACAGGTCGGTGAGGTCCACGAAGGTGGCGCCCTCGAGCGGCGACGCGGAGGTCAGGTTGATGTGGTCGCGGATCAGGACGGGTGTGCCCGGCACCCACTCGGGGTGCAGGCCCCCGCACCCGTTCGTCAGGACGACGACCCGGCACCCCGCGGCCGCCGCCGTGCGCACCCCGTGGACGACGGCTCGCACCCCACGCCCCTCGTAGAAGTGGGTGCGGGTGCCGAAGACGAGCGCGCGCCGGTCGGTCTGCCCGATGCGCACCGAGCGGATCGTGCCGGAGTGACCGGCCACCGACGGTGCGCAGAAGCCGGGCAGCTCGGTGGTCGCGAACGTGGCCAGGGTCTTCCCGAGCAGGTCGCCGGCGGGAGCCCAGCCGGAGCCGAGGACGAGGGCGACGTCGTGCCGGGAGGCTGCGGTCAGCTCCGCGATGCGTGCCGCAGCCGCCGCGGCCACCGCCCTCGGGTCGGTCACGGGATCGTCGAGCACGCCGGGCCGGGTAACCTCGAGTTCGGTCATGACCGTCACCGTAGCGGTCCGGCCACGGTGAGGTGCGCCTCGAGCAGCACCTGGGTCGCTCGAGCGGCACCTGGGTTGATCAGGCGTGGTGGCCGACCGGTCAGCCCAGTGCGGGCGTCAGCAGGGCGGCCAGGGCGGCTGCCGCGCCGGCAGCCGCGAGCAGGTGGAGCCGCCAGCGGACGACGACCGCCGGCGGATCGCCGTCCGAGTCGCGGGCAGCCGCCCGCCACGCCTGCCACTTCTGCTCGACCAGGAACGCGGTCGCCCCGGACGCCGTGCCCAGATGCCGACTCGCCGGCCCGGACTCCGGGACGCCGGGGTCGCCCGGTCGCCGCCTCGGCGGCCGACCGCCGGACGCGCCCGCCCAGCTCACGTACCGCCGGCCCGCGGCGACCAGGGTGAGGGCGTACCGGGTCTCCACGGCGTCCAGGGCGGCCCACGGGATGCGGACGTCGCGCAGGACGTTGCGCAGCTGGGCGCCCTCGTCGTCCACGATGACGGCCGGCCGCCAGAAGAGCGCCGCGAGCCCTGAGCAGACCGCAACGAGCCAGAGCAGACCGAGCGCCGCCGGAGCGAACTCACCGCGCAGCACGAGATCGGCGTCCCACCAGAGCCCGACGGCCCCGAACACGACGACCAGGCCCCGAGCGAAGATCGGCCGGTAGATCAACCGGCCCCCCGAGTCACGGACGGACTCCAGCACACGGCAAGCCTAGAGCCGACGGCGCCCGGCAGGTCGCCCCGGAGCCGTCGCCGCCCGGCTCACCGCTCGATCTGCACCGGCACCCCGAGCGGCAGGGTGCGGGCCAACCTCTCGATCGCCGCGTTCCGCACCCGGATACAGCCGTGGCTGACGTTCTTGCCGAGTCCCGCCGGGTCGTCGGTGCCGTGGATGCCGATCCGCCCGTCTCCGCCCATGAACTCGGTGAGCACCGTGGAGAACCCTGACAAACCGAACGCGTACGGCCCGTAGGCCCCCTTCGGATCGGACGGTTTCAACAGCTCCATGGTGTAGAAGACGCCGCCCGGGGTGGGGGTGGTCGCGGTGCCCAGACCGACCGGCTCGGTCAGCTGCACCGCGGAGCCGCGGTAGACCGTCAAGGTGTGCCGCGAGATGGAGATCACCATCCGGTAGTCGTGCTGGAAGAGCGTGACGTCGGAACGGTGCACCCACCCCTGCGCCTGGTTCGGCCGCACGGGAAGCAGTACCCGGAGCCAGCCGTCGCGTTGGGCCTGCACCAGGAAGACCAGCGGCGCACCGGACGGCTCGGGGTTCTTCAAGGTCATCCACGGCGCCCCGTCGGTCGGGGTCCGGTAGACCGGGACGGAGGCCGGCACGGCCCGGGCGACGACACTGGTCGCTCCGACGTGGATCGGCTGGACCAGGGGGAGCGAGCGCGCCTGCGACGGCAGGACCGTCGCCCGTGGCGCCGCCGCCGCGGGATCCGACGACGACGCATGGCCGGCCGAGCTGTCGGCCGAGCAGCCGGCCGCGCCGGCCGCGAGCAGGACGGCGACCAGCGCCGCCCCGACGGCCGAGCGCCCCCGGGCACCAGGGCGGGCCGTCATCCCGTGTAGGTGGGGTTGGCGGGCAGTTCGACCGCGGGTGGTGCCGCGGGCGGCGGCTCCGTACTGGTCGTCCCGGTCGTGCCGGGACAGGTCGAGCTGGTCGTGCCCGGCGTGGTGGTGGAGCTGGTCGTGCTCGAGGTCGTGGACCCGGAGGTGCTGCTCGAGGTCGACCTCGAGGTCGTCCCCGAGGTGGACGAGGAGCTGGTCGTGGACGTCGACGGCACGAAGACCGACGCGCACGTGCCGCTCGTCGAGGTCGAGTCGGTGGTCGAGGACGTGCTGGACGTCGTGCTCGAGGACGTGCTCGACGTCGTACTCGACGACGTGCTCGACGTCGTACTCGAGGACGTGCTCGACGTCGTGCTCGAGGACGTGCTCGACGTCGTGCTCGAGGACGTACTCGACGTCGTACTCGACGTCGTGCTCGACGTCGTACTCGAGGACGTACTCGAGGACGTACTCGACGTCGTACTCGAGGACGTACTCGACGTCGTACTCGAGGACGTGCTCGACGACGTACTCGAGGACGTACTCGATCCCCCCAGGGCGGCCCGAGCGGCGAGGCCGAGCGCAGGGTCCCCGGGCACGCCGCCGGCTGGGCTGCTCGTCGTCGAGGTGGTGCCAGTCGTCGAGGTGGTGTCCGTCGGGAGCGTGCCGCCCGCGCCGGGCGTGGCGTCACCACGACCCGTGGAGGGCGACGTGGTGGGCTGGGCCACCGCACTGGTGACGACGAACTCGAGCCCCTGGTACGCGGAGTACGGTGCGACGTCCTCTCGCTTCTGGTAGCAGAGGGCAAACGCTACGTAGTCGGCGCCGGCCTTGGCGTCAGGCGGGACGGTCACGGCCGCGGACCAGGCGCCCGTCGCCGACGGGTGCGCGAAACCGTAGCTGTGCAGGGGTGCCCCGACGCCCCACTGGTCGAACTCGGAGGACTCGAAGAGAATAGCGAGGATCTTCTCGCCCGACCGGCCCCGTGCGGTGAGACAGGGATCCGTGGACCTCAAGGTGATCCGCGAGCCAGCGGCACCCTCGGCGGCGGAGGCCGTCATGATGAGATCGTTGATCGTCCGAGCGGCGGCTGACCCGGTGCCGGCGTAGGCGGGAACGGGAACCAGGCCGACCGCCAGCACGAGACCGGCGACCGCAGCGGGCATCGCACGCACGGTGTCTCCTAGCGGTGGAACCCCAGACCAACGCCCCCAGTAAACCCTACGGGTAATCCCCACCGAGTGGGCTAGGGAGAATTCACGCAGAGAACCCAGTAGGGCACGATAGGTGACTAGATACGCGATCGTCCCGGCGGCACCCGACCCGCCCGCCGCATCGGCGGACGACGCTCCACCCACCTTCGGCGACGAGAGTTAGGTGACGACGTTCCATCCACCGGACGATGAGGTGAACGCACGACGGAACTGCCCGGAGCCCCCACGTGCGAAGCCCGAAACGATATCACCGAGCCAGTCCGCTGGTCGCAGCTGGCGCAGAACCGCTCCGGCCGGCCCACCGACCCGACGGACTCCGGACCGAGCCCTCCGCGGGGGCCGCGCCCCCCCGCGGAGCGGCCAGCACGGCAGGCCCCCGGAAGAATGTCGCGGCCCGACGGCGTCACGAATTCCCCTCGACCCCGAATCGATTCCCCGATACGCAGGAGAACCGATCCGGTGCCGCACCACGAGACCTTTTGACCACACGTTCACGGTGGTCGCGCAGGCGCGTCACCTCACGGATCACGAGGAATGCCGAGGGCTGCCGTCTGCGGTCGAAGTGCGTCCGGGTGGCCCTGCCGGTCCACGATCCGGGACGGGAACCCTGACCAGTGCCTCAGTAGACCCCGAGGGCCGCGTACCCCGGTTTGACGATCTCCTCGATGATGTCGAGCCGCTGGTCGAACGGGATGAAGGCGCTCTTGAGAGCATTGATCGTCACCCAGCGCAGGTCGGCAAGGGTCCAGCCGGCCTGCTGCACGAGCGCGGTCAGCTCCCGGGTCATGGACGTCTGCGACATGAGCCGGTTGTCGGTGTTCACGGTGACCCGGAACCGAAGGTCCTTGAGGAGCGTGATCGGGTGCTCCTTGAGGGACGGGGCCGCCCCGGTATTGACGTTGCTCGTCGGGCAGAGCTCCAGCGGAATCCGGGTGTCGCGCGCCCAGGCCGCCGTCCGCCCCATCCGGACCCTCGGCCGCCCGTGGTCGTCGCTGCCGCCCAGCACCTCGATGTCGTCGACGATCCGGACACCGTGCCCGAGCCGGTCGGTGCCGCAGACCTGCACCGCCTCCCAGATGCTGGGCAGGCCGAAGGCCTCGCCGGCATGGATCGTGACGTGGAAGTTCTCCCGGTGCAGGTACTCGAACGCGTCGAGATGCCGGGACGGCGGGTACCCGGCCTCGGCGCCGGCGATGTCGAAGCCGACCACGCCCCGGTCCCGGTGGCGGACGGCGAGTTCGGCGATCTCCTTGCTCCGGGCGGCGTGCCGCATCGCGGTGAGCAACGTGCCGACCCGGATCGAGCGCCCCTGCGCGACCGCCTCCGCCGCCCCCTCGGCGAACCCCTGCTGCACGGCCTCGACGACCTGGTCCAGGCTCAGACCGGCGGTGAGGTGCTGCTCGGGCGCGTACCGGACCTCGGCGTACACCACGCCGTCCTGGGCCAGGTCGAGGGCGCACTCGCGAGCCACCCGGGCCAGGTGCGCCGGCGTCTGCATCACCGCGACGGTGTGCGTGAACGTCTCCAGGTACTTCACCAGGGAGCCGGAGTGCGCCGCCTGGTGGAACCACAGCTCCAGCCCCTCGACGTGGTCAACGGGCAGCGGGTGGCCGATCTCGGCGGCGAGCTCGAGGATCGTGGCGGGGCGCAGGCCGCCGTCCAGGTGGTCGTGCAGCAGCGCCTTCGGGGCTCGCGCGATGGCCGTGGCGAGGCCGGTCGCGGCCGGCGGAGCAGCGGGGTCGGGGGTACTCATCCACGGGAGCGTACCGAGGCGAGGCGCCGCCTGCCGATCCACCCCGCGTGCATGATCGATCACGGGGGAGTGCGGGGTGTCAGGTCAACACGGCGAGCAGGACCCCGGCCGGCGCCAGCGCGACAGGGATGGCGGCGACCGCGACCAGGTGCGGCCACGGCGCGCCCACGGCGACGTCGGCCCGGCCCCGCACCACGGCCACCCCCACCGCGAGCGCGGACAGCACCGTGCCCAGCGCGGCCATCACGATCGCTGCCGGGACGTCGACGTGGAGGGCCGCGGCCAGCGTCGAGCCCGCGACCGCGACCCCGGTGACGCCGGTCCGCTGCCAGGCCAGCGCCGTCCGCTCCGGCTGCAGGCCGGGGCCGCCGAGCATGCTCAGCGAAACCCCCACCCGACGGCGACGGAGAGCACCAGGCTGGCCACCATCAGGATGCCGGTCACCCATGGCAGGGCGGCCGGAGCGGGCAGCGGTCGACCGAGCCGCATCGCCAGTTCCCGGCGTCGCCACCCCAGGACGGCGGCCAGCGCCAGGACGGCGCCGAGCACGCACATCACCGCGGCGAGGAGGTCGAGCACCCGAGGCAGCGCGGCGAGCCGGGTCACCGTGGTCAACCCGATCCCGGCGGCGACGACCGCCAGTGCCGTCCGCACCCACGCCAGCGCCGTCCGCTCGTTGGCCATCGAGAAGCGAGGGTCGGGCTCGGTTCCGACGTCGTAGACCGACCGGGGGCGCCGCCGGGGGGCACCGGGCCCCGCCATCTCAGCCGATCCGGTCGATGATCAGGGGACGTTCCGGCGGCCGCGATCCCTCCGGCGCGACGGTGACCGCGCCCTCCAGATCGACGAGCGCGGCCGGGAAGCGCTCCGGGGTGTCCGTGTGCAGGGTCATCAGCCGTTGCCCCGACCGCACCAGGGCCCCGGGCCTGGCGTGCACCTCGATCCCGGCGGCGGCCTGGACGGCGTCCTCCTTGCGGGATCGGCCCGCACCGAGACGCCAGGCCGCGACCCCCACGGCGAGCGCGTCCAGCCGGACGACGACGCCGTCGGCCGGGGCCAGCACGTCGTGGGTCTCCTTGGCCACGGGCAACTCGGCATGCGGGTCTCCGCCCTGAGCGGCGATCATCCGGCGCCAGGTGTCCATCGCTCGGCCGTCGGCCAGCGCGGTCACCGGATCGGCATCGGGCAGGCCGGCCCCGGCGAGCATCTCGCGGGCGAGCGCGACGGTGAGTTCGACGACGTCCGGCGGGCCGCCGCCGGCCAGCACCTCGAGGGACTCGCGCACCTCCAGGGCGTTGCCCGCGGTCAGTCCCAACGGGGTCGACATGTCCGTGAGCAGGGCGACCGTGCGGACCCCGGCGTCCGTGCCGAGATCGACCATGGTGCGGGCGAGCTCGCGGGCGTCGCCCACGGTCTTCATGAACGCCCCGGTGCCGACCTTGACGTCGAGGACCAGCGACTCAGTGCCCTCAGCAATCTTCTTGCTCATGATCGAACTAGCGATGAGCGGGATCGACTCGACGGTGCCCGTCACATCTCGCAAGGCATATAGGTTGCGATCTGCCGGCGCAAGGCCTGGGCCTGCCGCGCAGATGACGGCCCCGACGTCCGCGAGCTGGGCCATCAGCTCCGCGGTCGACAGCGTCGCGCGCCAGCCCGGGATGGACTCCAGCTTGTCCAGGGTGCCGCCGGTGTGCCCGAGCCCCCGGCCGGACAACTGCGGGACGGCGACCCCGAACGAGGCGACGAGCGGCGTGAGCGGGAGCGTGATCTTGTCGCCGACCCCACCCGTGGAGTGCTTGTCCGCCGTCGGCCTGCCCACCCCGGCCAAGCCCAGCCGTTCCCCCGAGGCGATCATCGCGTGGGTCCAGCGCGCGATCTCGCGCCGGGTCATCCCCCGCAGCAGGATGGCCATGAGCAGCGCGGACATCTGCTCGTCGGCGACCGCCCCACGGGTGTAGGCGTCGACGACCCAGTCGATCCTGGCGTCGTCGAGCTCGCCGCCGTCACGCTTGCGGGTGATGACGTCGACCGCGGCGAACGCTTCGGAGCCTGGCGGGCTCATCATGGGCAGTCCGGGGCGCCGGTACCGATGACGGCCCGGTTTCCCCTCCCCCCTTTCCACGCGTACCTGCGGGGATCCCGCATCCGGCTTACCGATGATCTCCTTGACATGGTCACGCCGCCTTCGCTCGCGTCGCCGCGAGCCTAGTCGGACCGGCGGTCCAGATCGCCGGGGCCGAACGCGTCGGGGAGCACCTCGCGCAACGGGACGACGCCCCGCACGGTCTCCAGCAGGCACTCCGGGCCGCCGTTCTCCCAGAGGAGCTGCCGGCAACGCCCGCACGGCATCAGGGCCTCGCCGTCCGGACCGACGCACACGACGGCCAGCAACCGGCCGCCGCCGCCCGCGTGCAGCGCGGAGACCAGCCCGCACTCGGCGCACAGACACACCCCGTAGGCCGCGTTCTCGACGTTGCACCCCGCCACCACCCGCCCGTCGTCCACCAGCCCGGCCGCCCCGACCCGGAAGCGGCTGTACGGCGCGTACGCGTTCTTCATCACACCGCGGGCGGCCGCGCGCAGCGCCACCCAGTCGATCTCCGTCCCCATCCGATGCCGGACCCTCCTACCCGCGAGAATCGGCGGCACCACCCAGGTGAAGGAGCCGCCATGCCGCCCGTCCCCGTGACCGTCGACCCGGAGCAGGTTCTCACGCTGCTGCAGGCGGGGCGCGCCCCGGTGCTGCTCGACGTCCGCTGGGCCCTCGGCGACCCGCACGGGCACGACCACTACCTGGCGGGTCACCTCCCGGGGGCGGTCTTCGTCGACCTGGACGCCGAACTGGCCGCCCCGCCGAGCGCGGCCGCCGGCCGCCACCCGCTGCCGGACGCGGCCGACCTGCAGGCCGCGGCCCGCCGCTGGGGAGTGCGTGGCGGGTCTGTCGTGGTCGCGTACGACGACGCCGGGGGCCTCGCCGCGGCCCGCGCCTGGTGGCTGCTGCGCTGGGGCGGGTTCCCCCACGTCAGGCTGTTGGACGGCGGGCTGGGCGGCTGGCGCCGCGCCGGCCTACCGCTCGAGGCGGGTGAGGTGACTCCGCCGGCGGGTGACGTCGTCCTGGTCGGCGGCGGGATGCCGGTCCTGGACGCCGACGCGACCGCGGCACTCGCCGGCACCGGCGTGGTCCTGGACGCCCGCGCCGGCGAGCGGTACCGCGGCGAGGTGGAGCCCGTCGATCCCCGGTCCGGTCACGTTCCGGGCGCGATCAGCGCGCCGACGGCCGAGAACCTGACCCCCCAGGGGCGCTTCCTGCCGCCGGCGGCGCTGCGCGAACGGTTCGCGGCCCTCGGGGTGGACGGCGTGCGACCGGTGGGCGTGTACTGCGGATCCGGCGTCACCGCCGCGCACGAGATCGCGGCCCTGGAGCTGGCCGGGTTCGCCGGTGCGGCCCTCTACGCCGGGTCCTGGAGCCAGTGGTCGGGCGACCCGGCTCGGGCCGCCGCCACGGGCCGGCTCCCGTAGCCGGCGGGTCACCTGGCAGTGCCCTTGCGGTAGACGTGGCCGTCGGCCGCGGGCATCCGCAGCCGCTGCGAGGCGAGGGTGAGCACCAGCAGCGTCGTGACGTAGGGCGTCGCCGTGGTGAACTGCTGCGGGATCGTGTCGGTGAACTGGTACAGCGCCAGGACGCCGAGCGCCAGCACAGCGGCCACACCACCGACCGCCCGCTGCCGCCGGGCGAACAGGCTGCCGGCGAAGAGCACCAGGGCGAGGCCGAACCCGAGCAGGAGCGCGTGCACGCTGGTCTCGCCCTGGCGGAGCTGGAGCGCGTCGGCGTAGCCGAACAGACCGGCCCCGGCAGCCAGGCCCCCCGGCCGCCAGTTTCCGAAGATCATCGCAGCGAGACCGATGAACCCCCGCCCACCGGTCTGGTCCTCCCGGTAGTAGTTGCTGGCCACCAGCGACAGGAACGCCCCGGCCAGCCCGGCGAAGCCACCCGAGCAGATCACCGCGAGGTACTTGTAGAGATACACGTTCACGCCGAGCGACTCCGCCGCGTACGGGTTCTCCCCGCACGACCGCAGCCGCAGGCCGAACGGCGTCCACCACAGCACGACGAACGAGAACGGAACCAGGAGCAGCGCCATCAGGGTCACCCACGAGGTGCCGGTGACCAGCCCCCCGAGGATCCCCGCGACGTCCGACACCCCGAACCAGTGGTGCTTCTCCAGGGAGAGCAGGCCCGACGACAGCCCGGGCACGGTGAAGGTGGGCGGCTGGCGCACCTGAGGACTCTGCGTGACGCCGCCCCCTTGCCGGCCGGTGAAGACCAGCGCGGAGAGGAAGCGGGCCACGCCGGGCCCGAGCAGGTTGAGGGCGACCCCGGAGACGATGTGGTCGACCCCGAACGTCACCGTCGCGACGGCGTGCAGCAGGCCACCGAGAGCGCCCCCGAGGATCCCGGCGAGGACACCGGCCCACGGCCCGTGGTCCAGCGCGACGTACGCGCCGGACCAGGTGCCCAGCACCATCATCCCCTCGAGCCCGATGTTGACGACGCCGGCCCGCTCCGCCCACAGGCCGGCCAGCCCGGCGAGGAGGATCGGTACCGCGAGCCGGAGCGCGGCCCCGGCGCTGCCGGACGACGTCAGGTCGTTCGCCCCGGTGATCACCCGGGTGACGGACAGCAGGACGGCGGTCACGAACACCACGAGCGGCACCGTGCGCCAGCCCACGCGCCGCCGCGCGGGCGTCGCGGCCGGCCCGGCCGCGGGGCCGGCAGTGCCCGTGCCCGACACCTCGGTGAGGCTTCCCAGCTGGGCCATCACGCGACCGCCGCGCTCTCGACCGGACCCGGTCCGCCCGAACCCGCCGGGCCGTCGTCACCGAGCCGCGCGGCCACCCGCCGCCGCTCCTGGGCGACGGCGACCCGCCGGACGACCTCGTACGCGATGACGACGGCGAGCACGATCGTCCCCTGCATGATCGTGACGATCTCCTTCGGGATGTCGTTGAGGTCCAGGATCTGGTTGGACACGTCCAGGAAGCCCCACAGCACCGAGGCGAGCGCGACGCCGATCGGGTGGTTGCGGCCGAGCAGCGCGATCGCGATCCCGGTGAACCCGATGCCCGCGGGGAAGTCGAGCGAGTACGCGTACGACGCGCCGAGGAGCTGTGGCAGCCCCACCAGCCCGGCCACCCCACCGGAGAGCAGCATCGAGGACAGCACCATCCGCCTGACCGCCACGCCGCTGGCCACCGCCGCGGGCTCGGACAGGCCGGTGGCCCGCAGGTCGAAGCCGAACCGGGTGTACCCCAGCAGGAACCAGTACCCCACCCCGACCAGTGCCGCGATCACGATGAAGCCGTACACCGTGCCGCCGAGGAACGGGATGCCGGGCACCTGCCCGCTCGCCGGGATCGGTCGGGTCGTCACGTTGTTCCCCTGCAGGACGGCGAAGACCTCGGGGGTCAGCATCCACGCGACGATCGACCCGCCGACGAAGTTCAGCATGATCGTCGAGATCACCTCACTGACCCCGCGGGTCACCTTCAGCACCCCGGCGATGCCGGCCCACAGCGCACCCACCACGACCGCCACCAGGATGATCAGCCCCACGTGCAGCACCGGGGGCAGCGTCACCGCCGCGCCCACCACCGCGGCGCACATGGCGGCCATCCGGTACTGGCCGTCGACGCCGATGTTGAACAGGTTCATCCGGAACCCGATCGCCACGGCCAACGCCGACAGGTAGTACCCGGCCGACTTGTCGAGGATCTGCACGACGCTGCCGGGTTGCGTACCGAAGTCCGCCATCTGGCCGAACGCCAGCGCGGGGCTGTGCCCCGCGATCAGCAGCACGACCGACATCAGCGCCACCGAGAACACCAGCGCGGCCAGCGGCGCGGCCAGCGCGAGCCCGATGCGCCACGGGTCGAGCCGCGCGGTCAGGCCGGCCATCACCGCTCTCCTTCCGCCGAGGTGGCTGCGCCGGCGGACTGCGCTTCCGCCGGGCCCGGCCCGGCACCCGCCGACGACGGCCCGTCGGTGGACGGGCCGTCGGTGGACGGTGCCGCGCCGGTCATCGCCGACCCCAGCTCCTCCGGAGTCACGGTCGCGGGGTCGGCGTCGGAGACGAAGCGGCCGCGCAGGATCACCTTCAGGCTGTCGGAGAGCCCGATCAGCTCGTCCAGGTCGGCGCTGATGAGCAGCACGGCCAGCCCGTCGGCCCGGGCCCGACGCAGGTGGTCCCAGATCGCGGCCTGCGCGCCGACGTCCACGCCCCGGGTCGGGTGGGCGGCCAGCAGCAGCCGCGGGTCACCGCTCATCTCCCGGCCCACGATCAGCTTCTGCTGGTTGCCGCCGGACAGGGCCGAGGCGGTGACGTCGATGGACGGCGTCCGGACGTCGTACTCGCGGACGATCCGCTCGGTGTCGGCGCGGGCACTGCGCCGGTCGATCAGGCCACGCCGCTCGTTCGGCGCGACGGTCTGGTGACCGAGCACCCGGTTCTCCCACAACGGGGAGTCCAGCAGCAGCCCCTGCCGGATCCGGTCCTCCGGAACGAAGCCGATGCCCGCCTCGCGGCGCCGCCGGGTGGTGCGGCCGGTGACGTCCACGCCGTCCAACCGGACGGTGCCCGCCGCCGGCCGGATACCCATGATCGCGTCGATGAGCTCGGCCTGGCCGTTGCCCTCCACGCCGGCCACACCGAGCACCTCGCCCGCGTGGATCACGAAGCTCACGTCGTCCACCACGGCCCGGCCCTCCCGGTCCCGCACCGCCAGACCCGCCACCTCGAGAACCACCCGATCGGTGACCGTGGACTCCCCGGTCGCCGGACTGGGCAGCTGGCTGCCGACCATGAGCTCGGCGAGCTGCCGGGACGTCACCTCCGCGGGCAGCACGGAGGTGACCGTCGTGCCCCGGCGCATCACCGTGATCTCGTCGGCGACCTGCAGCACCTCGTCCAGCTTGTGCGAGATGAAGATCACCGTGAGGCCCTCGCGGGTGAGCTCCTCCAGGGCACCGAACAGCTCGGCAACCTCCTGGGGCACCAGGACGGCGGTGGGCTCGTCGAGGATCAGGGTGCGGGCCCCGCGGTAGAGGACCTTGAGGATCTCCACCCGCTGCCGCTCACCGACGCCGAGGTCCTCGACGAGGGGATCGGGATCGACGTCCAGGCCGTAGCGGTCGGAGATCTCCCGGATGCGCTGCCGCGCCACGCGCCGGGACAGCACCCCGAACTGGGCCGGCTCGTCGCCGAGCACCACGTTCTCCAGCACGGTCAGGTTGTCCGCCAGCTTGAAGTGCTGGTGGACCATGCCGATCCCGGCCTTGATCGCGTCCGACGGGCGGTGGAACGAGACCGGCCGGCCGTCGACCTCGATCACGCCCTCGTCCGGGCGCTGCATCCCGTAGAGGATCTTCATCAGGGTCGACTTCCCGGCGCCGTTCTCCCCCACCACCGCGTGCACGGTGCCCTTGCGCACGGTGAGCGTGACGTCCCGGTTGGCCACCACCCCCGGGAACCGCTTGGTGATCCCCTCCAGCCGGACCGCCGGTACGTCGTCCACCGCCGTCGTGGACGACGCGCCCGCCGGCCCGCTCGCCGCTGCCTGCTGCGACATGTGCCTCCCTCGATCTGCTTCGCGGGACCGCTGGGCGGGACTGCTTCGTCCGAAGGACGGGTCGAGCCCGGGGAACGCCGGCGCCCGACGGTGCTGATGCACTGTCAGGGAACGCCAGCGGCCCGGGCTCGACCCGTCCGTCAACGGCTCACGACCGGCGGTCCACGACGCGCGACGGCGCCGTCAGGCGCCCGGCTTGGCCGGAACCGTGATCTTCCCGTCGATGATCTGCTGCTTGTAGTCGTCGAGCTTGGACTTGATGTCGTCGACCTGCCCGCCGGACGTCGCGTAGCCCACCCCGTCCTTCTTCAGGTCGAAGGTCTGCACCCCGGTGAGCGGAGAACCGTTGACGAACGACGTGATGAAGCCGTAGACCGCGACGTCGACCTTCTTCAGCATCGAGGTCAGGATCACGGGCTGCAGGTCGGCCGAGGCCGTCAGGTACTGGTCGCTGTCGACGCCGATAGCCTTCTTGCCCTTGGCCTTGGCCGACTGGAAGACCCCGGTGCCGGAACCCCCCGCGGCGGCGAAGACGACGTCGGCGCCGCCGTCGTAGAGACCGTTCGCCGTCTCGGTGCCGGCGGCCGGGTCGTTGAAGCCGGAGCACGTCGGTGGGTTGGACAGGTACTTGACCTGCACCTTGATGGTGGGGTTGACGGCCTTGGCACCCGCGGTGAAGCCGGCCTCGAACTTCTGCAACAGCGGCACCAGACACCCGCCGATGTAGCCGACGTTCCCGGTCTTGCTCTTCAGCGCCGCGGCAGCGCCGGCAAGGAAGGAACCTTCGTTCTCGGCGAAGACCAGGTCGGTGACGTTGGGTGCGTCGACCGTGGCGTCCACGATCGCGAACTTGGTGTTCGGGAAGTCCTTGACCACCTTGCCCAGTGCCGTGGCGTAGGAGAAGCCAATGGCGATCACGGGGTTGTAGCCCGCCTGGGCGAGCAACTTGAGTCGCTGCTCCTTGTCGGCGTCGGTCTCGGTCTTGCTGGCCGAGAGCTCCTTCGGATCGGGGAGGCCGAGCTCCGACTTCGCCTTGTCGAGACCGGCGGCGGCCGAGTCGTTGAACGACTTGTCGCCACGACCGCCGATGTCGTAAGCCAGGCCGACCTTGACCTTGCTCTTGACGGCGGACGAGGCGCCGGAGGCCCCGGCGGACGAGGAGCTGGAGCCGCCGCCCGAGCCGCCTCCACAGGCGGCCAGGGCGAGGGTTGCGGTGGTCGCCACCGCAACGAGGGTCGTCACCCGGCGCAAGGTGTCTCCTTCAAGATCGGGGGCTGCGCTGACGCGGACGGGTGTGGTCGAGCACAGCTGATCGAGCGCAGCTGATCGAGCACAGCCCCGCGGCATCAGGCCGGTCGCATCGTGAGCTGGGCCCGAGGCTAGTCCGTCGATGCCTGCGGGAGGCTTTCCAGGACGCCTCGTTATCCGAACCGTGACCTCAGATATCGGCAAGGCCCCCTGGCCGAATGGCCAAAATACGCCTGACGCGCGGAGTGTACTGATATCCAGACCTCGTGCTGCCATCAGGCGAGGACGCCGCCCGCAACTCTTGTTACCGATCTTGCGGACGGATCCGCGACGAGTGCCGGCGCCCTCGGCGACAGGGCAGGGAGCCGTCGTCGCGACCCTGGACATCGCAGCGTACCGCCTCACTCACCAGCGGTGATCACCTGCCCGATCCTCGGTCAGGGGACCGCCGCCACAGGAATGGCACGAGCCCACCGACCGCATTTTCGGTATGCATCGTCACGTGTGCGCATCGCCGCCACCCCCGGCAAAGCGACGGCCCCCGTTCACCATTCCTTCACCACCGCGGCGCCCGTCCTGCCAGGGCCGGGGCCCTCGACGGAGCGCGCGCCGCACGCGTCGGTCGGAACCAGAAAGCTCACTCCCGGACAGATCCGGTCAGCCCGCACCGCTGCCCCAGGTCTTGCAGCGCGATCGCCGTCAGCAGCCGCGCCCCGACCTCGATCGCGCGCTCGTCCACCTGGAAGTCCGGCCGGTGCAGGTCGTAGGTGCGCCCGCCGGGCGTCCGGGTACCGAGGCGGAACATCGCGCCGGGCACCTTCTCGAGCATCCAGGCGAAGTCCTCCCCGCCCAGGCTCTGCGGGGCGAGTTGGACGGCGTCCGGCCCGAGTTCGGCGTGGACGGCGGCCTCCAGAATGTCGACACACGCCCCGTCGTTCAGCGTCGGCGGGACACCGCGCACGTACACCACCTCGGCGCGCACCCCGTACGGACGCACGATCTCCTGGACGGCGTTCGCGACGAGCGTGCCGGCGGCGTCCCAGACCCCGCTGTCCAGGCACCGGAACGTGCCGCCCACCTCGCCGCGAGCCGGGATCGCGTTGGCCGCCGATCCGGCGTGCACGGTCCCCCACACCAGCGCCGCGCCCGCGCGCGGATCGATCCGGCGCGACAGCGCGGCCGGCACCCCCACGATCACCTGGCCGAGCGCGAAGACCACATCCTCCGTCAGGTGCGGGCGGGACGTGTGCCCGCCGCGCCCGGAGAGCCGCACGCGCACCTGGTCCGCAGCCGCCGTGATGGGTCCGACGCGGGAGCCGACGTGGCCGACGTCCGTGTGCGGGTCGCAGTGCAGGGCGTAGATCCGCTCGACGCCCTGCAGCCCGCCGGCGGTGAGGACGTCGAGGGCTCCGCCCGGCATGACCTCCTCGGCCGGCTGGAAGATCAGCCGCACCCGGCCCGGCAGCCCGCCCACGGCGGCCAGCTCAGCCAGCACGAGGCCGGCACCCAGCAGACAGGTGGTGTGGACGTCGTGGCCGCAGGCGTGCGCGACACCCGGCACCGCAGACGCATAGGGCAGCCCCGACTCCTCGGAGAGCGGCAGCGCGTCGAGGTCGGCCCGCAGCGCGATCAGAGGGCCGGAGTGGCCGATCTCGCAGACCAGCCCGGTACCTGGCAGGAGCGCCGGCTTGAGCCCGGCGGCCTCCAACCGCTCAGCGACACGCCGGGTGGTGCGCACCTCGGTGCGCGCAGTCTCCGGATGCAGGTGGAGATCGCGCCGGACAGCGACCAATTCGTCGAGATAGGGCGCGAGCAGCGAAGCGACATGATGACCCCTCACCGATCAGAGACTAACCCGCACCGCGACAACTCCCGCACCGCGTTTCACCACCGGAAACCGCCGTGCACCACCGTGGCCATATACATCGGCCGTGCTGCTATCCGCCGGCACGCACCCCGAATTACATGATCACAGCTGCGCCGCGTCATCACGAGCGCATGATCCGGCCAGCCATCAGAAACGGTCCGGTGGGGTGTAGGTCCCCCACACTGCACGCAGGGCGTGGCACACCTCGCCGACCGTCGCCCGCGCGGCGAGCGCCTCCTTCATCGGGTAGAGCACGTTGTCACTGCCAGCGGCGGCCACCTTCAGCGCGTCGAGCGCCTTGTCGACCGCGGCACCGTCGCGCTCAGCCCGTAGCGTCGCGAGTCGTTCCTTCTGCTCCGCCTCGATCGCCGGGTCGACCCGGAGCGGCTCGTACGGCTCCTCCTCGTCGATCGTGAACCGGTTCACGCCGACCACCACCCGGTCGCCGTCGTCGATCTGCTTCGCGATGTCGTAGGCGGACCGCTCGATCTCATCCTTCTGGAAGCCCTGCTCGATCGCCGCGACCGCGCCACCACGGTCCTCGACGGCCTGGATGAGCCGAAGGATCTCCGCCTCCAGCTCGTCGGTGAGCGCCTCGACGACGTAGGAACCGGCGAACGGGTCGACCGTCTTGGTCACGTCGGTCTCGTAGGCGATGACCTGCTGGGTCCGCAGCGCCAGCCGGGCCGCCTTGGCCGTGGGCAGGGCGATGGCCTCGTCGAAGGAGTTGGTGTGCAGGCTCTGTGTGCCGCCGAGGACGGCGCCGAGCCCCTGCAACGCCACCCGGACCAGGTTCACCTCGGGCTGCTGCGCGGTGAGCTGGACGCCAGCGGTCTGGGTGTGGAAGCGCAGCATCATGCTCTTCGGGTTGGTGGCCCCGAAGGTCTCCTTCATGATCTTCGCCCAGACCCGGCGCGCGGCCCGGAACTTGGCGACCTCCTCGATCAACGTCGTCCGCGCCACGAAGAAGAAGGACAGGCGTGGGCCGACGTCGTCCGCGGACAGCCCGGCGGCCTGGGCGGCGCGCACGTACTCCATCGCGTCCGCGAGCGTGAAGGCGATCTCCTGCGCGGGCGTCGCACCGGCCTCGGCCATGTGGTACCCGGAGATCGAGATCGTGTTCCAGCGAGGCATCTCCGCCTTGCAGTAGGCGAAGATGTCACTGATGAGCCGCAGGCTCGCCTTCGGCGGGAAGATATAGGTGCCGCGGGCGATGTACTCCTTGAGCACGTCGTTCTGGATCGTCCCGGTCAGCTGCGACCCCTCGACGCCCTGCTCCGCCGCGACGAGTTGGTAGAGCAGCAGCAGGACGGCGGCCGGCGCGTTGATCGTCATCGAGGTCGAGATCTTGTCGAGCGGCAGGCCGCCGAACAGGACCCTCATGTCCTCCAGCGAGTCGATCGCGACACCGACCTTGCCGATCTCGCCCGAGGCGATCGCGTCGTCCGAGTCGTAGCCCATCTGGGTCGGCAGGTCGAACGCGACGGACAGGCCGCCGGTACCGGCCGCGACCAGCTCGTGATAGCGCTTGTTGGACTCCTTGGCCGTGCCGAACCCGGCGTACTGGCGCATGGTCCAGGGGCGGGAGGTGTACATCGTGGGGTACACGCCACGCGTGAACGGGTACGTGCCGGGCTGTCCGAGCTTGGCCTCGACGTCGTACCCCGCCAGCGTCTCAGGTCCGTAGAGCGGGTGGAACGGCGACCCCGACTCCGTCCGGCCCGGCCCCCCGATAGCGTCCCCAGTCATGCCGACCTCCTCCTGCGTGCGCGGGTGCACGTCCTCATCCGCATCCTCAGGCTATCGAGACCGTGGCCGGCGAAGGTCCCGGTCGCCGATGACACACGTCACCAGCGATTCGTCGCTGATGCTGTTAGCACACCTGGCGGAATCACCACCGGGTCGTCCGACCCACCGGATGACCGGCCCGGGCCAGGGTGTCCGGCCAGGGCGTCCGAGGGGCCGGGCCGGCCTCAGGTCAGGTCCTGGCGGCCGGACTGCTTGAGCTGGTCCACGATCGCCTTCACCTGCTGGGCGCGATCCCGGGTCGTCACCAGCAGGGCGTCGGGGGTGTCGACGACCACGACGTCGTCCAGGCCGAGGACGGCGACCAGGCGCCCCGCCCCCGGCACCAGGACGCCGCTGCTCTCGGCCGCGTGCACCAGACTGTCGGGACCGAGTACCCGGATCGGCCCCTCGCCCTCGAGCAGGGCCGCCAGCGAGGCGAAGTCCCCGACGTCGTCCCAGCCGAGAGCCGCCGGGACGACGGCCACCCGGCCGGCGTCCGCGGCCGGCTCCGCCACCGCGTAGTCGATGGCGACCTTCTCCAGGGTCGGCCACACCCGGGCCAGGACCTCGGCGCGGCACGGTGTGTCCCAGGCAGCCGCTATCTCGACCAGCCCGGCGTGCAGGGCCGGCCGGTGCTCCCGGAGCTGCTCCACCATCACCTCGGCGGACGCCACGAACATCCCGGCATTCCAGCGGTGCCGCCCGTCGGCGAGGTACCGGATCGCCGTGACGGCGTCCGGCTTCTCGACGAACCGTTCCACCAGGCAGGCGGACGGCGCCCCGGCCAGCCCCAGCGGAGCGCCCTGCTGGATGTACCCGAACGCCGCCGAGGGGTGGGTCGGCTCGATCCCGAGCGTCACCACGTAGCCGGCCCGGGCGGCGGTGACCGCCTCGACCACCGCCGCGCAGAAGGCCGCCCGGTCACGCACGATATGGTCGGCCGCGAAGGACCCGATCACCGCCTCCGGGTGACGGTGGTGGAGGACCGCGGCGGCCAGCCCGATGGCGGCGGCGCTGTCCCGTGGCGACGGTTCGGCGAGGAGGTCGGACGGCGGTAGCTCGGGGAGCTGTTCCGCGACGGTGCGTGCGTGGCCGGCCCCGGTGACGATCACGATGCTCCGCGCCAGCGGACGCAGGCGGTCCCAGGTCTGCTGGATCAGGGAGCGGCCGGAGCCGGTGAGGTCCAGCAGGAACTTGGGGTGGGCGGCCCGGGACAGCGGCCAGAGCCGCGTCCCCGCACCGCCGGCAGGCACCACCGCGTGGAAGTCGGCCAGGGCGCCGCCACCGTCAGTCATCATCACCAGGCAACCGTACTGAAAGTCGTCCCGCGCCCCCACTTATGCGGCGATCATGCACGGCAGAAGTGCGGGCGTGGGGGGGCCGGTCAGTAGCCCTTGGCCCAGGCGCGGCGCAGGTCCTGATTGAGCTGAGAGATCACGTCGAGCGGGATCTCCTTGGGGCAGGCATCGGCGCAGGCCCCCACGTTGGTGCACCCGCCGAAGCCCTCGTAGTCGTGCTGGTTGAGCATCTTGACGACGCGAGCGTCACGCTCGGGCTGGCCCTGCGGCAACTCGCCCAGGTGGGTGACCTTGGCGCCGAGGAAGAGCATCGCTGCGGCGTTCGGGCACGCGGCGACGCAGGCCCCGCAGGCGATGCAGGTGGCGGCGTCGAACGCCCGGTCGGCATTCGGCTTGGGCACCGGAGTGGAGTGCGCCTCCGGGGCCGAGCCGGTGTTGACCGAGATGAAACCGCCCGCCTGGATGATCCGGTCGAAGGCGCTCCGGTCGACGACCAGATCCTTCAGCACGGGGAACGCGTCGGCGCGCCACGGCTCGATGGTGATCGTCTCGCCGTCCGTGAAGGTGCGCATGTGCAGCTGGCACGTCGTGGTGCGCAGCGGGCCGTGCGCATCCCCGTTGATCATCAAGCCGCACATGCCGCAGATACCCTCGCGGCAGTCGCTGTCGAACGCCACCGGCTCCTCGCCCCTGGCGATGAGCTCCTCGTTGAGGACGTCGAGCATCTCCAGGAAGGACATGTCGGGGGACACCTTGTCGAGCTGGTAGGTGACCAGCTTGCCCGGCACGTCCGAACCTTCCTGGCGCCAGATCTTGAGCGTGATCTTCACTTGTAGCTCCGCTGCTTCATCTCGACGAACTCGTACACGAGGTCTTCCTTGTGGAGCACCGGCGGAGTGTCCTCCCCCGTCCATTCCCAGGCTGCCACGTAGGCGAACTCGTCGTCGTGCCGCAGCGCCTCGCCGTCCTCGGTCTGCGACTCGGCCCGGAAGTGCCCGCCGCAGGACTCCCGACGGTGCAGCGCGTCGATGCACATCAGCTCGGCCAGCTCGAAGAAGTCGGCGACCCGGCCCGCCTTCTCCAGTGACTGGTTCACCTGGTCGTTGCCGCCGAGCACCCGCACATCGGTCCAGAATTCCTTCTTCAGCGCCCGGATCTGCTCGATGGCCTCGGTGAGACCCTTCGACGTGCGCTCCATTCCGCACTTGTCCCACATGATGCGGCCGAGTTCCCGGTGGAAGGAGTCCACACTGCGCGTGCCGGCGGTGCTCAGGAAGTGCCGGATGCGGGAGCGGACCGACTCCTGCGCCTCGACGACCTCCGGCGCCGTGGGGTCGACCTTCGGGAAGGGACCGTTCGCGAGATAATCGCGGATCGTGTTGGGCAGCACGAAGTAGCCGTCGGCGAGGCCCTGCATCAGCGCCGACGCGCCGAGCCGGTTGGCCCCGTGGTCGGAGAAGTTCGCCTCGCCCGCCACGAACAGACCCGGGATCGTCGACTGCAGGTCGTAATCGACCCACAGGCCGCCCATGGTGTAGTGAACCGCGGGGTAGATCCGCATCGGCGTCTCGTAGGGGTTCTCCCCGGTGATCTGGGCGTACATGTCGAAGAGGTTGCCGTACTTGGCCTCGACGGCGGCGCGGCCCATCCGGTCGATGGCGTCGGAGAAGTCCAGATACACCCCCAGACCACCGGGCCCGACGCCCTTGCCGGCGTCGCACTGATACTTCGCGGCGCGCGAGGCGATGTCGCGCGGGACCAGGTTGCCGAACGCCGGGTAAATGCGCTCCAGGTAGTAGTCCCGGTCCGCCTCGGAAATCTGCCGCGGGTCCTTGCCGCGGTCCTTCGGGTCCTTGGGGACCCAGATCCGGCCGTCGTTGCGGAGCGACTCGCTCATCAGGGTGAGCTTGCTCTGGTGCTCCCCGGAGACGGGGATGCACGTCGGGTGGATCTGGGTGTAGCACGGATTGCCGAAATGGGCGCCCTGGCGGTGGGCCCGCCAGGTGGCGGTCACGTTGCAGCCCATCGCGTTGGTGGAGAGGAAGAACACGTTGCCGTACCCGCCGGTGGCGAGGACGACGGCGTCCGCGAGGTGGGTCTCGACCTCGCCGGAGACCATGTCCCGCACGATGACCCCGCGCGCCCGACCGTCGACGACGACCAGCTCGAGCATCTCGTGCCGGGCGAACATCTCGACCGTCCCGGCAGCGATCTGGCGTTGCAGCGCCTGATAGGCACCGATCAGCAACTGCTGGCCCGTCTGCCCGCGGGCGTAGAAGGTACGGGACACCTGGACGCCGCCGAAGGAGCGGTTGTCCAGCAGACCGCCGTATTCGCGCGCGAAGGGCACGCCCTGCGCCACGCACTGGTCGATGATGTTCGCGCTCACCTCGGCGAGGCGGTAGACGTTCGACTCTCGAGCGCGGTAGTCGCCGCCCTTCACCGTGTCGTAGAACAACCGGAAGATCGAGTCGCCGTCCTCCTTGTAGTTCTTGGCGGCGTTGATGCCACCTTGTGCGGCGATCGAATGGGCCCGGCGCGGGGAGTCCTGGTAGCAGAAGTTCTTGACCTGGTAGCCGGCCTCCCCCAGGGTCGCCGCCGCGGCGCTGCCCGCGAGGCCGGTGCCGACGACGATGACCGCGAGTTTGCGGCGATTGGCGGGATTGACGAGCTTGGCCTCGAACTTCCGCTTGGACCAGCGCTGCTCGATCGGGCCACCCGGCGCCTTGGTGTCCCTGATCGGGTCGCCGAGACGGTAGAGGCCGTCGATGAGGGTGTCAGTCATGAGATCGCAGCCCCTACTTCACGATGCCGAACAGGATGGACAGCGGAATGAGGGCGAACCCGACCGGGATCACCGCGGCCAGCAGATGAGCCGTGACCTTGGCCCGGCGCCGCGCCGCGGGGGACGTCGTCCAGCCCAGGGTCTGCGCCGCGCTCCACACCCCGTGCTCCAGGTGCAGGGCCAGCGCGACGAGCGCGACGAGATAGAGGACGACGAGCCACCACGGCGTGAAGTCGGCCACCAGGAGTCGGTACGGGCTGCCACCGATCGAGGCGGCACTGACCGACCCATTGAAGTTGATCTTATTGGTGGTGAACTCGACGATGTGGAAGATCAAGAAGATCAGGAGCGTCACCCCACCCCACCGCATCGCCTTGGACCGCCACGCCGCGGCACCCGCGAGCCGCACCGCGTACCGGTTGCTCCGCGCACCGGTCGCCTTGCCCCACAGGGAGAATGCCGCATACGCGTGCCCGACGAGGCTCAGCCCCAAGACCACCCGAAGCACCCAGAGAAAGCCCTTCTCCGGCAGGATGGGTTCGCCGATGGTCCGCAGGTGGTGCGCGTACTCGTCGTAGGTGGCCTGACCGCCGAAGGCCTTGAGGTTCCCGTACATGTGCGCCAGCACGTAGAGCACGAACAGCGCTCCCGTCACCGCCATGAGCAGTTTCATGGCCACGGTCGTCCGCCGGGCCGAGATCTTTGCGGGATTCAGGGTCTGAGTGGCCACGGGCCACACCGTACCCTGTGGCAGCCGGGGGTTGAACGAGGACGTTCATCACGTAGGCGTCCTTTCCGACCTGCTAGGACGAGCCTGCTCCAGACCGGCGCAGGAATGCCCGCCAGGACCGCGGCGATCTTCGGGCATTCGTGACCCACGTCTCACCGCGGGTGACGGTGCTCAGGCGCTCGATGATCGGGGGCAGGCCGCGGTCGGCATTGCGCAGCCTGGCCCGGCCCTCCGCCAATCCCCACGAAGCCCCCGCCGGCGGATACGCTGAGCCATGGTCTGGGGCCGTCGCCAGGAGCCGATGCTGCGCTTGCACGCCGTAGTCGTCGCCGAGACGCCCGAGCGCCCGGCCATGGGACGCTCACGCCCGCTCCGACGGTCACCCCGGGCCGGCGCCCAGCGCGCCCCCGGCAGCGGCGGCCTCCAGATCACCGGGGCCTCCTGCCTGCCACGGCGCGCCGCGACGCTCGGGGCCGTCGTCCCGCTGCTGGCCGTCACCGCGCTGGGGCTCGCCCTCGGGCCCGTCCCGGCCGCCACCGCAGCGTCCCCGACGCCGACCCCAGGGATGGGGGCACCGGTCGCCTGCGCCACCACGGTCACCTACAGCATCGGCGGCAGGACGCCGGCACCCCGGCCGCTGCCCCCACCGGTGTCGCAGGTCGGCGGTGCGGCGCTCGCGGTCGCCGGGCTGCACGTGACGCCGTCCGCCACCGTCGCGCCCCCCGCGCCGAAGGCGACCGCCTGGCTCGTCGCGGACCTCGACACCGGACAGGTCCTGGCAGCCTGCAACGCGCACGTCCCGCTCGCCCCGGCAAGCTCCCTCAAGGTGCTCACCGCGCTCGCGCTGATGCCTCTGATCGACCCGGCGAACCGTTATACGGCCCGCACCGAGGACGCCCGGGTGGACGGCACGCGGGTCGGCCTGGTGCCCGGATCGGTGTACTCGGTGGACGACCTCTGGCATGCCCTGCTGATGAGCAGCGCGAACGACGCGGCGGTGGCCCTGGCCACGCTCGCCGGTGGCCTGCCGGTCGCCACCGCCGCGATGCGGCGGACGGCGCAGGCGCTCGGCGCCGCTGACACGACGGCTTACAACACCAGCGGTCTGGACGCCCCCGGCCAGGTCAGCAGCGCCTACGACCTGGCGGTCTTCGGCCGCGCGGCGCTGTCGAAGGCCCCCGTGTCGACGCTCCTGCAGACCCGTTCGTACGCCTTCCCCGAGGCCGGCACGGCGCCGGGGAACGCGCGGACGGCGACCGGCACCTGGGCGCGCAAGACGTTCCAGATCCAGAACCACAACCGGCTCCTCTACAACTATCCGGGCGCGCTCGGGGTCAAGAACGGCTGGACGTCGACGACGGGCGGTTCGTTCATCGGCGCCGCGCAGCGCGGCAACCGCCGGCTGGTGGCGACCCTCCTGGCGGCGGACCCGGAGACCTGGCACATGAGCGCGGCGCTGCTGGACTGGGGGTTCAGCGCCACGCCCGCGGGCGCCCCGGGGGTCGGCCGGCTGACGGACGGGCCGGATCCGGCGGGAGCCCTGACGGCGGTCGCCCCCGCCGGCAGCGGAGGCGGCCGGGAGGCCGCCGGCCTCGGCGGAGCCGCCGGAACGGGGCGTCAGGCCGCAGCCAGCACGACCGCGTCCGGACCGCTGCCCCGGGTCGCGGTGGCCGCCGCCGCAGCCACCGCGATCCTGGCCGTCGTCGGGGCAGCGGGTGCGCTGAACCGTGCTGCCCGCCGCTCCGGTCGCCGGAACTGACCACCGGCGGCGCTCAGCCCTGACCCGTCGCTCCGGGGTCCTGGTCGCCGTCGCGGATCGCCGCCCGCAGGGTGCCACCCGCCCCCGCGACGACCCGGGCGGCGACCGCCAGGGTGATCCCGAGGACGGCGCCGGCGAGCAGCGTCGCCCGATCCGCGGCCCGCGCCGAGTAGGTCGGCGTCCCGGCGACGCCGACCGCCCGCGCCCGGTGACCGGCCGGGGTGGGGGGCCGGTCGGCCGGGACCGCGCCGCCGGCGCCCGGGACCGTGGCGAGGTGGCCGCGGTCCTCCGCGGTGGTCGCGGCCCAGGCGGCGGCCACCAGTCCGGCGCGTGCGGCGAGGTTCAGCCAGAGCAGCAGCCCGGCGACGATCACGAATGCCGCGAAGAAGCGGTTGCCGGAGGCGTAGCGGATCAGGACGGCGCCCAGCACCTTGAGCAGGCCGAGCGCGACCCCGCCGACGAGAGCCCCGCCGACGAGGTCCTCGACGGGTACCCGGACGCCGGCGAGCAGGCGGAAGAACAGCAGGAACAGGCCGGTGTCGATCACCAGCACGAGCAGGCTGGTCAGGACGTTCACGCCGATCGCGGACGTTGTCCCGCGCCGCAGCCCGAGCCAGTCGAGCACCAGCCCGGTGCCGGTGCTCACCAACAGGCTGGCCACCATCGAGGCGAGGGCGGCCAGCCCGAAGCTCACCAGCGCCCCCAGATCGCCGAGCTTGGCCACCAGCGGGTTCGGCCCCCGACCCCGCCGGAAGATCGCACTGATCGCGTCCCGGAGGGCACCGATCCAGCCGAGCCCGGTGAGGAGCGCGCCGATCAGGCCGAGCACGCCCACCACCGTGAGGACGTTGCTCGAGGTGAGCTGCTCCATCGTGACCAGCCCCGGACGGGACGCCGTCCCGATGATCGTCGCGCCGCCGAACGTCGAGTTGACGTAGTCGACGACCTGCCGCTGCAGATCGGGGCGGTTGCCGACCACCAGGCCGAGCGTGGTGAAGCCGAGCGCGAGCGCCGGGAAGAAGGAGAAGAACCCGAAGAAGGCGATCCCGCCGGCGAGCACGTTCCCACGCACGCATCCGTACCGGGACCAGGCCCGCCAGATCTTGCTGCGCCGACAGCGCTCCAGCAGTGCGCTCACGGCACGGGTGCGCCGCCGAACCGGAACTGCCGGCACGGCCGCCACATGCCGTCAACCCCGTGCTCGTAGAGCGCGAAGGCCGCCACGGTGAACGTCGCGGTGAATTCGGACAGCTCCTTGGCGGCTCGGTCGAGCGCGTCGTCGTCCAGGTGGTGCGCCACGGTCACGTGCGGGTGGAACGGGAACGTCAGGTCCCGCCGCAGCGGCCCGGTGCGGACGGCGCGCTGGACGGTGTCGCACCGGTCACCGCCACGGGCGACACGCACGAACACCACCGGTGACACCGGGCGGAAGGTGTCGGTGCCCTCGAGCACCACCTCGAACGGCCGCAGTCCGCTCGCCACCGTCTCCAGGTGGGCGGCGACCTGGTCCAGCCGGGTCGGCGAGACCGGGGTGGGTGGCAACAGGGTCACATGCGTCGGGATGGCCCGGGCCTGCTCGTCGCCGAACCCCTCCCGGCACGACCGCAGGTAGCCGGCCCACGGCTCGGGAATCTCCAGCGCGACCCCGATGGTCACCGCCCCGGCGTCCATGCCGTCGCGCGAGCGCCAGCGGATCGCCGGCATGCTCATCGTGGTCGGCCCGAGCTGGCGGTCCATCGGGTCGGCCAGCGCGTCGGTCACCGCCGCGTCCGGGGCCGGCACGGGGACGCCGAGGACCGGCGTGGGGGCCGCGTCGGCCCGTGGGGCGGCGCGCCGCCCCCAGGATGACCCGATCACCTGACCGCGCCCCCGGGGAGGAAGCCGATCTTGTCGTACACCTCAGCGAGGCGGACGCCGGCCATGCCCCGGGCTCGTCGGGCGCCGTCCGCCAGGATGTCGTCGAGGGACGACGTGTCCCGCATCAGCGCACCCACCCTGTCCTGGAACGGCTCGACGAACCCGACGAACGCCTCGGCGACCTCTTTCTTGAGATCACCGTACCCGGCACCCGTGAATCGCTCCTCCAGAGACGGTATGCCGGTGCCCGAGAGCACCGACAAAATCGTCAACAGATTCGAGACGCCGGGTTTCTCGTCCGGGTCGTACCGCACGTCGCGCCCGGTGTCGGTGACCGCGGACCGGATCCGTTTCACCGACACCTTCGGGTCGTCGAGCAGGTCGAGGCAGCCGGAGCCGCCCAGGCTCTTGCTCATCTT
Source organism: Kineosporiaceae bacterium (assembly GCA_036518955.1). Classification (GTDB taxonomy): domain Bacteria; phylum Actinomycetota; class Actinomycetes; order Actinomycetales; family Kineosporiaceae; genus DATDMG01. The sequence continues at coordinate 27,864 of DATDMG010000155.1, read as the reverse complement.
CTTGTCCGGGTTCTGCAGGTCGAGGATCTTGGCGGTGGCTCTGACGATGTGCGGCTGCGGCACCACGAACGTCCGGCCGAACCGGGCGTTGAACCGCTGGGCGAGGTCGCGGGTGAGCTCCAGGTGCTGGCGCTGGTCCTCGCCGACCGGCACCCGGTCGGCGTCATAGAGCAGGATGTCCGCGGCCTGCAGCACCGGGTACGTGAACAGCCCGACCGAGGTCCCCTCGCCACCGTCGCGCTGCGACTTGTCCTTGAACTGGGTCATCCGCGACGCCTCGCCGAACCCGGTGAGGCACATCAGCACCCAGGCGAGCTGCGCATGCTCCGGGACATGGCTCTGCACGAAGAGGATCGAGCGGTTCGGATCGAGCCCGGCGGCCAGGAACTGCGCCGCGGTCACCCGCGATCTGTGACGCAGAGTGACGGGATCGTGGTGAACCGTGATCGCATGCTGGTCCACCACGCAGTAGACCGCGTCGTACGAGGCCTGTAGGTCCACCCAGTTGACCAGCGCCCCGAGGTAGTTGCCGAGGTGGAGCGAGTCGGCCGTGGGCTGCATCCCGGAGAAGAGCCTGGGCCTACCCGTTGAGGCCGGAACCGACGCGGAGGACATGGCGCCATTCTGGCAGGTACCCCGCCATGCCGCTGCCGCCTCACCCGCATCCCACGTTCACCCCAGCGGCCGTGAGACCCCGGCCGTTCGCCTGACCCGGTCCCGACCCTCCCGATGGGATGATCGTGCCGGTCGCCACCCGGCGGCGGGAGGGAGCACCGAATGGGGGTCTGCACGGGGGCGGACAGCGCCCGCCGGCGGCCGGGCGGAACGCGGATCTCCTCCCCCCGCACCGTGGCGTCCATGCTCACGCTGAGTGCTCTCCTCGCCGCGACCGGCGCCCTTGCCGCCCTCCCCGGTACCCCCGCCACGGCCGTCACCCCGGCCGGCGCACCGGCGGCGGTGACGACCCCCGCACCGACCCCCCCGGACCCGGGACCGCCGCCGGCAGGCATGGTGCCCGGCTACGACGTCTCCTGGCCGCAGTGCTCGACCACGCAGGGTGGGTTCGGCAACCCGATGCCGCGCGGTCGGACGTCGTTCCTTCTCCTCGGGCTGAGCAGGGGCTCGGCCTTCACCACCAATCCCTGCCTGGCGACCCAGGTGGCCTGGGCGAGGTCGCACCAGGTGTACGTCGCCGCGTACGTCTTGCCGACGTACCCGACGAATGCCGAGTACGCGACCCAGGGCGGCCGGGGCCCGTACCGGACGACGACGGTCACCGGCCGGCTGATGAATGTCGGTTGGCAGCAGGCGGCCTACTGGGTGGCGGCCCGGAGGAGGGCGGGGCTGACGGCCCCGATGGTATGGATCGACATCGAGCAGAAACCCGGCAGGCCGTGGCCGGACCGGCCGGCCGACCGCAATCTGCCGGTCATTCGCGGGCTCCTCGCCGGATTCGCGCATGCCGGCCTGCTCACCGGGATCTACACCACGCCGTCCCACTGGATCCAGATCGCCGGGGGGATCCGGCTCGGACGGCCCGAGTGGCGCACGGTCGGCCGGCGGACGGCGGCCGACGCCCTCGCCGGCTGCTACCGGCCCGGAGTGCAGGGCAGCCCGGTGCTGCTCGCCCAGTACTGGTCGAGCGCGCCCTCGAACCCGGTGGACTACGACGTGATGTGCCCGATCACCCGCACCGGAGGCCGCCTCGCCCGGTACTTCGCGAAGTACTGACCCAGTACCCGCGAAGTACTGACTCAGTACCCGCGAAGTACTGGCTCAGGGCCCGTCCGTCCGCCCGGCCCCCGCGGGCGGCGGCTCTGGGCAGGCGACGACGTGCAACAGCACCCCCTGCTCCGGGACGAGCGGTGGCGCGGCGACGCCGACGTGTTCCAGCACCGCGCCGGTCGCCGTCGTCCGCCCCTCCTCCCACCAGGGTGGCGGCGCGCCGGCGGCCAGCTCCGGGCCCACCTCGCGGCGGCGTCTGACCTGGTAGCGCCGGGCCGCGTCGAGCCCGGGCAGTCGGAGCCGCCCGGGGTGCGCCTCCGGCGAGCTGGTGAGCCGGACGTAGCCGAAGACCGCCTCGGACCGGTCCGGGGCCACCACGCCGTGCAGCCAGGCCCCGGGATCGGCGTGCTCCGCGCGGACGACGTCACCACGGTGGAGCAGCGGGCGCAGCTCCCGGTAGAGCGCGCTCCAGGCCCGCAACGCGTCGATCTCCGCAGCACTGCAGGTGGTGATGTCCCACTCCAGGCCGGCGTGCCCGAACAGCGCCGTGAGGGCGCGGAAGGGCAGGCCGAGCGTGCGGTGCGTGGTGTGCGCGGTGGGCGGGCCGATGTGGCTGCCGACCAGCTCCGGCGGGAGCAGCAGCCCGGTCCACCGCTGGATCGGCTGACGCTCCAGCGCGTCGTTGCAGTCCGAGGCCCAGACCCGATCGGTCCGCTCGAGGATCCCGAGGTCGACGCGAGCCCCTCCGGACGAGCAGGACTCGATCTCCAACCCCGGGTGCCGGGCCCGCAGGTCGTCAAGCAGCCCGTAGACCGCGAGGGTCTGGCCGTGCACTCCCGGCCGCGGGACGGCGTCCGAGCCGGTGTGCAGCGACTCGTGCAGGTCGCGATTGTGGTCCCACTTGAGGTAGGCGATGCCGATCTCCTCGACCAGCGCCGACAACCGCTCCAGCAGGTAATCCCGCGCGCCGGGCTGGGCGACGTCCAGGACCGCCTGCCGCCGCCAGGCCCGGGGCAGCCGGGCGAGGTCGACGCCCGCGCCGGGTCGCGGCGGTGGGGCGAGCAGCCAGTCGGGATGGGCGCGGGCGAGGTCCGAATCCGGGTTGACCATCTCCGGCTCCACCCAGAGCCCGAACTCCATCCCGAGCGCGCGCACGCGATCGGCCAGCGGCCGCAGGCCCTCCGGCCAGACGTCGGCGGAGACGTACCAGTCCCCCAGCCCGGAGGAGTCGCCGCGCCGGGATCCGAACCAGCCGTCGTCCAGCACGAACCGCTCGACGCCGATCCGGGCGGCCTGCTCGGCCAGCCGGGTCAGCGCCTGCAGGTCGTGGTCGAAGTACACCGCCTCCCAGGTGTTCAGGACCAGGGGTCGCGGGCGGCGCGGGTGGTTCGGGCGCGCCCGCAGCCAGCGGTGCACCCGGACGCTGGCGCCGTCCAGCCCCTCGGCCGACCAGGTGAACACCACCCACGGAGTGGTGTACGACTCCCCGGGGTGCAGCCGCACCTCACCGGGCAGCAGCAGCTCACCGCCCCCCAGGACGCCGCCCGCGCCGGACCCCGCGCCCTCGGGGAACCGCTCCGCGACGTGCCGGTGGTTGCCGCTCCAGGCGACGTGCACGCCCCAGACCTCGCCGTGCCGGAAGGAGAAGCCCGGCGAGCCGGCGACGAGCAGGAGGGTCGCGTCGTGGCCGGTCCGCCCGCGCCGGGACTCCCGGGCGTGGGTGCCGTGATCGAAGGGGCGCCGCTGCGGGCTCCGCTCGCGGCACCACCGTCCGGTCAGGTCGAGCAGCTCCCGCGCCTCGGCCGGCACCGGCAGGACGACGGAGAGCCCGCCGAGGGTGTACAGGCCCGGACCGGTGTTGGTCACCGTGTGCCGCAGCCTGACCAGGCCGGAGGGTTCCAGCCGGAGTTCGCTCGCGGTGGCGACGCCGGCATCGGGGTCGGCGGCCTCGGCGACCAGGACCTGGGCGCCGTCCTCCGCCCGGACGGCGGCGGGCGCGGTCAGCGCGAGCCGGGGGAACACCGACGTCCCCTCCCGGTGCCCGGTCAGGCCGGGGCCGCCGGACCAGCCGTCCGGCTCGCCGGGGAGCAGGGTCAGCGGCCAGCGCTCGTCCAGCCCGGCGAAGGGCAGGCCCGGCACGAGCGCGGCGGCGAGCGCCTCGAGTTCGTCGCCGGTCAGGTCGCCGGGGTCGGCACCCCAGTGCAGGACGCGCGGATGCTGCGGACCGGTGGCATCGACGAGGACGCCGACGCCGCCGGCCCGCAGCAGGTGGAGACTCATCCCTTGTTGGCTCCGAGCGTCAGGCCCGCGACGAAGTGCCGTTGCAGGGCGAAGAAGATGAGCAGCGTGGGGATCGCCACCACGACCGAACCGGCGGCCACCAGGTTGAGGTCGGTGAAGAACAGCCCACGCAGGTTGTTCAGCGAGCTGGTGACGGGGAACTTGGCCCCGCTCTGGACGAGCACCGTCGCCCAGAAGAATTCGCTGTAGACCCAGGTCACCTCGAGGGTGGCGAGGGCGGCCAGCGCCGGGCGGCACAGCGGCATGGTGAGCTGCCAGTACTGCCGCCAGATGCTCGCGCCGTCGACCATCGCCGCCTCGTAGAGCTCCCGCGGCAGCGTCTTCATGTAGTTCGACAGCACGAAGGTGCAGAACCCGGTCTGGAACGCGGTGTTGACCAGGATCAGACCCCAGTAGCTGTCCAGCAGCTCACCGGAGTCGCTCATCCACAGCGGCAGCGGGATCGCCCGGTAGAGCCGGAACAGCGGGATCAGGAGGGACTGCTGCGGCAGCAGGTTCGCCGCGGTGAACAGGCCCAGCATGGCGAGGTTGAACCTGAAGCTGAACCGGGCCAGCACGAACGCCACGCACGACGCGAGGAACAAGGTCGCCAGCACCGTCGGAACGGTGACGTAGACCGAGTTCAGGAAGTGCTTGGTGAAGTCCGCCTGCTGCCAGGCGTGGAGGTAGTTCTGAAAGGTCCAGCCTCCGAGCGAGACGTACCCGTGCCGCGACGTGTACTGGTAGTCCCGGAAGGAGTTCGCCACCGCCCACACCACCGGGAACAGCCAGGCGAGCGCCATCACGAGGAGAAAGGCGTGCAGGACGACGCGCTGCGGGGTGAGCCGGGACCGGCCCCGGGCAGCAGCCGGCCCCGACGCCGGCGCCGCCCGGCCGGACAGCACCGTGGTGGTCATCGCTCCTCCTCGCGCATGACGACGAACAGGTAGATCGAGATGAACACCAGCGAGATCACCAACATGATCGTCGCCAGCGCGGAACCGAAGCCGATCCGGCTCGCTTCACCGACCACGTTCTGGGTGACCAGCGCCGAGATGAGTTCGAGGCCGTTGCGGCCCTTGTTGACGATCCAGACGAGGTCGAAGGCCCGGAGCGACTCGATCACCGTGATCACCAGCACGATGATGTTGATCGGGCGCAGTACCGGGAAGACGATCCGGAAGAACGTGGTCACCTCGGTGGCGCCGTCCACCTGGGCGGCCTCCCGCAGGGAGGGATCGACCCCCTTCAGGCCGGCCAGGTACAGCAGCATGATGTACCCGACGTGCCGCCAGGTGGCCGCGACCATCACTGCCCAGATGTTGATCGACGAGTCGCCGTACCAGTCGACCTTGGTGCCGAGAAGCTGGTTGATCAGGCCCTGATCGCGTGAGTAGAAGAGCTGCCAGATGAAGCCGATCAGCGCCAGCGAGAGCACCAGCGGCAGGAAGAACGCAGTCTGGTAGAACCGGCTGCCCTTGATCTCCTTGTCCAGCAGGACGGCGAGGAACATGCCGAGCGGCGTCGCCACGATGAACAGCACAGCCAGCCAGAGCACATTGTGCTCCATCGCCGGAGTGAACGGCGGGTAGTTCGTGAAGACGTTGAGGTAGTTGGTGGTCCCGATCCACTCGATGGTGTCCAGCCCGCCGATCCCGTTCCAGCGGGTGAACGACAACAGCACGCTGGCGACGGCCGGCAGCCACACCAGCCCGACGACGAGCGCGAGCGGAATCGTCACCATCAGCACGACCGTGACGCGGTCGCGCAGGCCCAGCCGCATCACACGGCGGCGCCCGCGGCCGGAGAGGGACGTGACACCCTCCCTGGTCGCGGGCGCCACAGGGATCGCGGGGGCGACGGGCGGCTCGGTTGCTGCCATGTCCTTACTCCCCTCCCGCGGTCCCGCACCGGCTCTGGTGCGGGACGGCGGCCCCGGTTCCCGACATCACGACGTGAAGATCGACTTCTTCTGGCTCTCGATGCTGTCGAGGATGCCGGAGATGCCCTTCGGGTCCTTGATGAACGCCTGGAGTTGCGGGATCATCACGGTGGAGGCGAAGTCGGGCCGGGTGTCGCGGTCGAGGAACTGCGCGATGCTCTTCGACTGCGAGATGATCTCGGCCGACTTCTTCTGCAGGTCGGTGTAGGTCGTGGTGTCGGCCTCGCTGTTGGCGAGCACGTTCGACGGGTCGGACTTCGCCCAGATCGCGCCCGCGTCCTTGCTCCCCAGGAAGGCGAGCAGTGCCTTGGCCGCGGCCTCGTTCGACGGCTTCTTGGCCATCATGAAGCCGTCGATCGGGGCGTCGATGGCGTCCATGCCGACAGCCGGGTCGATCTCCGGGAACGCGAAGAAGTCCAGGTCCTTGCCGTTGTCCACCTGCTGGGCGACGAACGAGCCGAGCAGGTACATGCCGGACTTCTTCTGCTGCAGGCTCTGCGCCGCCTCCTGCCAGGTGCGGCCGAGCGAGTCGGGCTGGTGCAGCGGCAGCAACTCGGTCCAGACGTCGAAGACCTTCTTGACCTCGGGGCCGTTCCAGGTCTTCTTGCCGGCCATCAGGTCGACGTGGAACTGGTAGCCGTTGATCCGCATGTTGAGGATGTCGAACGTCCCCATCGCCGGCCAGCCGTCCTTGTCAGCGAAGGCGATCGGCGCCAGGCCGTCCTTCTTCATCTGCGCGGCCAGCGTCTTCAACTGATCGAGCGTCTTGGGGACGGTGTAGCCCTTCTCCTTCCACAGCGACGGACGGTAGAAGAGCGCCCACGGGTAGTTGTAGATCGGCACGAAGTACTGCTTGCCGTCGTCCCCTGTGGAGGCCTTCTTGAAGGCGTCGCTGAAGCCGGTGAGCTTCCCCCAGACGTCGCTGAGGTCGGCGACCAGGCCCTGCGCGGCGAAGAACCGCATCCGGTAGCCGGCGAACCAGGTGAACACGTCGTCCGGCTTGCCCTGCAGGTAGTTGTTGATGTTCTCCTGGAAGGTGTTGTGGTCGACCGTGTTGATGTTGACCGTGACACCGCCGTTGGCCTTCTTGAAGGCGTCGACCTCGGCGGCCATGGCCGCCTTCGGCTGCGGGTCGGAGTAGTTCGAGCCGACCTTCAGGGTGCCGCTGACGCCACCCGCGGCCGACGAACCGGCGGCGGAGCTGCTGCTGGAGCCGCTGGAGCCGCTGGAGCTGGAACCGCACGCCGCGAGCGCCCCCGGGATGGCCAGTGCGGCGCCGGCACCCAGGGCACCCTTGAGCATGGAGCGGCGGCCGAGCGCGGTGGCGGACGCCGAGGGGGGCGTCAGGCGGGCCAGGTACTCCGCTTCGGTCCGTGGACGGGCCATGATCGAGACTCCTTCGTCAGTGGTCAAGTCGAACACAAGCAAACACGAACACTCAGAATGCGGCACATCATTGGAGCCACCGACGAAGACGTCAAGGGCTCCGCGCCGGTCGTAACCGATCCGAGTCCTTGTCCGGCCACGGTGCGTCGGCATCGATGTTGTTCGAAATTGTTGACTGTCCCGTACAGATCGGGCACTCTCTCCCACCATGAGGGGGAGCGACTCACGGGTGCGGCGCTGATGCTCGCCCGGCAGCGTCAGGAGCGCATTCTCGAAGAAGTGCAGCTCACCGGCGGGGTCCGGGTGAGCGATCTGGTCGACCTGCTCGGGGTCTCCGACATGACCATCCGCCGAGACATCGCGATCCTGGCCCGCAAAGGCCTGGTCGCCCGGGTCCACGGCGGCGCCACCGCGGTGTCCGATCGCAGCGCCGACGAGCCCGGCTTCGCCGTCAAGTCGGCCCTCCAGACGGTGGAGAAGGAGTCCATCGCATCGGCGGCGGCCGCCCTCGTCCATCCGGGGGACTGCGTGGCGATCTCGGCCGGGACCACGACCTTCGCGGTGGCACGCCAGCTGCGCTCCGTCCCCCACCTCACGGTGGTCACGAATTCGATCCCGGCCGCGGACCTGCTGCACTCCAGCGCCCGCGAGGACCTCACCGTCGTCCTCACCGGGGGCGTCCGGACGCCGTCCGACGCGCTGGTCGGCCCGGTCGCGGTGGCTGCGCTGCGCTCGCTGCACGTCGACTGGCTCTTCCTCGGCGTCCACGGGATCGACGAACGGGCCGGGCTGACCTCACCCAATCTGGAGGAGGCCGAGACGAACCGGGCGCTGATCGCGTCGGCCCGCCAGATCGTCGTCACGACCGACAGCACGAAATGGGGCGTGGTGGGGCTCAGTTCCATGGCGCGGCTCGACGACGTGGATATCGTCGTCACGGACGACGCGCTGGATCCGGAAGCCCAGCGGTTGCTGGAGTCCCGGGTGCGCCGGCTCGTGATCGCCCCGCGGCTCGCCCCGAGCGGCGTCGCCGACCCGCCCGGGGACCACACCGATCCGGGGGACGAGCACGGCGAGCACGACCATTACGTCGACCTATCAGACCCCGAACGGGAGGCCCTCCGGTGACCATGACCCTCGCCGGCGGCGAAGTGCGCCGGACCAGCGACCGGATGGCGGACGGGCGCGAGCTGATCTACTTCGACGACCGCTCTCCCTGGGTCGACGGCACCGCGAGCCGGGCGACCCCCGACACCCGACCGCTCCCCCCGGCGGCAGGAGCCGGCTCGCAGCTTCGGTACGACGTCCTGACCGGGGAGTGGGTGACCATCGCGGCGCACCGGAACGACCGCACGTTCCTCCCGCCGGCCGACGAGTGCCCGCTGTGCCCGACGGGCCGGGGAACGGTCCCGTCCGAGATCCCCGCAGCGGACTACGACGTCGTCGTCTTCGAGAACCGGTTCCCCTCGCTCAGCCAGGACGCCGAGGGCCTGCCGGGCCCGATCGACGGTGAGCCGTTGTTCCCGCGGCTGCCGGGCCGCGGGCGCTGCGAGGTGGTCTGCTTCACGTCCGACCACGACACGTCGTTCGCCTCGCTGTCGCCGCAGCGGGTACGCACCGTGATCGAGGCCTGGGCGGACCGGACCGCCGAGCTGTCCCGGCTCGACGGCGTCCGGCAGGTCTTCTGCTTCGAGAACCGTGGCCCGGAGATCGGCGTCACGCTGCACCACCCGCACGGGCAGATCTACGCCTATCCCTTCGTCACGCCGCGCGGCGCCGCGCTGCTACGGCAGGCCGCCGCGCACCGGGCGAGCACGGGTGGCAACCTCCTGGGCGACGTGCTGGAGGCCGAGCGCCGCGCCGGCACCCGGGTCGTGCTGGCCGGCGAGCACTGGACGGCGTACGTGCCGGCCGCGGCGCGCTGGCCGGTCGAGGTGCACCTGGCGCCGCACCGCGACGTCCCGGACATCCCCGCACTCACCGATGCCGAACGCGCCGAACTCGCCGACGTCTACCTCGACCTGCTGCGGCGCGCCGACCGCTACTTCGAGGGGGTGGCGGCGCTGCCGTACATCGCCGGCTGGCACCAGGCGCCGGTCGGCGAGGGCCGCGACCTGGGCCGCCTGCACCTGCAACTCTTCTCGGTGATGCGGGCGCCCGGCCGGCTCAAGTACCTGGCCGGGTCGGAGTCCGGGGTCGGCGCGTGGGTCAACGACGCGACCCCGGAACGGATCGCCGCCCGGCTGCGAGAGGTCGGCGGCCGATGACCTCCTGGTACCCCCAGCTGCCGGACTCCGCGGCGGTGGCGCAGGTCACCCGAGCCTTCGACGAGGCGTTCGGCCGGCATCCCGACGGCGTCTGGGCCGCACCCGGGCGGGTCAACCTGATCGGGGAGCACGTCGACTACAACGCGGGGTCCTGCCTCCCGCTGGCCCTGCCGCACCGCACCTACGTGGCACTGGCCCGGCGCGACGACCGCACCGTCCGGGCACACTCGCCGCACCTGCATCAGCCCACCGGGACCGGCGACGACACCTGGTGGAGCGGCAGCCTGGACGACGTCGCGCCCGGCCAGGTCAAGGGCTGGGCGGGTTACGTGGCGGGGGTGCCGTGGGCCCTGGCTCGCGCCCTCGGCGGCACGTCCGCCGGCGCCGCCGTGACCGGCTTCGACGTGGAGATCCTCAGCTCCGTCCCGGTCGGTTCGGGGCTGTCGTCGTCCGCGGCCCTGGAATGCGCGGTCGCTCTCGCGCTCGACGACACCCTGGGTCTCGGCCTGGCGGCGGACGACGCCGGCCGGGCCCGCCTCGCCGCGGTGTGCGTCGAGGCCGAGAACGAGATCGCCGGGGCGCCGACCGGGGGGATGGACCAGGCGGCCGCGCTGCGCTGCCGCGCCGGCCACGCGCTGCTCCTGGACTGCCGGGACTTCACCGTCCGGCACCTGCCGCTCGATCTCACCGCCGAAGGCCTCGAGCTCCTGGTGATCGACACCCGCGCCCAGCACGCCCTGGTCGACGGGCAGTACGGCAGCCGGCGGCAGGCCTGCCTCGAGGCCTGCGGACTGCTCGGGCTTTCGTCGCTGGGCGACCTGCCGCCGGCCGAGCTGGAGCCCGCTCTGGCCCGGCTCCCGGACGAGGAGCTGCGGCGCCGGGTCCGGCACGTGGTGACCGAGATCGCGCGGGTCGACCAGGTCCGCGACCTGCTGGACGCCGGCCGGCTCCGCGAGATCGGTCTCCTGCTGGACGCCTCGCACCGGTCCCTGCACGACGACTACGAGGTCTCCTGCGCGGAGCTGGACGTGGCCTGCCAGGCCGCCCTGACCGCCGGTGCGCTGGGTGCCCGGATGACCGGCGGCGGGTTCGGCGGTTCCGCTGTCGCGCTGGTCGAGACCGGTGCGACGGCCCACGTCGCGGCCGAGGTCACGGCCGCGTTCGGGCGAACGGGGTTCCGAGCTCCGGCGTTCCTCCGGGCGACCCCCTCGGCGCCGGGGGCCCGGGTCGGCTGAACGGCGTGGGGTGCCTGCCACCCCGCGCCGACGGGCGCGTGCCTACGATGGCCGGGTGGGACGCCTGAGTCGCTTCGTGCGGGACGAGCTGACCTTCGACGTCCGGGACGGCGGGCCGGGCGACGGCGAGGCCGTGGTGCTCCTGCACGGGTTCCCGCAGGACGCCAGCTGCTGGGACGCCGTCGTCCCCGCCTTGCACGACGTCGGGCTGCGGACCCTGGCCCCGGACCAGCGCGGCTACTCCCCCGGAGCCCGACCGGCCGCGGTGCAGGCCTACCGCGCCTCGGAGATCGTCGCCGACGTCCTGGCCCTGCTGGACGCCGCCCAGGTGCGCCGGGCCCATGTCGTCGGGCACGACTGGGGTGGCACGATCGCCTGGGCCCTTGCCGGGCAGCACCCGGACCGGGTGCACACCCTCACCGTGCTGTCGACGCCGCATCCCGAGGCGTTCGCCCGGGCCGTGCGGTCCGGTTCACAGGCGCTGCGCAGCTGGTACCTGGTCGCGCTCCAGCTGCCGCGGGTGCCGGAGCTGCTGCTCCCGCACCTGCTGGGTGGGTTCCTGGCCCGCAGCGGGATGCCCGCGCCGGAGGTCGAGCGGGTCCTCGCCCGCCTGCACGAGCCCGGCGCCCTCGCCGGCGCCGTGGCCTGGTACCGTGCCCTGCGGTTCGCGAGGCGGGAGCACTTCCCGACCGTTCGGGTACCGACGACGTTCGTCTGGGGGCGCCATGACCCCGCCCTCGGTCGGGTCGGAGCCGAGCTCACCCGGGACGCGGTCAGCGCGCCCTACCGGTTCGTCGAGCTGGACGCCGGTCACTGGCTGCCGGAGACCCGGCCCGTGCAGGTGAGCAGCGTCGTGCTGGACCGGATCCGTACGGTCGCCCAGACCTGACCCCGCGCGTCACCCGGCGGGTGCGCCCCCGGCCTGATCACCGGTCCTGGAGCGGTCCGCCCCAGGACCGGTGATCTCGACGCTGTCGCTCGAGGGCCGTCAGCCGTTCGAGTGCCGATCGCGGCTCCGATCCTGACTGCCGCCCGGGAGGCCAGCGGTGAGCGGCACGGCGGGTGGTTGCGGAAGGGCCCGTCAACCCCGCGGGGTCGACTGGCCGGGAAGCGTGACGGCGCCCGCGGCGGGGGTCTCCCGCGCGTGCCGTTCGGCCGCAAGTCGGTCGCCCTTGTCGAGGATGGCCTTGATCACGGCCTGCTCCTTCGACCGGACACCTTCGAGCCGCATGATCCCTTCGAGGATCCGCTCTTCCTCGGCGCTGAGCCAGAGGGTGAATGCCATGACAATGACTGTAAAGCCTGCCCGCGGGGGCTCGCGACCGAGCTACGCAAACGTTGCGAAAACCTTCTGGCGGCCCGGGCCCCCCGCCTGCAATCACGGAGAGTGAGATGAGAGCCGCATCCGTGCTCAGATCAACCAGGCGGAGTCGCCCAGCGTAGTTGCCTGTGGCCCCATCATGGAGCCCGACGGCACGTGCCGGAAAGCAGAACCCACCGGCAACGGAATTCGGTCGTCTGACGATCGGTTGTTCCTCGAATCGAAGGCACAGAGCACGCCGGTACCGAATCCTGATCCCGAACTCCCGCCGTACGTCGGCACCGACCGGGACGGTGCCAGGCACCTGCGCGACCGGGCCGCACGATGCCGGTACCGCGACGTAGGCTCCAGACGATCCGTACGGCGGGCGGCAGGGTCCTCGCCGGGAGAGCGAGCGAGGTGACGACGCGGGGTGGGCGGCAGGGGCGGGGCGGTCGGACGCCGGCCGAGCGACGGCGGGGGCCGGCCACCGGATCCGGTACTGGTGATCCACGGCCTCTGGTCGACGGGCGGGCTCCTCGCCTGGGCGGAGGACGCACAGGCCGCGAGCTGGGCTGCCCCCAGGCCCGGGCGCCGTCCGGCGGTAGCGCCGCACCCCTATGCGGCCGATGCCGGCGCGCTCCGGAGGGGTCTCGACCCGCTCGCGGCGGGCGAGCCCGTCGCCACCGAGGCGGTCCTGACGCTGCCGACGCAGGGCGGCCTCCCGTGCGCGTCACCGGAGGTGCCGGCCGTGGTCGATGCCGACGAACGGGTGCGGAAGCAGGCGGCGCTGGTCGCCGGGCGGTGGCGGGTCCCGGCCGTGTGCTTCGCGACCGGGGGGGCCGCACTCGCGGCGCTGCTCGCCGAGCCCTCGGCGGACACCGTCACGGGTGCCGGGTGGCGGCACCTGCGCGAACTGGCCCTGTTCGCCGACGACCTGGCTGGGCGGGGGCGGGTACTGCCCGTCGTCCTGGCCGGCACCGACCGGCCGGAGGCTCGCTGGCGGCCGCTGATGACCCGCGACGACGCGGCGTGGGCGCGGGCGCTGGCGACGTCCGCGCCGCCGTCGATCGCGGCGGCCTGGTCCCAGCCGGCCCGCTCGCCGGTGGCGCGCGGGGCGGTCCCGGCGGGATCGGCGCCGGCGGGTACCGTCGCCGCCGCGCTCGACGCCCTGGTCGACGCCGCGGCGCGCCGCCGGTTGACCGAGGCGGAGCCTCGGGTCGGCTCCGGCCTGGCGACCCCGTTCGGCGGCGCGGCCTCCCGGGACACCGCCTCGAAGGGCACGGCCGCCGCGGCCGCCGCCTGGCTGCGGGCTCTCGTCGGCGGCGACGGCACCTTCGACGCGCGGCCGGACGAGGTCCTGCGGCTCGCCGCAGACCTGGCCGAGTGGCAGCGCGACGCGCTCGACCGGCCCGCGCGCGCCCGGTTCCGGCTGGTCGAGCCGCCCGAGATCGTCGAGCCGTTGGTCGTGGTGCCCGCTCCCGAGCCGGCCGCCGTGGAGCAGGAGCCGGCCGCGCCCCCGGGCGCCGCCGCCCGGCCCGAGGGCGCGACCCGCTGGCGGCTGGAGTTCGCCCTCCAGGCCACCCGCGAGCCCAGCCTGGTCGCCGCCGCGGACGACGTGTGGCGAGGTGGGGAGGCGGTGGCGGCGCTGGCCCGTCACGTGGACACGCCGCGGCAGACGCTGCTGGCCGAACTGGGGCGGGCGCAGCGGCTCGTCCCGGCCATCGGGACGGCGTTGCGTGACGCCCGCCCCAGCGCGCTCGAACTCGACACGGCCGGCGCCCATGCCTTCCTCACCAGTGACGCCGCGACGCTGTCCGCGGCCGGTTTCGGTGTCGAACTTCCGGGCTGGTGGGGCCGCCCGGCCCGGCTCGGGGTACGGCTGAACGCCGCCAGCCCCACCCAACCGGGGATCGTCGCGGGAACGGCCGCGCTCGGTCAGGCCGCCCTCGTGGACTACCGCTGGGAGGTGGCGCTGGGCGACCAGCGCCTGACCCTCGACGAACTGACCGCGCTCGCCCGGGTGCAGCAGCCGCTGGTCCGGGTGCGCGGCCAGTGGGTGGAGGTCGACCCGCGAGGCCTGCAACGGGCGCTGGCCATCCTGCGACGAGGTGGCGGCCGACCCGGGTCCGAACTGGCCGGGCAGATGGCCCTGAGCGAGCTGTTCGCCGCCCTGGGGGCGGGCGAGACCGGCCCGGGCGGGCTGCCCGTCCTGGCCGTCCGGGCCGAGGGGTGGCTCGGCGATCTGCTGTCCGGGAACGCCGAACGGCGGGTCGAACCGGTCCCTCCCCCCGCCGGGTTCACCGGACGACTGCGTCCTTACCAGGAGCGCGGCCTGGCGTGGCTGGCGTTCCTGGACCGGCTGGGGCTCGGCGCCGTCCTCGCCGACGACATGGGCCTGGGCAAGACCGTGCAACTGCTGGCCCTGATCGCCCGTGACGTCGATGCCACCGCGCCGGGCGAGCCCGCCGCACCCACGCTGCTGGTGTGCCCGATGTCGCTGGTGGGCAACTGGCAGCGGGAGGCCGGGCGATTCACCCCGGGGCTGCGGGTCCACGTCCACCACGGCTCCGACCGGGCCAAGGGGACGGCGTTCGAGGCGGCCGTCGCGGCGTCCGACCTGGTCGTGACGACGTATGCGATCGCCGCCCGGGACGCCGCCGCGCTGGGCGCGTGGCGCTGGCGTCGGGTCGTCCTCGACGAGGCCCAGGCGGTGAAGAACGCGGCGACCCGGCAGGCCCAGGCCGTCAGGTCCCTGCCCGCCGCGCACCGGGTCGCGGTCACCGGCACCCCGGTGGAGAACCGGCTCGCGGACCTGTGGTCGATCATGGAGTTCGCCAACCCTGGCCTGCTCGGGGGGGCCGCGGCGTTCCGGGAGCGGTACGCCGTCCCGATCGAGCGGCACGGGGACGACGCGGCAGCCGCCCGGTTGCGCGGCGTCACCCAGCCCTTCGTGCTGCGACGCCTGAAGACGGACCGGTCGATCATCAGCGACCTGCCGGACAAGCTGGAGATGGAGGTGTTCTGCTCGCTCACCGCGGAGCAGGCCGCCCTCTACCGGGCGGTCGTCGACGACATGCTCGACCGGATCGCCGCCAGCGAGGGCATGGAACGTCGCGGCCTGGTGCTCGCGACCATGACCAAACTCAAGCAGGTCTGCAACCACCCGGCGCAACTGCTGCGCGACGGCAGTCGACTGGCGGGCCGCTCCGGCAAGCTCGCCCGCGTGGAGGAGATCGTCGAAGAGGTGCTCGCCGCCGGCGAGAAGGCGCTGATCTTCACCCAGTTCGCGCAGTTCGGGGGCATGCTCAGGGCACACCTGTCCGCCCGGTTCGGGCGTGAGGTGCTCTCCCTGCACGGCGGTGTGGGCAAGCGGGACCGCGACGCCATGGTGGCCAGGTTCACCGAGGGCGGACCCGGCAGCCCCGCCCTGTTCGTGCTGTCGCTCAAGGCGGGCGGTACCGGCCTGAACCTGACCGCCGCCAACCATGTACTGCACGTCGACCGCTGGTGGAACCCGGCGGTGGAGGACCAGGCCACGGACCGGGCGTTCCGGATCGGCCAGACCCGTGCCGTCCAGGTGCGCAAGCTGGTGTGCGCGGGCACGCTCGAGGAGAGGATCTCCGCCATGATCGCTGACAAGCGGGGGCTGGCGGCACGGATCGTCGGCACGGGTGAGGGGTGGCTCACCGAGCTGTCCACCGACCAGCTGCGCGATCTGCTCCGCCTGGACGCCTCGGCGGTGGCCGAGTGACGCCCGTGCGCGGCCCGCAGGGCGACCGGTCGGCGCGCCCGGGGGCGAGCCCGTTCGACGCCTGGCCGGCCGGCCCGCTGCAGGTCGAGGGCGGGCTCACCGCCCGGAGCACCCGCGGCGCGATCGGCTCGAGCTGGTGGTCGAAGCGGTTCATCGCCGTCCTGGAGTCGTTCGGAGCGGGTGGCCGGCTGACCCGGGGCAGGGCGTACGCCCGCAAGGGCCAGGTCCTCAGCCTGGACCTCACGCCGGGCGCGGTGCGTGGGCAGGTGCAGGGGTCGCGGACCAGGCCCTACGACGTGTGGATCACGATCAAGGTGTTGCCCGACGAGGTCTGGCGACGGGTCGAATCCGCCATGTCCGAGCAGGCGCTGTTCGCCGCCCAGTTGCTGGGCGGCGAACTGCCGGCCGGGTTGGAGGGGGTGGTGGCGCAGGCCGGTGGGTCGCTCTTCCCGGCGTCCTTCGACGACCTGTCGATGCGCTGCACCTGCCCCGACTGGGGCCTGCCGTGCAAGCACCTGGCGGCTGCGTTCTACCTGCTCGCGGAGATGTTCGACGACGACCCGTTCCGGATCCTGCAGTGGCGCGGGCGCTCCCGGGAACAGTTCCTGGCCGGGATCGGGGTGGGCGCGGGCCCGAACGGTGCCACCGGGTCGGGCGGTGCCACCGCCGTCAGCAGCGCAACCGAGCTGGCCGACCTGCCCACCACACCCGTCGAGGAACTGCTCGACCGGTTCTGGGTTTCCCCGGTGCCCCTGCCCGGGCGGCCGCCGACGCTCGACGCGCCTGTCGACGTCCTGCTCCGGCAGCTCCCCGGGGCGCCGCCGGCACTCGGAGGTGCCCGCCTCGCCACCGCCCTCGACGACGCCTACCGGCGCCTGGGCCGTTCTCCCTCGGCGGCCGGCCCGTGACGGTCGACGGCCCCGGGCAGGCACTGCGGTGGTGGCGATCGTAGGCTCCTTCAGGTGACCCAGTCCTTGGTCAATCCCACGTCCGGCGGCGAGGGCCCCGGCGACGTCCAGCTGGTCGAGGCCGGGCCGGGTGGTCCGCGTCTCGCCGTCCACCACCGGCCCGCCCTGCGACCGCCGGCCCGCGACCCGGCGACCGGGACGGCGGCGGTGGCCGTGGGTTCCGATGCGCAGGCGCCGCCCTTCCTCCTGGTGCACGGAGTGTCGTCGAACGCCAGGCTCTGGGACGGGGTCGCCGCCGAGCTGAGCCGGGCCGGGCACGAGTCCTTCGCGGTCGACCTACGCGGGCACGGCCGGTCCGAGTCGCCGGACGCCGGGTACGACACGGACACCTGCGCCGACGACCTCGCCGCGCTGATCGGCGTCCTCGGCCTGACGGGAGGGCGCGCACCGGTCGCGGCCGGGCAGTCCTGGGGCGGCAACGTGGTGCTGTCGCTGGCGGCCCGCCACCCGGCAGCCGTCGCGGCGGTGGCCCTGGTCGACGGCGGGTGGATCCGGTTGCACGACCGGTTCGCCACCTTCGAGGACTGCTGGTCGGCGCTCGCGCCGCCACGGTTCGAGGGCCTGCGCTACGCGGATCTGGCGACAATCATCCGGAAGGTCCGCGCCGACTGGCCGCCGGACGGGGTGGACGGCACCCTGGCCAACCTGGTCGAGCTGCCCGACGGCGGGGTGCGGGCGCGGCTGTCCCGCGACCGCCACCGGGAGATCGTCCGGTCGCTGTACGAGGACGACCCGGCCGACCTCTACCCCCGGGTCCCGGTGCCTGCCGTGCTGGTCCCAGCCCTGGGCGCGCAGGCCCAGCCGGACGAGGGCGAGCGGGAGGTCGTCGCCCGCGCCGCCGTCCGGCAGGCTTTGGCCGCCCTGCCGGACGCCGAGGTGCGCTGGTACGCCGGCGCCGATCACGACCTGCATGCCCAGCATCCCCAGCGGCTGGCCGCCGACCTGCTCGCCCTGGCAGGCCGGGTGGGTGCCGCTGCTCCCCACCCGTCGCAGGAGCCCGACCGGTGAGCCTTCTGGTGGTGATGGGGTCGGGCGAGACCGCCCCGACCATGGTCAAGGTGCACCGCCAGATCTTCGCGGCGACCGCCGGTGACGGCCCCGCCGTCCTGCTGGACACCCCGTTCGGGTTCCAGCTGAACGCCGACGACCTCGTGGAGAAGACGCTGGGGTACTTCGCCGCGTCGGTCGGTGCGCGGGTCGAGGCGGCCCGGTGGCGGCGCGCCGATGCCCCGGTCGCCGAAGCCGAGGGCACCCTGGCCCTGCTGTCCCGTGCCTCCTGGGCGTTCGCCGGTCCCGGCAGCCCGTCCTACGCGCTGCGGCACTGGACCTCGACGGCGGTGCCCGGCGGCCTGGTCGACGTCGTCGCGCGCGGGGGGACGCTCGTCGTCGGGTCGGCGGCGGCGTGCACGATCGGAACCCACGCCATCCCGGTGTACGAGATCTACAAGGTCGGCGAGGATCCGCGCTGGCTCCCCGGCCTGGACGTCCTCGGCCGCCTCACCGGCGTCCGGGCGGCCGTGGTGCCGCACTTCGACAACACCGAGGGCGGAGCCAGCCACGACACCCGCTACTGCTACCTGGGCGAACCCCGGCTCGCCCGGCTGGAGGCCGAGCTGCCCGACGAGATCGGCATCCTGGGGGTCGACGAGCACACCGCGCTCATCATCGACGTCAGCGCCCGCACCGCTCAGGTGGCCGGCAACGGGCGGGTGAGCATCCGCCGGCGAGGCTCCCTCCGGGTGGTCCTGCCGGCCGGGGAGGAGCTCCCGCTGGCGACCCTCGACGCGCTGCTACGCGGTGTCTCCGCGGCCGCCGACGTCTCGGTGACCCCGGTGGAGGCGGCGGTGCCCGGCGGCGAGGCGGCCGGCCGCGAGCTGCCGTCGCTGGGCCTGCAGACCCGCGCCGCGCACCAGCGGTTCGAGGCCGCGCTGGCCGGGCGCGACGTGTCCGGATGCGTGACCGCGATCCTCGACCTGGAGACGGCGATCGTCGCGTGGAGCGCCGACACCGATCAGAACGACGACGCGGACCGGGCGCACCGGGCGCTCCGTACGATGATCGTCCGGCTCGGGGAGCTGGCGGAGCAGGGCGCTCGCGACCCCCGCGACGTCGTCAGCCCCTACGTCGAGCTCGCCCTCGCGCTGCGCGGGCGAGCCCGGGCGGCGCGCGACTACGCCGCGTCGGACCTCATCCGCGACGAGCTCGCCACCGTGGGGGTCGAGGTTCGCGACACCCCGGACGGCGTCCGGTGGGAGATCATGCGCTGAGGCCACCTCAGGCCGGCCGGCCTGCAGGTGGCCTGGTCGGAAGGTACTGTTCCCGGAATCAGGCAGGCGCAGCCTCCTTCCGCGCGGCATCCACGGACGGCCAGCCGCGACCCTGGCGGGACACGGGAGCCGTGAGGAGAGACAGCAGGTGACGATTCATCCAGAGATGAGCACCGACGCGCTCGGTGACCGGACGGCGGCCGCGCCGGGCCCGTGGCCCGCCCTGATGGACAACCCCATCCGCAACTACGAATGGGGCTCCACCACCACCCTGGCCCGGTTGCAGGGCCGGCCGCCCAGCGGCCTGCCGGAGGCCGAGCTGTGGATGGGCGCCCACCCCAGCTCGCCGTCCCGGCTGCTGCCGCCTCCCGGTGACGAGGGCGGCCCCGGCATCGGCGTCGCCGGCCTCGACGACCTGATCGCGAGCAGACCCCTCGACATCCTCGGGGCGAGGGTTCACGACCGGTTCGGAGCCCGGCTGCCGTTCATGCTGAAGATCCTGGCGATCGCCCAGCCGCTGTCCGTGCAGGTCCACCCGACCGGTGCCCGGGCGCGGTCGGCGTTCGCCGGCGAGGCCGACGTGCCGGGCGAGCACGTCTACGTCGATCCGTACCCGAAGCCGGAGATGCTGTACGCGCTGGAGCCGATCGACGCGATGTGCGGGTTCCGCTCGGCCGACGAGGCACGCCGCCTGCTCGCGCTGATCGGGGGCGCGCGGATGGCGGAGATCGCATCCACGCTGGACGGCGACGACTCCGAGGAGGAGCGGATCGAGGCCGCCTTCGAACGGCTGGTGACCTGGTCCGCGGACGACCGGGCCGACCTGGCGACCGAGGTGGGTGCGGCGAGCCGGCGGCTGCTGGCCGGGGCCGGTCCGCAGCTGGCCGGCCGCATCCCGGCGGCGGACCGCCGGGCGCTGACGTGGGCGAGCCGGCTCGCCGTCCAGCACCCCAAGGACCCCCTGGTGGCCGCGCCCTTCCTGTTGGACGTGGTGCAACTCCAACCCGGCGAGACGTTGTTCGTTCCCGCCGGAGCGCCGCACTGCTACCTGGCCGGGCTGGGGGTCGAGATCCTCGGCAACTCCGACAACGTGCTGCGCGCGGGGCTCACGCACAAGACCATCGCCGTCGAGGAACTGCTCAACATCGTGCACGGTGGGACCCGTCCGCAGCGGGACATCCCGGAGACCTGGGTCAGCCCGAACGAGGTGCTGTGGGCCCCTGGCGTGGCCGAGTTCCGGTTGTCCCGGGTCTGGCTGCACGACCAGGCGCCGGTCGCCGCCTACCCGCACGTCGCGGGTCCCCAGGTCGTGCTGTGCACGGCGGGCGGGGTCCGGGTGGAGTGCGGCGGCCACGACGTGTACCTGACGCCAGGACAGTCGGCGTTCATCGGCGCGACCGGTGGGCCGGTGACGCTGACCGGGGTCGGCGAGGTGTTCCGGGCGTTCACCGGCGACGTCGGCTGACCGGCGCCACGGGCGCGCGGTCAGGGCCGCCAGGCCTGCTTCAGCTCGGCGAGGACCTGCTCCTCGGTGAACGTGCCCGGCGGCCGGCGCTCCACAGCCATCCGTCGGGCGAGGCGCTGGAGCACCTCGTTGAGCGGCGTGGCGACGCCATGACGGCGACCGAGCAGGACGATCTCGCCGGTGAGGTAGTCCGTCTCGACGTCCCCGGTACCCCGGGCCAGGCTCTGCCAGGTGGACCCACCCGCCCGCGGCACGATCCCGATGTCGCCCAGCTCGAGCAGATCGCCCCGGTTGGCGGCGTCCTCGGCGCGGCTCGCGGCGGTGACGCCCGCGGCCGCGAACACGGTCCACCCCTCCTTCCGGGCCTGCCGGGTGAGCCTGGCGACCCCCGGGCCGGGTTCGCACAACGCCTCGACGGCATTGCCCAGGCTGGCGATGAGCTTGTTCCACTTCCAGCGCATGATGTCCTGCCGCACCCGGGAGACGAACCCGGAAGCGGCGAACGCGGCGGAGACCTCCCGCGCCACGTCGTCGGAGCCGAAAGGGTACCGACCGACGTCGAGGATGCCCGTGGTCCGGACCGCGTAGGCCTCCACGGTGCCGGGCTCGAGGTAACCGGCCGGGCAGAGCACCAGGACGCCGTACACGTTGGGAAAGCACCGGAGCGCGGACCGCTCGTTCTCCACCCCGT
The DNA here is from genome assembly GCA_036518955.1 of Kineosporiaceae bacterium. GTDB lineage: Bacteria > Actinomycetota > Actinomycetes > Actinomycetales > Kineosporiaceae > DATDMG01. The sequence continues at coordinate 6,584 of DATDMG010000155.1, read as the reverse complement.
TCTGCAGGCACACGATCGGCGTTCTGGGGGGAGCCACCGCGGCGATCTCGCCGAGGACGCCGACGGTCGCCTGGCTCTTGACGGCGACCAGGGCGACGTCGCCCGCCGCCCAGGCGAGGTCACTGACCGACGTGACGACGGGCAACGTCACGGTGACGGTCTCGTGCGGCGTCCGAAGGGTCAGCCCGTGCCGTGCGATCACGTCGGCCTGCCGGCCCCGGGCCACCAGCACGACGTCGAATCCGTGCTGCCCCAGCCGGACGCCGACCACCCCGCCGATGGCGCCCGCCCCCACCACGACGAATCTCACCCTTCGACCATAGAGCCGACGCAGGTCGAACCGGGCTGCGCCGCGCATCGGGGTCGGCCTGGCGCGTACCGACCCGAGGCCAGGCCCCTTCGGGCCGGGCGGGCGGCCCGACAGCGCCCGCCATCAGCCGCCCGGGGCGCGCACGTCCTCACTGGGCTGCCCGCAGGCCGCCCTCCGCCACTCCATCGACGATGCTGGCCAGGCCGGACAGGTCCGTGCCGCTCTGGTTCGCGGCATCCGTGCCGCTCTGACCGATGATGGCCTGCTCGGTCGCCAGCCGCCTTCGCACGACTGCGGCGAGCCCGGGACCGACGCGGTACGCCGACCAACCCCCCCAAGCACCCTTGACGCACCCCCGGACCGCGACGGCGATCCGCTCCTTGGTCGTCGCGACCGCATCGGGGAACGCCAGGCGCGCGACGAGCAGATCGGCGACGGCGAACCCCACGCAACCCGCCAGGGCGGCCTGGGCGGCGAGGGCAAGGGCCGGCGCCCCCTCAGCGGCGAGGACACCGATGACCCCGAGGGTGACCACCGCGACCGCGATCCAGGCCGCAGCAGCCACCACGACCTTGACGGCGCTCTTGAACCACGAACTCCCGGCCACCAGGGCGATCCTGTCCGGACGGGTCAGGTCGACCGTGCCCACGACGTGGGTCCGGCCCGACGCGCGAGCAGCCGGGCCGGCATCCAGGGACACCTGCCGCGCCGGCCCGCTCGGCGATTGCTGACACTCGGAGTTCGACAACCATCCATCGATCGTCAGGTCGATGTGCGTGCCATTCTTCTGGATGCCACTGACCTGGGTCACCTTCACACCGGAATCCGGCGCATAGTCATCCTTGATCTTCTTGGCGTCCAGGCCGTCGGAAATTGTGGTGGCGATTTCGGGTGTGGCGGTGTCGATCGAAGCCTTCTGCATCGTGTGACAACCGCTCGCGTCAACCTGGTAGGTGACCTGGCCTGGATTCCACACCGCGGCGTCCGCGGGCTGGGTGGCTTGGGCCGGCTGTGTCACGCAGGCAGCCACCACAACCGCCAGCGCCAAGACCCCCAACGCCGCTGCCCGACCGTGCTCGGTCACGTAGGTCAGCGCTCGTCGGGCGCCCGATATCATCGCGAAATCCGGATGATGACCGAACATTCGCTCCTCCTTCCGAGCCAGCTCCGTCCACGTCATGCGTTCCCTGGCGACTCTAGGATGTCCGCACCCGCCGTTCGGGCGTGGCTCCATGCCCGAATTCCGACATGACCACAGGGCGACAGCAATTCCGCCGCGCAGCAGGAACGTAGGGGTTCGCAGCCGAACCTGCCCCGTTCGTGTCCGCCGGCGAGGCGCTCATTTGCTCCCGGTCCGGGCGTAAACCTTCGGCCCGGCCGGATCGGAGGGATCTCCCGCCCCCGCCCGGGGTAGGCCTGGGCCGGCCCGGCGTCGCGCTTCTCGCGCCGTGCGCCAGGAGACCCGACGCCGAGGAGATGGCCGCTCGACCAGCGTGCTGGCAGGAGCCTGCTGGGCCCTGTCCGGTGAGCTACCCGTGGGATGTCGCGATCGAGATATCGAATTCCACCGAAACCGCGCCGTGGTCGCTCCAGCGCTGCGCATACGACCCAGCCCGCTCGACCTCAGCCTTGAGCGCCCGATCGGCAACCCAGCCCCCAGCGATCAGGTAATCGATCCTCCAGCCCGCATCTGAATCAAATGCCTTCCCCCGCCATGACCACCAGGTGTACGGGCCGGGCGCCTCGCCGACCAACGACCGGTGCACGTCGACGAATCCGTCCTCGCCCAGCAAGCGGTCGAACCACGCCCGCTCCTCGGGCAGGAACCCGGCGTTGCCGACGTTGCCCTTCCAGTTCTTCAGGTCCACCTCGCGGTGCGCGATGTTGAAGTCCCCACCCACCACGAGGTGCCGGCCCCCCGCCGCGAGTTGCACCATCCGCGCCCGCACCTCGGCCAGGAACCGGTACTTCTCCTCCTGCTTCGCCGTCCCGGCGTCGCCCTTGTGCACGTACACCGACGCCACCGTGAGCAGACCTGGCTCGCCGTCGATCGCGAAATCCGCCTCCACCCACCGACCGGTGCCGGCGAACTCCTCCGCCCCGGGTGCGTCGCCGAGACCGACGCGCACCGCCACAGGCGGCGTTCGCGAGAGCACCGCCACTCCGGCCCGACCCTTTGCCGACGCCTCCTCGTGGACCCCGTGCCAGTCGTCACCCATGATCTCGAGCAGCACGGCGTCCGGCGCACGCACCTCCTGGAGGCACAGGACGTCGGGCTGCCGCTCAGCCAGCCATGCCGCGATCCCCCGCTTCTGCGCTGCCCGGATCCCGTTCACGTTCGCCGTCGCCACCCTCAACACCGCGCTCACTCCCTCACCCCGGCCCACAGCACCGGCAGCCCATCCTGCCCTGTCCCGGTAACGGTCCCGCCCAGCCCCGCCCTGCCTCACGATAGGGAGGTGACAACCCTGCTCCACGACGCCCAGGAACTGGCCGGTGACCTGGCCCAGCTTCGTCACCGCCTGCACCGGCAGCCCGAGCTCGGGCTGGACCTGCCGCGCACCCAGGACGCCGTGCTCGGCCAGCTCGACGGACTCGGGCTGGAGATCACTACCGGGAAGAGCAGCACGTCGGTCACCGCCGTCCTGCGCGGCAGTGCCCCGACGGTCCACAGCGAGCCACCGGTCGTGCTGCTCCGCGGTGACATGGACGCCCTGCCGGTGCACGAGGAGGTCGACCTCCCCTTCCGGTCCCAGGTCGACGGGGTGATGCATGCCTGCGGTCACGACCTGCACACCGCGATGCTGGTCGGTGCGGCCCAGTTGCTCGCGGCCCACCGGGATCGGGTGGCCGGGGACGTCGTCCTGATGTTCCAGCCCGGCGAGGAGGGGTACGACGGCGCCAGCCACATGATCGCGGAGGGTGTCCTCGACGCCGCCGGACGCCGACCGGACGCCGCGTTCGCGCTGCACGTGCTGAGCAACCTCACCTCACGTGGCGTCGTGGCCAGCAGACCCGGTCCGATCATGGCGGCGAGTGACGGGCTGTTCGTCACCGTACGTGGCCGGGGCGGCCACGGGTCGGCCCCCCACGGCGCCCAGGACCCGGTGCCCGCCGCCTGCGAGATGGTGCTCGCCCTGCAGACGGCCATGACGCGACAGCTCGACCCGTTCGCCACGGCCGTGCTCACCGTCGGCACCTTCCATGCCGGCACGCGACCCAACATCATCCCCGAGACGGTTGCCTTCGAGGCGACGGTCCGCACGTTCGACCCCGCTGTCCGCGCCGTCATCGCCCGGGCCGCGGAGCAGGTCTGCCGGGGCGTGGCCGCCGCCCACGGCGTCAGCGTCGAGGTCCGCTTCGCGGCGGAGTACCCGGTCACCGTCAACGACCCGGCCGAGACCCGGTTCGCCCTGGACGTCGCGGACGCACTCTTCGGGGACGGAGCCACGCTGCCCCTCGGCAACCCGGTCACCGGCTCAGAGGACTTCTCCCGGGTGATCGCCGAGGTTCCGGGGTCGATGCTCTTCCTCGGAGCCGTGGTGGACGGGTACGAGACGATGGACGCCCCGAGCAACCACGCCCCGCGAGCCGCCTTCGACGACCGGGTGCTGCCGCTCGGGGCCGCCCTGTACGCCGAGCTGGCGCTGAGCCGGCTGACCCGTTCCTGAACGTGCCGCGGCCCGCCTGCCCGGCTCCCGGGCACCCGCCGGCGCCGCCCCGCCCGACCCGGCGCAGCGGGCGCGGTCAGCTGCGCGGGGCCGCGCCCAGCGCGCGCTCCGCCGCCTCCACCACATTCGCCAGCAGCATCGCGCGGGTCATCGGACCGACCCCGCCGGGCATCGGCGCCACCCAGCCGGCCACCTCACGAACGCTCGGCGCGACGTCCCCGACGAGCCGGGTCGAGCCGGTCGCCGGGTCGACGACGCGGGTGATGCCGACGTCCAGCACGATCGCGCCAGGCCGGACGACATCCGCGGTGACGATCCCGGGAACCCCCGCCGCCGCGACCACGACGTCCGCCCGGCGCAGCTGCGCGGACACGTCGCGGGTCCCGGTGTGGCACAGCGTGACGGTCGCGTTGACCGCGCGGCGGGTGAGCAACAGCCCCAGCGGGCGCCCCACGGTCACCCCGCGGCCGAGCACGCAGACGTCGGCGCCCTTCAGGTCGACGTCGTGGCGAAGCAGCAGCTCGACGATTCCGCGCGGGGTGCACGGCAGCGGCGACGCCATCGGGCCGTTGACGTTGAGGACCAGCCGCCCCAGGTTCGTCGGGTGCAGGCCGTCGGCGTCCTTGGCCGGGTCCATCAGCTCCAGCACGCGGTCGGCGTCCAGACCTGCCGGCAACGGCAACTGGACGATGTACCCCGTGCACGCCGGGTCGTCGTTGAGCCGGCGGACCTCGGCGTCCACCTCGGCCTGGGTCGCGGAGGCCGGCAGGTCGACCCGGATCGACGCCAGGCCGACCTCGGCGCAGTCGCGGTGCTTGCCCGCCACGTAGGCCTGGCTGCCCGGATCGTCACCGACGAGGACCGTGCCCAGGCCGGGCGTCACCCCGCGGGCACCCAGCGCCGCCACACGCTCGGCGAGTTCGCTCCGGATGGCCGCGGCGGTGGCCTTGCCGTCGAGGATCCGTGCGGTCACCAGGACTCCAGTCCCTGGTACAGCGGGAAGTCAGCAGCGAGGCGCGTCACCCGCTCACGCAACTTCTCGAGGTCCGCACCCGGCTGCAGGGCGAGCGCGATGACGTCCGCGACCTCCTCGAACTGCTCGTCGCCGAAGCCGCGGGAGGCCAGCGCCGGCGTCCCGATACGCAGGCCGGAGGTGACCATCGGCGGGCGTGGGTCGAACGGGACGGCGTTGCGGTTCACGGTGATCCCGACGTCGTGCAGTCGGTCCTCGGCCTGCTGGCCGTCGAACTGCGAGGCACGGAGGTCGACGAGCACGAGGTGGACGTCGGTGCCGCCGGTCAGCACGGACACGCCCGCCGCGGTGGCGTCCGGCCCGAGCAGCCGCTCGGCGAGGATCCGCGCCCCGCGGAGGGTGCGCTCCTGGCGCTCCCGGAATTCCGGCGTCCCGGCGATCTTGAATGCGGCGGCCTTGGCGGCGATCACGTGCATCAACGGCCCGCCCTGCTGGCCGGGAAACACCGCGGACTGGAACTTCTTGGCGTTCTCCTCGTCCGCGGCGAGGATCATGCCGCCGCGCGGGCCGGCGAGCGTCTTGTGCGTGGTGGACGTCGTGACCTGAGCGTGCGGCACCGGGTTCGGGTGCAGCCCTGCCGCAACCAGCCCGGAGAAGTGGGCCATGTCGACCATCAGGTAGGCACCGACCTCGTCGGCGATGCTGCGGAACGCGGCGAAGTCCAGCTGGCGTGGGTAGGCCGACCACCCGGCGATGATCATCTTTGGCCGGTGCTCCAGGGCCCTCGCCCGGACGACGTCCAGGTCGACCAGGAACGTCTGCGGGTCGACACCGTAGGACGCCACGTCGTAGAGCCGACCGGAGAAGTTGATCCTCATCCCGTGGGTGAGGTGGCCACCGTGCGCCAGCTCGAGGCCGAGAATCCCGTCGCCGGGGCGGATCAGCGCGTGCATCGCCGCGGCGTTGGCCTGAGCGCCCGAGTGCGGCTGGACGTTCGCGTACCCGGCGCCGTAGAGGGCCTTGGCCCGCTCCCGGGCCAGGGTCTCGGCCTTGTCGACCTCCTCGCAGCCCCCGTAGTAGCGCTTGCCCGGGTAGCCCTCGGCGTACTTGTTGGTGAGCACGCTGCCCTGGGCCTCGAGGACGGCCCGGGGCGCGAAGTTCTCGCTGGCGATCATCTCCAGGGTGTTCCGCTGCCGGGCGAGCTCTCCGGCGAGGACGGCGGCCAACTCAGGGTCGACGTCCGCGAGTGGGCTCGTGGTGGTGGCCACGGACGACGTGGCGGAGGGCGACTGATCGAGCATGTGGACTCCTCGAGATCCGGCGTGTGGCAGGGTCGGCCCGTGGGTCCGGCCCACGGTTCCCTCGATGCCCAGGCGAACGACCCGAGGGTGTCGACTCCGCCGCTCCCTGGTGGTTGCCCACCCGAACGCCAGTCGCGGCCAGCTCAGACTACAGCCGGCCTTGACACCCCGCCAGCAGCGGAGGACGCTGCCGATATCGCGATATCAGTCCTCCTCCCGTGCGATATCGCCGACCGGGGCGAGGGGGTTCGATGACCGAGCGAGCGGCCCAGCTCCTGCTCAAGGCGGTACAGCGCCTGCCGCCGGCCGAGCGTGACGAGGTACTCGGC
>DATDMG010000154.1:0-4085 GCA_036518955.1 Kineosporiaceae bacterium | reverse complement strand
CACCCGGCTCCCGCTCTCGCCGGCCATCTCGGGGTTGCTGGGGGTGCTGCTCAGCGCCGGTGTCGCGTACGTCACGGGGCAGGCGATCAACTTCTTCCTGATGTCGATCGTCAAGAACATCGGGTTGGGGCTGGCCTTCGCGATCTCGTCGCTGGTCCGCTGGCCGCTCGTCGGGGTGATGCTCGGGGTGATGCTCGGCGAGCAGCTCCACTGGCGCACGGTGCCCGCCCGGATGCGGGTGTACCAGCAGGCGACCTGGCTGTGGGTGGGGATGTCCCTGGTCCGGCTCGCCTTCCAGGTCCCGCTCTACCTGGAGAACCACGTGGGCGGGCTGGGCGCCGCGTCGGTGCCGCTGGGGCTGCCACTGTTCGGTGTCGTGGCCCTGCTCACCTGGCTGATCATCCGGCGGGTGCCGGTGGCGCGCCCTGCTGCCGGCACCGAACCCACGGGCGAGATCGTCGAGCCGGCCGCCCCTCGGGAGACCGGTGTCGCCGAGGGGTGACGCATCGGGATCGGGCGTGGCGGATCAGGCCGGACGCCGCGCGGGGCTGAGCAACTGCTGGAGCCCGTCCTCGCTCTCCGGGGCGGTGATGAACATCAGCTCGTCGTTGACCTCCAAGACGTCGTCCCGGCTCGGGGCGATCGGGCGCTCGGCGCGGATGATACACACCAGCACGGTGTCCGGCGGCCACTCGATGTCGCCGACGAGGGTGCCGGCGACCGGCGAGTTCGGCGGCAGGGTGAGCTCGACCATGTTCGCGTGGCTCTGCTGGAACGTGAAGATCCGCACCAGGTCGCCGACGGACACGGCCTCCTCGACGAGCGCCGTCATCAGCCGCGGGGTCGACACCGCGACGTCGACGCCCCAGGCCTCGTCGAACATCCACTCGTTCTTCGGGTTGTTCACCCGGGCCACCGTCCGCGGGACGCCGTACTCGGTCTTGGCCAGCAGCGACACGACGAGGTTGACCTTGTCGTCCCCACTGGCGGCGACGACGACGTCGCACTCGGCGAGCCCGGCCTCCGCGAGCGAGGCGATCTCGCAGGCGTCCGCCAGCAGCCACTGGGCGTCCGGCACGCTTGCCACCCGGATGGCGGAGGGCTCCTTGTCGACGAGGAGCACCTCGTGCCCGTTCCCGAGCAACTCCCGGGCGATCGACCGCCCGACACTGCCCGCGCCGGCGATGACGATGCGCATCAGTGATCACGCGCCGCGGGAGGGGCGGCAAGGGCGGCCTCGGCTGCCGGCAGGTCGGTCTCCCGGACCACGATGTGCACGAGGTCGCCCTCCTGGTAGACGGTGTCGAGCCCGGGGATGATGCCCTCGCCGAGCCGGGTGAGGTAGGCCACGCGCCCGCGGGTAGCCTCCTCGAGCGCCGAGACCCGCCGGCCGACCCAGGCCAACTGTGCCCGGAGCTGGATGAGGACGACGCTGCCGGAGGCGTCCCGGTGCTCCGGCGCGCCGGTCACCGGCAGCAGCCGGCGGATCATCTGGTCCGCCGTCCAGCGTACGGTCGCCACGGTCGGTATGCCCAGGCGCTGGTACACCTCCGCGCGTCCCGGGTCGTAGATCCGCGCCACCACGTTGGACACCCCGAAGGTCTCCCGGGCGACCCGGGCCGCCAGGATGTTGGAATTGTCCCCGCTGCTCACCGCGGCGAACGCGTAGGCATCCTGGATCCCGGCCTCCAGCAGGGTGTCCCGGTCGAACCCGAGGCCGGTGACGCGCTGACCCTCGAACTGCGTTCCCAGCCGGCGGAAGGCGTCGGGGTTCTGGTCGACCACGGCGACGGTGTGCCCCCGGTCCTCGACGAGCTGCGCCAGCGTGGAGCCCGTCCGGCCACAACCCATGATCACAAAGTGCACGTGCCCCGTCCCAGCCCTCTCGATGTCCGACGCTGGTTGCCGCTGCGGTGTCGAGGCGACGGTACACGCCTGGCAGCTGCGCCTACGATTCCCTCCGTGCCTGCGTTCACTGACGCCATCAAGAGGCTGCTCGTCGGGCGGCCCATGCACAGTGAGCGGCTGTCCGAGACGCTGCTGCCGAAGCGCATCGCGTTGCCGGTATTCGCCTCGGACGCGCTCTCGAGCGTCGCCTACGCCCCGGATGAGATCTTCCTGACACTGGCGTACGCCGGGGCGGCGGCGTTCGCCTTCTCGACCTGGATCGGGGTGTGCGTCGCCTTCGTCATGCTCATCGTGGTGGCCTCGTACCGGCAGAACGTGCACGCCTACCCGTCCGGTGGCGGCGACTACGAGGTGGCCACCACCAACCTGGGGGCCAAGGCCGGTCTCACCGTGGCGAGCGCGCTGCTCGTGGACTACGTCCTCACGGTCGCCGTCTCCGTCTCGTCCGGGGCGCAGTACGCCGCGTCGGCGATCCCGGCGCTGCGCGGTCACGAGGCGGTGGCCGCGGTCGCCGTCGTCCTGCTGTTGATGACCATGAACCTGAGGGGGGTGCGGGAGTCCGGCACGGCCTTCGCGATCCCCACCTACGCGTTCATGGCGGCGATCGTCGGGATGGGCCTGTTCGGGTTCGTCCGTTTCGCGCAGGGTGACCTGCCGCTCGCCGAGAGTTCGGGGCTCTCGGTGGCCCCGCAGCCCGGGTTCGAGCAGGGCCTGACCGGGCTCGGCTGGGGCTTCCTGCTGCTGCGGGCCTTCTCGTCCGGCTGCGCCGCGCTCACCGGGGTCGAGGCGATCAGCAACGGTGTGCCCGCCTTCAAGGTGCCCAAGAGCCGTAACGCCGCGAACACGCTCGCCATGCTCGGCGGCGTCGCGGTGACGATGCTGATGAGCATCCTCGTGCTGGGCAACCTGATGAAGGTGCGGTACGCCGAGGACCCGGCCACCCAGCTGCTGCGCGACGGTCGGCCGGTCGGTGGCTCCTACGTCCAGGACCCGATCATCGGCCAGATCGCGAAAGGCGTGTTCGACGGTTTCCCGCCGGCCTTCTACCTGGTCGCCGCGACCACCGGACTGATCCTGGTGCTCGCGGCGAACACCGCCTTCAACGGGTTCCCGGTGCTCGCCTCGATCCTGGCCCAGGACCGCTACATGCCGCGCCAGATGCACAACCGTGGCGACCGGCTGGTCTTCAGCAACGGCATCATCCTGCTCGCCGCCTTCGCCGGCCTGCTGATCTACACGTTCCACGCCGACTCGACCCGGCTGATCCAGCTCTACATCGTCGGCGTGTTCGTGTCGTTCACGCTGAGCCAGCTCGGCATGACACGGCACTGGAACCGGCTGCTGCGCGACCCGACCACCCAGGACCGGCACCTGGTCCACCGGCGCCGCGTCATCAGCATCATCGCGTTCCTGACCACCGGCACCGTGCTCGTCATCGTGCTGGTCACGAAGTTCACGCACGGTGCGTGGATCGCCATCGTCGCGATGGCGCTGCTGTGGTTCCTCATGCGCGGGATCCGGCGGCACTACGAGCGGGTCGCGGTCGAGCTGCGCGTCGACGAGGACGAGGACATGGCTCTTCCGTCGCGGTCGCACGCGGTCGTGCTGGTGTCGAAGATCCACAAGCCGACGCTGCGGGCGGTGAACTTCGCCCGCGCCATGCGCCCGTCGGTCCTCGAGGCGGTCACCGTCAACGTCGACCCGGTGGAGACCAAGGCCCTGCAGGAGGAGTGGGACCGCCGTGGCATCCCGGTGCCGCTGAAGGTGCTCGACTCGCCCTTCCGCGAGATCACCGACCCGATCGTCGACTACGTCAAGGGCATCCGCCGGGCGAGCCCGCGCGACATCGTGACGGTGCTGATCCCCGAGTACGTGGTCGGGCACTGGTGGGAGCACCTGCTGCACAACCAGAGCGCGCTGCGGCTCAAGGGCCGGCTGCTGTTCTCGCCCGGTGTCATGGTGACCAGCGTCCCGTGGCAGCTGCAGTCGTCCGCTGCCGCGAAGGCACGGATGGCGACGTACCCCCGCGGCGACGTGCGCCGCATCGAGCTCGAGCACATCGACGAGTGAGCGAGCGGGCGGAGGTCGAGGTCGGGCCGGTAGCGCACGGCGGGCACTGCGTCGCCCGTCTCGACGGCCGGGTGGCCCGCGCATAGACCAGCGCCCGCAGCGTCGGC
>DATDMG010000153.1:0-11806 GCA_036518955.1 Kineosporiaceae bacterium | reverse complement strand
GACACCCCCGCGGCGGTTGCCGCGACGTCCGACATCGTCTTCACCATGGTGGGCTACCCCTCGGACGTGCGTGAGGTCGTGCTCGGAACCGACGGTGCCCTGTCAGCGGCTCGCCCCGGCACGGTGCTGGTGGACCTGACGACCAGCGACCCCTCGCTGGCCCGTGAGATCTACACCTCCGCCCGTCAGCGCGACGTGCACAGCGTGGACGCGCCGGTCTCCGGCGGTGACATCGGCGCCCGCAACGGCACCCTCTCGATCATGATCGGCGGGGACGCCGACACCGTGGATCGCCTGCGACCGGTACTCGGCCTGATGGGGACGACCATCGTCCACCAGGGCGGACCCGGCAGTGGCCAGCACACCAAGATGGTCAACCAGACCTTGATCGCCACCGGCCTGATCGGGGTCTGCGAGGCACTCCTCTACGCGCACCAGGCAGGCCTGGACCCGCAGACCGTGCTGGAGTCGGTCAGCGGAGGAGCAGCGGGATCCTGGTCACTGACCAACTACGCCCCCCGGATGCTCCACGGCGACTACGCGCCCGGGTTCATGGTCGCGCACTTCATCAAGGACCTGGAGATCACCCTCGCCGAGGCCCGGCGGATGGACCTCAGCCTGCCGGGCCTGGCCCTGGCCCATCAGCTGTACGTCGCACTGCGCGCTCAAGGAGGCGGCGGGGACGGCGTCCACGCGCTCATCCGCGCGCTGGCCCGATTGTCCGCCGTCGACTGGACCCCCGGAGCGGGACAGGACGTCGGACGACCGGCGGAGGTCGGGCCGAGCCCGGAGTGACGAGGGTCCGATGCGCGCCGGCGACGGCGCTGGCGACGGCGACGGCGACGGCGACGCTGACCCGGCCGGACGACGGAGCGCGGGCTCCCGCGACGGACGGCAGCGCCCCCCGCGGGTGGATCCGTGCGATGCTGCGAGGGCAGCGGATTGGGGGCGCACGGTGGTGCAGCGGAAGGCAACCGATGGACGGACGCCGCGGGTCGCGGTGGTCGGCGCGAGTCTGGCCGGCTTGTTCGCCGCGGCGGCCGCGCATCGCGCGGGCTGTGCGGTCACCGTCCTGGAGCGGGACGAGCTGTCGGACGAGGCCGCCGTCCGGTCCGGGGTCCCGCAGGGGCCGCAGCCGCACGTGTTCCTGCACCGAGGCCTGCTGGCCGGCGAGCACCTGCTGCCGGGGCTGACCGAGGGGCTGACCGCAGCCGGCGCGGTCCGGCTCTCGACCGGGTGGTTGCCCTGGCTGGGCGAGTTCGGCTGGTCGCCGCTGGGCGACCACGGCTACGACATCCACTCCGCCTCGCGACCGCTCCTGGAGCTCGTGGCCCGGCGCCGACTCCTCGCCCTGCCCGGCGTGGAGTTGCGGACCGGGCAGCACGTGGTGCGGCTGCGGCGCGGTCCCGGGCCGGCCGGCGGCTGGGTGCTGGAGTCCGCCTCCGGGCAGGCGGTGGCGGCGGACGTCGTGATCGAAGCGTCCGGGCGCAGCTCGCGGCTGCCGCACCGGCTCGCGGACCTCGGCGTGCGGCCGGCCTCGGTGCGCAGCCTGGACGCCCGGGTGGGCTACGCGACACGCGTCTACGAGGGCGACGGCACCGGCGTCGTCGTCCAGGCCACACCCCAGGCACCTCGTGGTGGCCTGGCCCTGCCGATCGAGGGCGGACGATGGCTCGTCAGCGTCGTCGGGTTCGGCACGGACCGGCCGCCGCGTGACCCCGCGGAGTTCTCCGCCCACCTGCGGAGCCTGCGCGACCCGGCGCTCGCGGACCAGGCCGAGCGGTGGACGCCGCTCGGTGACGTCGCCGTCCACCGGCAGACCGCGAACGTCCGGCACCACTACGAGGACGTCCCCGACTGGCCGGCCGGGCTGCTCGCCGTCGGCGACGCCCTGTGCGCGTTCAACCCGGTCTACGGGCAGGGCATTGCGGTGGCGGCCTGCCAGGCCGAGCTGCTGGTCGGAGGACTCGCGGCCGGTGCAGCGCTGGCGGCGGACGCCGCGCAGACCCGACGGTTGCAGCGGTCGATGGCTCAGCTGGCGTCGTTCCCCTGGTCGGTGGCCACGGGTGCGGACGTACGCTTCCCGCACAGCGGCACCCCGCAGACCCGCAGCCAGGCGGTGCTCAACGCATGGGCCAGCCAGGTCGGCGCCCTGGCGGCACACGGCAACCTCAGGGCGGCGGCCACGCTGAGCCGGACGTATCACCTGATCGGCTCCCCGTGGGGGCTCTTCCACCCGGCCCTGTTCGCGGCCGCGGCCAGCGGCAAGGTCCGCGGGTACCCACCGCCCAACCCGCGCCCGGCGGTACTCGCGGCGGCGGTGGAACCCACCGGCGGCACCTGACCGGTCGCCGCGTTCGACCGCCACCGATCCTGGCTGAAGCCGGCGCGGCCGTCCCTTCTCCGCACGCCTGCCTTCTCCGCACGCCTGCCTTCTCCGCACGCCTGCGCTGGTGACCTGCCGTGGTTCAGGACGCCTTCGCCAGCGCGTCGGCAGCGATCGCCCGGTTGTGGCGGAATTCGGTCAGGTAGGCCGAAGCCTGGGGCCCCGGGGGTGCGCCGCGGGCGAAGAGCACCATGTTCCCCGGGCCGGCGTTGTAACCCAGCGCGCACAGTTCGTCGAGCGTGTAGTGACTCGATCGCCTCGACGGAAGTCGAGCGGCCAGGTCGTGGAGATACCAGGCCTCGGCCTCGATCGCCAGCCCCGGGTCGTCGGGCAGCTCCTGCCACTCTCGGCGGACGAAGGGACGGCCCTTCTTCGTATCGTCGAAGGCCGCCTCGTGCATGTTGGCGATACCGAGCGAGGCATCCGGATCCATGCTCGCCCAGGCACGCTGGAATGCCGGGTCGTGCGGCTTGTACGACTCGTTGTAGAGGATCGCCATGACCAGCTGCGGATGCACGCCGGCTTCCCGGGCATACTTCGTCACCAGCGCGGCGTACGTGGCAGGGTCAGGATCGTCCGACAGCTGGCCGGAGCCGGCGGGACCACCGGCCGTTCGGGACGATCCGCCCGATCCCGTGCCGGTCGCTGCCCTGCTCGAGGCGGCGGCCACCGATGCGGGCCGCCGCTCGACGGAGCACCCGGTCAGCAGCAGCGCCGGCAGCAGCACCCAGACCGCCCGCCGTCGCCCGCCGTTCGTCACGCCGCCTCGACCACCCATCGGAGTCCTCCGCCTCCCGTCGCGACGACTATTGCGGCGCAGGGGCCTGTTGCGGCGCGGGTTTGCCGAACACCGAGCAGATCAGGGTCCGCTGCAGAGCCGTGTCGGCCGCCAGGAAACGCTCGTCCGGGGTGCCCGGCGCCGGCTCGGCGCCCCAGGTGGCAGGTCGGGTGCTCACGTCGGACACCATCCCGCGACGCCCGTCGACCGTGAACAGAGCCGCGCTGAGATGCCCGAGAGTGACACCGTCGTGGCCCCACACCGTTCCGCAGTCCGTGTCCAATCGCAGCAGCCCCAGCCCGTAACCGACCCTGGCATCGGTGTTCGGCACAGGCACCGTGGTCTCCATCTCCTTCACCTGCGCCGAGGGCAGCAGCCGGCCGCCGAGCAGGGCGTTGAAGAACCGGTCCAGATCCCCCGTCGTCGAGATCATCGCGCCGGCCGTACTCCCCCAGGACAGCGAGACGCCCGCGACGTCGATGTCCGCGGCGACGCCGTCCGGGCCGTACGCCAGCAGGTAACCGTGCAGGTAGTGCGGCCGGTCCCCGACCGGAGCCTGGTCGGCGAGATAGGTCCGGGCCAGGTGCAGCGGCCCGGTGATCCGCAACCGCAGCAGGTCGCGCGGCGCCAGCCCGGTCACCGCCCGAAGGATCATGCCGATCACGACGTAGTTGGTGTTCGAGTACTCCCACCCCGCGCCGGGCGCGAAGACCGGGGCGTGGGCGGTGGCGATCGCCACCAGCTGCTGCGGGCTGAACACCCGGGCAGGGTCGTTCGAGACCGCCTCGAACAGGGCCGGGTCATTCGTGTAGTTGTAGAGCCCGCTGGTGTGGTTGAGCAGCATCCTCAGCGTGATGTGGTCCCCGGCGGGGACGACGCCGGGTAGCCAACGTTCGACGGTGTCGTCGAGCCGCACCCTCCGCTCGGCGACGAGTTGCAGGGTGAGCGTTGCCATGAACGTCTTGGTGATGCTGCCGATCTCGAACGCGTCGTCGCTCTCCGCGCGCCGTCCCGACGTCCGCTCCTCCACCCCCGCGGCCACGTGCGCGATCCCGTGCCGGTCCGGCGTCCGGCCCACCGTCGCGGCCGCCCCCGCGGCCACCAGGGCATCCGCCCGTGCCTTGAGCTCGGAGGCCAAGGGCGTCCGTGCCGGCGACGACGCCGCGGTCGCCGTCGAGGCGGTGCCCGGCGCGGCCAGACGTCGCTCCAGCAGCCACGAGGGCTCCACGCGCAGCCCTCCCGGCCCGATCAGGCCCATCGGGGTGCGCGTGCTCACGGCGTCGGCACTGGCCGGCACCGTGGTCGCCCACAGGCCGACCACGGCCGCGACGGCGGCAAGCACCCGGACCCGGCGCCAACGGAAGGAGATAGCAATCATTCCTGACATATTGCCCTTGATGCGCGCCGGTCTCCAGCATGCCCGCTCCCTTCACGCCCCCGGTGCCGGCGACGGTTCACGGCCTGGCGCCCGACGCCGTGGCGAGCCCCACGTCGAGCGGTGCAGGTACACTCGCTCGCCGTGTCGATCGCTGCTCGGGTGCTGGTAACACTGGTGGCCCTTCTGCACCTCTACATCCTCGTGCTGGAGATGTTCCTCTGGCGCACACCACGAGCTCGCGCCGCCTTCGGCACCACCGCAGAGTTCGCCGACGCCACCATCACCCTGGCGGCCAACCAAGGGCTCTACAACGGGTTCCTCGCCGCGGGCCTGGCGTGGGGCCTCATCGACGGCGGAGATCTTGGGCGCGACGTCACGATCTACTTTCTCTGCTGCATCGGCGTCGCCGGAATCTATGGGGCAGCGACCGCCAACCGTCGAATCCTCTTCGTCCAGGCCGTGCCTGCGGCGATAACCCTGGCGGCCGTCCTCACCTCGTGGTGACCCCTCCTGGACGCCGCCGCGCAAGTTCCTCGGAGCCAGCAACCGCACGCGTTCGCCGCCCGCGCGGCGGTGACCGACGCCGCCCAGCTCCATCCGCCTGTCGCGATCAACCCCGCCTGCTCCCTGTTCGGCGAGGCGGAAGCGCGCGACGACGTCCCGCTCCTCGACCTGCCCGCCGAACCGACGTCCATGATTCACCGGACGCTCACCGCGCCGGCGACATCGCGGGACCTGGCGAGCATGAGGGTGCGCTCCCTGCCAGCCCCGTACTGGGAGCGCACCCTGCCCGTCCCGCCCGAGCAGGTCGTGCCGCTGCCCGTGGTCAGCCGGTTGCCCCGTGACCTGGACATGGCGGTCGACATCGACTTCGTCCCGGAGAGTCGCTGGCACGGTCAGCTCATCGAGGTCCGGTTCACCACGGCGGTCGATCGCCGGATCGCGATCGACGTCGACACCCTCACCGGCGAACTGCCCGCCGCGGCCCCCGGGCAGGACGCCGCCGCCCTGGTCGCGATGCTCCCGGACGGGAGCGCGGCCGCGGACGCCCGCAGGCTCCGCCGAGGGCAACGTGACGTCGCACTGGTCACCATCCTTCGCCGGGAACGCCCCGATCGAACAGCGCTGCACTTCGCACTCTCCGACGAGCAGGTGACCGCCTTGGCCGGCCCGCTCTGGTCCCGGCCCACGGTCGGCATCTGCGCGCCCGCCGCCGTGCCGCACCCCGTGTGGCGCAGTGGCGTCGGTCACAGCCTGGACGAACTGCTCCGCCGTCGCAGGCCACCCAGGTGTTCACACCCTGGCTCAACATCTACGACCCTCGCGATCTGCTGTCGTTCTGCGCCGGACGCGTCTTCGCGGACGTCGACGGGATCGAAGACCTGGCCGTCCGTCCCGGCGTCCCGTTTCCCGTAGCGCACAGCGCCTACTGGACCGACGCGAACGTCTGGACGGCGATCGCCGAGCGTTGGCCGACGCCGGGCCCTCGTCCGTGAGGGCAGGTATTCCACAGCGACGCCGTGGCCGGCGCGGATCGCAGCGTCGACGACTACGCGGTGCCCGCCAGACCGCCCAGCACGGGCCGTGGCACGACGTACCGGTATTCTCCGCGTGGGTCGGCCAACCCGGGGAGCCGACCGACATCGACGATGTAGACTTCATGCCGATAGGCTCTGGGAACGCTTGATGATGTAGTCCCGGTGATTCTCGCCGAACACTCACCGCGCTCGGATCACCCTGAAACCACCATGATATTCGTCCGCCGATCCATCATGAGTGCTCACGGCACGCTCGAGGCCGGATGTTGCGCCCGGAATCGGTGGCCTTCCCGACGGCAGCACGGGGGTGACGTCCCGGGAGCCGGATCGAGCGCCCGGCGAAGAATGGGGGCGGGCAACAATGGCCACAGGCAATCTCGACAAGGGCGGCGAGCGGGTCGCCGTGGTGCTGTCGGGCGCGGTCGCCCGGGGCGCATTCCAGGCCGGGGCGTTGGCCGAGCTGATTCCCGCCCTCGAACGGGATCAGTTGACGCCGACGATCTGGCTGGGGACGAGCGCCGGCGGCATCAACGCCGCCCTCTGGGGTGGAGCAGCTCACCGCGGCGTCCAAGCGGCCATCGAGGCCGTCCTGGACGTCTGGCACGGCGACGACAGCGACGTGTATCTCCCGCTGCCGATCTCGGGCCTGCACGCCGCCGCGCAGTTCGCGGCCGGTGCGCTCTTCGGGGTGGGACCGGGTGCGACCAGCCTGCTCGACACGTCGCCCCTGCGCCGCCGGGCGGACGAGGTGCTCCAACCGGACCAGCTGGCGGCCAACGTGGCGGAGGGAGTCCTCGAGGCGGTGGGCGTGGTCGCGACGTCCACACCGGCTGCGGCCGGCCCGATCGACGTGGGGAGCGGTCGCAGCGTGCTGTTCCTCGACGAGCACACGCCCAGCAGCTACGTCGGCGACGAGACCCACGCCCTCGACGTGGTACGCAGCCCCGTGACCGTCGACCAGGTGCTGGCGTCGTCGACGTTCCCGATCGCCTTCCCGCCGGTCCGGGTCTCCACGCCGGCGGGTGCGGTCGGCTGGTACCTGGACGGCGGGGTGCGGCTCAACACGCCGCTTCATCCCGCCGTAGGACTCGGCGCGACCAAGATCGTGGTGGTGTCGGCGACCGCGACGGCCTACGGACCACCACCGCCGCCCGACCCGAGCAGCCAGACTCCCGACATCGCCGACGCGGCAGCTCAAGTCCTCCTCGCCACGTTGGCGGACCGGACCGCCGAGGACCTGCTGACCCTGCGTCGCATCAACCGTCTGGTGTCGCAGGCGAACCTGTGCGATCCATCGCCGCAGCTGACCGGTCACGCCGGCCGACCGTTCCGGAGGATCGAGCTGATGACGGTGTCCCCACCACCCGGTGAGATGGGACGCATCGCCGCGGAGGTGTTCGAGCGCTCGACCAGAGGTCTGCGATGGGTCACCGACCTGGACAACTGGATGATCGGCCGGATCATCCGCGGCCTCGGCGAGCGCGGCGGTCGCCGCGAACTGCTCAGCTACCTGCTCTTCGACCCGGAGTACTTCGCCTCCGGCATCGAGCTGGGCCGACTGGCCGCCGCGCAAGCGCTCGCCACCGGATGGGAGCTCTGAGATCCTCCCCTCCCGTCCCGCAGCGGTGACCGCTTCCGGACGGGGCTCAGGGGATCTTCCTACGGTGGCAGGCCACCGCGACGGTGCGGACCAGGATGGCCAGGTCCGTCCGCAGACTCATCCGCAGCACGTACTCCTCGTCGAGGCGCACTTGGTCGCGCTTGTCGAGGTAACCGGTCCGGGCCAGCACGAGCTGGGCGTAACAGGCCAGTCCCGGCCGGACGTCGTGACGCCGTCCCCCGCCGTTCACCATGGCAACGTGTTCGGGCAGAAGAGGCCGTGGACCGACCAGGCTCATGCGACCGGTGACGATGTGCAACAGCTGAGGACACTCGTCCACGCGCAGTCTGCGCACCATGCGGCCGTACGACGTCACCCGGTCACGCTCGTGGTAGGAACGCCCGTCCGTGACTGCCGACGAATCGGTGACCATGGTCCGCAGTTTCACCAGCCGGAACGGGACGCCATGGCGCCCGACCCGCTGCTGGCAGAAGAAGATCGGACGACCCTGGACGACGAGAGCGGCCAGGGCGGCGACACCCAGAACCACAAGGGCCGGTGGCAGCAGGATCAGGGCGACGCCCAGATCAAGACATCGCTTGCCTGCGGGATAACATGGTGGCCACGGCATGGTCGAACGCATCCCCTCGTTCGTACTTGTCCCCGAAGAGTGCTCCGGTTCCGCAGCCGGGCGACAACACAATTGCGGCGCCGGGAACATCAACGGCGCGGCGGACGGCCTGGACGAGATCTGCACACTCGGACACCGCGTCGAACCCGACGCGGTGCAGCGCATCGGCGAGGTGCACCGACATCGGGCCCGTCGTGCAGACGCGGACGGCGTGCGGATTACCCCGTACGGCGCTGGCGAGCCCGCCGAACTCCCCTGCCCTGTACAGCTGGCGGTCTCCGCCACAGATGAGGACGAATGGAACGTCGAGGACGGCGACAAGCGCGGCCGTCGATGCCGGCATGCACGACGAGGAGTCATTGACGACGACCCGGTCGGCTACCGTCCGCTCGGACTGGCGATACCGTGGAGCAGCGGCGTGGAGATTGAGCGAGCGACGCTCGACATCCTCTGCCGGCACGCCGCAGGTGAGGACAGCAGCCGCTGCGGCGGTCGCGTCATCCTGGTTCAGGGGTGACAGGCGCGTCACTCCGGGCACCGGATAACCCGTTCCGTCCGGAGCGCACAGGAGGTCACCGGCGAGACTCCAACCTCCCGCCTGCCCGTAGGAAACCCCGCCCCGAGTGGGCGCCTGGGCGTCGGGAAACCGTTCGAGAATGCCCGCATGATACACGAAGCGGTGGCTCCTGGCCGCGATCGAGTACTTCGCCTTCCGGTAGGCGGCGAACGAGCCGTGGTCCGGCTCGTGGTTGAGTGCGATGCCGGTCAGCACGCCGACATCGAGCGTCCGACGAAACCCATTGCGCAGGTGTCGGTTGGAGATTTCGAAGGTGAGTACCCTGCCGGCCGGCTCGGCCGCGAGAGCGGCCAGGTCGGTGAACGACTCCCGATCGTTACCTCCAGGCACACCATCGCTGAGCTCGGCGGCGAAACAGGTGGTCGTCGTCTTTCCGAAGGAGCCGGTGACGCCGATGACCGGCCCGCGCCAGAGGTCGAAGCAGGCGTCCGGGTAGGTCACCCAGCGGTCGGACATCGAGGCCAGGGCAGCGTTCGCCGGGTGCAGGAACCATGACACCGGCAGCAGGACGGCCGCGGCCCGCTCGATCCCTCCCAGGTGGTCACGCCCGGTGCGCAGGTCGCGGCACTGACGCCGGGCCGCGAGCGAACGCGCGCGGTGATCGGCCGGCTGGAACCGGTGGGCGGCGGCGAAGGCGGCGTCGACGTCGTCCGCGAGGTCGTGCAGGACGATGTCCTCTCGACCGCCCTCGACGAGGTATCGCACCATGGAGGCCGTCTCCAGACCGGCTGCCCCCACGGCGTGGATCTCCCCTGGGGGGAGTTGGTCGATCCGCAGCGGACCCCCTCGCCCGGTCATGGCCTCGCCTCGGGGATCCAGGCCGGATCGAGTGCCTGACGCACGACGTGGCGAACATCCTTGCCCGCGCGTGTCGCCGGCAGCCCCGCTCGGGCCACGAACTCGTCGAAATTACGGACGAACGTGATATCCGGGGGGTCGATCAGTCCGAGGTCATTCAGCCGTGCGTGCGTCGGGTAGAGCGCGCGCAGGTCGTCGAGGAAGCCCTCGGGCTCGCTCCCCTCGATGACCACGGACAGATCGTTCGCGGGATTGAATGCGAACCAACGGGCCGTCGGCAATCGGCGTGCGATAATATCCGCGAGCGGGTACGGCGAGAACAACTCCCCATAGGTGAGGACGTCATCGCAACGGCCGAGGATGCGGTCGAAGGTGAAGCGCGACCGCCCGGTGCAGACGTCGCGCCGCAACCCCTGGACGACGTCATACGTCACGAACCGCACCACCGGGAAGGTCGTCCGCTTCACCGAGCTCACCACGAGAGCACTGGCGCCCACGCCGGCTACCCGGAAGGCGTCGGAGAAGCCGGCGGGAGCAGGCTCCGGGTAGAGACCGTTCAGGAGGTGGTAGGCACCGCACGCACCGCAGCTGAAGGAAATGGTGCCGATCTCGGTCGATCCATAGGTGTCCATCAGCGCAGCCCGCTCGATCCCGAAGAAATCCTCGAAGCGGGCCCGGACGGAGGGCAGGAGGAGTTCACCGTTGGTGATCACCCGCCGCACCGATCGCGGCCGGCGCCCGGTGCGGGCCATGAGGTCGACGAGATGACTGAGGATCGAGGGTGAGACGTAGAGGAGCTCGGGTGCGAAAGCGCACAGCTGGTCAGCCTGAACGTCACTGCTGGAGAGCCCGAGGTCGCGCACCTGTAGGCCGAGTCGTTCCAGGAGTTCCGCGGCCGAGCCCGCGTTGTGCCCCACCGCCAGCGAGACCAGGCCGCGACTGCACCCGGCCGACCACGCCGCGAACAGCGCCTGCTTCTCACCGATGTACCAGGAGTCCTCCTGGCGGCTCCAGGGAATGGGCTTGGGATGCCCAGAGGTTCCGGACGAGGCGATGACGCGTTCCCCCTGACCCGGGCGGCGGTACCAGGGTGCCACCCGCCCCCGATCCAGCAAGGGCAGGTCTTCGAAGCGTGTCGCACCGGGTGGTACGAGGCGCGGGAAGTACCTGAGGGCATGGCGGAATACCGCATCCCTCTCACTTGCCAGCAGCACGATCGCCCAGTTTGCCAGCTTTGGGGAGCGAATGTCACGATCCGACCCCATCCGGGTATCGCCGGGGTGTCGAGGCTCAGCGCCTGATCCGCCCTCGTCCGCAGCCGCCGGTGACGAAGGCGGCGCGGTTGACGCCGCGTGGCAGGCTCACCGGCCGGCCAGCAGGCCGCACCGGGCCGGGAAGGCGACGCCTCCGCTCGCGGTCACGGTGACGCCGTGGTGAAGACGTCGCCGAGGTGGACCGGCTGCAGTCCCTTCTGCTCGATGATCTCCGCCAGCCGGTCCATCACCTGCATCACCGGTGGATGGTTGGCGTGCCCGATGACGATGTGCTGGGGCAGGAACCACTGCCCGGCCATCGACACGATCTTCTGGGGGGTCTCCACGGTGGCATCGCCCAGGCTGCCCAGCCACATCGTGACCGCCGGATAGCCCAGGTCCGCCAGGTGCGCGTCCAGTCGCGCGTTGCGGTACCCGAAGGGCGGGCGGAGGAACGGCCGCCCGGTGACCCCGTAGGTGTTGGTCAGGAAGGTCTCGTTGCGGCGCACCTGATCCGTGATCTCCGCTGAGGTCAGGCGCAGCAGGTTCGGGTGGGACCAGGTGTGGTTGGCGATGAAGATCTGGTTGCGCTCCAGCAGCGGCCGCAGCACGCCGGCGTGTTCGGTCCAGCTGCGGTTGACCCCGTTGCAGAAGAACGTCGCCCGCAACCCGGTGACCTGGCAGAGGGCGGCGTAGGCGGCCAGCACCGCGCCGTCCGTGCCGTCGTCGATCGTCAACGCGATCGTGTTCCCGGCACCCGGCAGCCGCGTCAACGTCCCCCGCGGCACCGCCACCTTCACCAGCCCCTTGGGGACGCCGAACCGGACCCGCGCTTGCCCGGACTGCGACACGGTTCCGGACTGCGAC
>DATDMG010000152.1:0-12035 GCA_036518955.1 Kineosporiaceae bacterium | reverse complement strand
TCGGGTGCGCAGGTCGGAGGCGCCATGGTCTTCTCGCATTCCGCTGTCGTGGTGGATGTGCTGGGTGAGCCGTGAGGCTCCGATAATCTGCTGCAGGTATCCAGTCCACGGGGAAACACCTGCCGTCGACTTCAGGGAGGGTGACGGAGTCGCCGGTGGCTGGTCGGTAATGGCTTTGCGGCAGCGATCGTAATTGGCTGGATGGGCCGGGGCCAGGGGCGTCGGGCCGCGGCGGAGGTCGTGGTGGGGACTGTCGGACATCGGACCACGGCGAGTCTGTTGCGGGAGGCTCGCCCGACCCGCGGCACCCGTGCTCGTAGACGCCACCGAGCCCTGGCCGGGCGTCCGCCGTCGCCGTCCTGGCCCCGGCCGTGCCGGCGCTGCCGGACGAGCCGCCGAGGGGACGGGGCATCCCCCGGACAGTCGAGAAGGACGGCCACGGTCTGGCGACCTGGTTGCCGATCAGGCGATGGCTGGCACCGCACGGTCCACGGCGTGGCCATCAGACCCGGCGCGACGAGCCCGGGGTGCGGAGACCCGGCCCTGACCTGCGCCCTTCCTGGGGTGAGTGACGGGATTCGAACCCGCGACACCTGGGACCACAACCCAGTGCTCTACCAGCTGAGCTACACCCACCATGCGACCGCTGCCGGTGACAGCGTCGGTGGTGAAAGTGTAGCGGTCCGCCGGGGGATGCGGTGCGCGCTCGGCTCGGAGGCGACGCCCGGTCCACCCGCTGTCCGCAGACGGCGTCCGAACGGTTGCCGGAGCCCCTCGCGCCGTCAGACCTCGGTGGTGAAACCCGCGGCGATGGCCCGGGCGGCCTCACTGTCCGGGCCGGGCTGCGGGACGAACACGGCGGCGCGGTAGTAGCGCAGCTCGCGGATGCTCTCCCGGACGTCCGCCAGGGCGCGGTGGTTGCCGGTCTTCTCCGGAGAGGCGAAGTAGGCGCGGGTGTACCAGCGCCGGGCGAGTTCCTTGATCGATGAGACGTCGATGATCCGGTAGTGCAGGTGGCTCTCGAGTTCCGGCATGTCTCGGGCGAGGAAGCCGCGGTCCGTGCTCACCGAATTGCCGGCGAGGGGTGCTCTGCGTGGTTCCGGCACCCAGGCCCGGACGTACGAGAGCACGGCCTGTTCCGCCTCCCGCAGGGTGACCCCGCCCGCCAGCTCCGCCAGTAACCCGGAGGCGGTGTGCATCTGCCGGACGACCTCCCGCATCCGGTCGAGCGCCTCGTCCGGCGGCCGGACGACGATGTCCACCCCGTCCCCGAGGATGTTCAACTCGCTGTCCGTGACCAGGGCGGCAACCTCGATGAGGGCGTCCGTGCCGAGATCGAGCCCGGTCATCTCGCAGTCGATCCAGACGATCCGGTCCTGAGAACGCTCTCCGTTGCCGTTGGTCACGGGGTCACACTTTACGCGCGTGCTCGCGCATTATCGGACGTCCTCCGGCGGCTGGCCGGAGTGGTGCCGCGTCTGTGACTTTTGTCCCGTGCGGTGAGGTGGAGGAGCCGGGACGTCGAGGCTGGGCTCGCGCCGGGCACGTCCCGATAGCCTGCGGCGGTGACCAGTCCGGGGGACTTCCGTGGGGACGTCCCGTCGGGGTACCCGCTGCCCCGGCCGACCCGTCCACGCCTGCTGCCGGCCATCGGCTGGATCGCGTTCGCCGTCCTGGCGCTGGGCTGCGGGTTGCTCACGCTGCTCGTGATCACATCTGAGACCGGCCTGGTCGGTCTGGTCACCGGCGGTGTGCTGGCGATGGTTCCGGTCGTCCCTGTGGTGGGGGTCTACCTGTGGTTGGACCGGTACGAGTCCGAGCCGCCCTCCTTGCTGCTCTTCGTGTTCGGCTGGGGCGCGGCCGTCGCCACGTTCGGCGCCCTGGTGATCAACACGGCCTCCAGTGAGGCGATCAAGGCTTCCGGCGGGGACCCGACGGCGAGTGCCTTCCTGGTGGCCCCCTTCGTGGAAGAGGGTTTCAAGGGTCTCGCCGTCCTGTTGGTCCTGGTGCTGCGGCGCCGGGAGTTCGACGGCATCGTCGACGGGCTCGTCTATGCCGGGATGTCCGGCATCGGATTCGCCTTCATCGAGAACGTGCTGTACCTCGGACGGACCCTTGCCGATGCGGGCGGGGGCGGGACGGCGTTCGTCTTCGTGCTCCGATGCATCGTCTCACCGTTCGCGCACCCCCTCTTCACCTCGGCGACCGGCGTCGGGCTCGGGATGGCGGCCCGTACCCGACGTCCCTGGGTCCGGGTGGTCGCGCCGCTCGTCGGGTACGCCGTCGCGGTCCTCCTGCACGGCGCCTGGAACCTGTCGGCGTCCACCGGGCTCTCCGGGTTCGTGTCGGTCTATGCCGTGATCCAGTTGCCGATCTTCATCGGCTTCGTCGCGCTGGCCCTGGGTGCCCGGGCCCGCGAGGGGCGGCTGATCTCGCGTCACCTCGCGGTCTACGTGAGTACCGGCTGGCTGGCCGGCGGCGAGGTCACGATGCTCTCCTCGCTGTCCGCCCGGCGGGCGGCGCGGCGATGGGCCGAGGGAGCGGGTGGCGCGACGGCGGGCCGGGCCATGCGTGACTTCCAGGAGATGGGCAGCGAACTGGCGTTCCTCCGCGAAAGGATGGTGCGCGGGACGGCGTCCGCGGACGCCCGTCAGCAGGAGTTCGCCATGCTCTCGGCGATGTCCGCCTTGCGTGGAGGATTCCTGCCCCGGCCCGGAGGGCCCCTCCCGGGTGCGTCCTAACGGCAAGGCAATGACACACCGCTCAAGATTCTTACCCACTGTAGCAAAGTTGCGGCAGGGGTTGCGCTGCACCACGCATGCCGTGGAAAGTCAACCCCTAGCGCCTAGCCTAGGTTCCCGCCGGACGCTGCAGACCATCCCGATCACGATCTGAGGTGCCGTGGAAGACCAGACCTCGCTCCTGCAGGGCTCACTGCAGGAGGACTCCTTCGAAGTTGTCATGCGGGGCTACAACAAGCGCCAGGTCGACGACTACGTGCTCCAGTGCCAGCACCATATCCGTGACCTCGCCCAGCGCCTGGCGCTGGCGGAGCAGGAGGTCGAAAGGGTCCGAAGCGACGCTGCGGAGGCCCTTGAGAGGGCGGCGGCCAAGCCGGTCCACGAGGAGGTCAGCGAGCGGCTGGCGCAGATCCTCCGGCTGGCCAACGAGGAGGCGGAGCGCGAGCGTGCCGCCGCAGCCGACGAGATCGCGGCCCTGCGCGCGCAGACCCTTGCCGAGACGCAGGCGCTTCGCGAGCAGGCCCAGGCCGAGAGCGATGAGCTGCGCCACCGGGTGGCCGAGGAGTCCGAGGCCGTACGTGAGCAGGCGCAGGCCGAGACCGACGCGCTTCGCGAGCGGGTGAGCGGCGAGGTCGACGCGATGCGGCAGCGGGCCGAGCAGGAGGCCGCGCACCAGCTGGAGCAGGCCCGGCTCGAGGCCGAGCGGGTGCTGACCGAGGGACGGGACGCCGCCGAGCGCGACGTCGCCCAGGCCCATGCCCAGGCGCGGGAGGTGGAGGAGAAGGCCCGCACCGAGTCCGAGCGCCTGATGCTCGCCGCCCAGGAGCGTGCCGAGGCCGTCATCGGTGACGCCGAGCGCCGCGCGACGCAGGTCAACACCGTTCTGGGTAACCGCCTGGAGCTGTTGACCACGACGCACGCGGACGTCATGGCCCGGCTGCTCGACCTGCGCACCGTGCTGCTCGACGTGCTGGACAAGGAGGCCGCCGCCGGGCCGTTCGCCGACGTGCCGTCGCCTGCGGAGGCGGCAGCGCTCACCGCCGCCACGACCCGTGGGGTGCTCAGCGTCCCGGCCGACCCCTACGTCCAGACCGCGGGTGAGCTCGCCGCCGCGTACGAGGCCTCCCCGCAGTCCGCGGTCACGGCGTGGGGCGAGGCGCCGGCGTCCCGGCCGCTGTCGCCGGAGCGCGAGGAGGTCGTCGTCCTCGACGTCGACGAGGCCGCGCGGAAGGACTCCGTGGCTCCGGAGACCGTGGCGAGCCCTGCGACGAGTGTCGGAGCCGGTGCTCGCCGACTCGACCTGGGGACGGAGAAGACCCGACGCTGACCGTGCCAGGTGTCGCCCGGCTCGGCGGGACCGTTGCGGCGCCGGCCGGGCGTCACCAGCATGCCCGCCGCGATCGCACCGTCGGCAGGACGGGCACCACCGCCCGCGCCGTCTCAGCGTGAGCCTGGCCCGTCACCCCCGCCGAGGGGTGACGGGCCCGTCTTTGACCCCGATCCCGGCATACATGCGCATGGACATCGGAGCGGCGTGCGGGTCGAACCACCGGGCGACGTCGACGATGCCGGGCTCCAGCAGGGCCAGGCCGTCGACCAGCTCCTCGGTCTGCGCGAAGGTGCGGAAGGTCACCGGCGTGGAGGTCGCCTGGTAGATCCCCTCCAGGTGCCGGATCGTCTCGCGCGGCATGCCGTCCGAGGTCCCGACGCTGATCGCGACCTGGCTGCCGGGAACGAGTCGGTCCACGTAGTGGCGCACGACCTGTGCGCCGAGCGACACGTCCACGAAGTGCAGGACGGCGACGAGCAGCAGCCCGACCGGCTCGTCGAGCGAGATGGTCTGCCGCACTCGGGGGTCGTTGAGCACGCCGGCCGGTTCACGCAGGTCCCGCATGACGGCCGTGACGCCGTCCGTGCCGTCGAGCATGGCTCGGCCGTGCGCCAGCACGATCGGGTCGTTGTCCACGTAGACGACTCGGGCGTCGGCGTGGACCGTCCGGGCCGTCTCGTGCACGTTCGGGGAGGTCGGAATCCCGGTGCCGAGGTCGAGGAACTGGCGGATTCCGGAGCGGGCCATCGCCGCCACTGCCGAGCGCAGGAACCGGCGGTTCGCCAGGGCCAGGTCGCGCCCGTCCGGAAGGACCTGCAGCGCGCACTCGGCGGCGTCCCGATCGACCTCGAAGTTGTCCTTGCCACCGAGGCAGTAGTCGTAGATCCGCGCCGCGCTGGGTCGGGTGATGTCGACGGTCGGAGGGACCCAGCCGTCGTCGTCCTCCTCGGTCCAGCTCCAGTCGTAGTCCGGCTCCGGCGGGTCGGTGGCCTGCTCCTGCTGCGACCCGTACTCGACCACGCCCACCTCCCAGCCGACGACCGTCGCGACCCGGTGGCGCGCAGAGAGCCGGACCCGGCGGCTGCACTTCGCGACAGATGCACTTCCGCCACCATAGAGGAGGGGTGTGGGCCTGAGCACACCTCCGCACGGCCGATTTTGATTGACCGAAATGTTTAAACTCGCTTGAATATCCGTTGAGGCGGCATCCCGCCTGGTATATCCGTTTTGCTCAGGAATGTTCCGAGCCGGGCGGGGAGGGGTGACGGGCAGGTCGAGGGTCGGCGGAGGTCAGCCGGGCGCAGTCCCGGTCAGGACGACCTCGGACGTCGGCGTCGGGGGCCGGCCCTCGTGCTGCAGGGTGACGAACAGCTGTCGGTAGAGATCGGTGCCCACACCGCTCCAGAGGTTGATCGGCACCCCGCCCTGGCGCCAGTGGAACGTGCCCACCGGGACGATCCCCCGTGGGCCGGACAGCCAGGCCGCGTAGTACTCCCCGGCCGGCGCCGGGGCTAGGCCCGTGATCTGGAGCGTGATGGCCAGCCCTGCCTTCTTCGGCTCCAGCTCCGCCCGGGCGCTCGCCCCGGGCGCCAGCGCCGTCCCCGACATCGCGAAGGTGACCGCCTGCGACCGCGGCCAGGCGAGGGTCGCGATCAGGGCCGCCGCGGCGGCCACCCCCGCTGCGGCCAGGATCCAACGGCGGCGAGTCGGCCGGCGCAGCGGTACCCGCGGCGGGACGGCGTCCGGGGCCGTGCCGGTCGACGTGACCGGCGCAGGGACGGGCGCAGGGACGGGCGCTCCCGACGTCGGCCGAGCGGGTGGCCTGATCGGCATCTCCCGGGTGGCGTTCGCGGCCTCGGCGGCGGCAGTCTCCAGGAGCCTCGTCCGCAGGCCCGCGGGCGGCTGCGACCAGACCGCTTCGGTGGCGAGTGCGGATGTCACCCGGTCGAGCGGCCCACGCTGCTGCGGCGGCAGGGCGGGACTCGGCTCGGCGGGGTCGAGGTAGTCGGCCCAGTCCTCGCTGCGGGTCATGCGTCACCTCCGGCCAGGAGATGCGCCAGCCGCCCGGCGAGCCGCCGGTGCGCCCGGTGCGAACGGGACTTGACCGTGCCGACCGGAACGTCCAGGGCTTCGGCGATCTCCCGGTGCGTCAGCTCCTCGAAATGTGACATCCGCAGCACGTCCCGCTCCTCCGGCGGAAGCTCGGCCAGTGCGGCCCGGACCTGCCAGGTGTCCCATGCCCGCTCCAGGGCGAACTCGACCCCCGCGGACGCCGCCTCCTGCTCCTCGGCGTGGCCGCCCTGCGTGGGCCGGGCCTCTCTGCGGTGCACGTCGATCGCCGTCCGCCGTGCGATGGTGAACAGCCAGGGGCCGAGGGGGCGGTCCGGGTCGTAGCCGGACGCCGCGCGCCATGCCCGCAGGAAGGTCTCCTGGGTGGCGTCCTCGGCCAGCCCCGGGTCACCCAGGACGCTCACCGCGACGCTCCAGACCGGTTTGCTCCACCGGTCGTACACTGCGGCGAGGGCAGCCACGTCGCCCGTCCGGAACGCCTGGACGACGTCCGACGGGAGGTCCGCGACCGTGCCCGAGGTGCCCCGCTCGCCGGGGACTCCGGACGACGACGGCAGGGACGGCGTCATCCGGCGCGGCCCCGCACCGCTCGTTCGCGCATCGCGGCGCCAGCTCGCCGCGGGAGCGGGAGCCGGGCCATCCGTACCTCCGCGGTCCTGGCGAGCGATGCGAGCAGGGCTGATCCTCCCACATGACGAGTACGTGGGTGAGCCGGTGCGTGGTTCGCGGCCGCACCCGGGGGAGGCGTCGGCGGGGCATGGTGTCCGTCCCGGTGTCGGGGACGGCCTGTTGCCGACCGGCCTCCGGCGCGACCGTGAGTGACGCCGAACCGAACGGTCGGCTCGACGCGTACCGGATCCGACCTCGCCTCGACCACGGACGACCACGCCGGGAGAACGTCATGAAGCCCAAGGGCCCGCTCGTCACGCTCGCGGCCGGCGCCGTCCTCGCCGCGGGCCTGCTCATCGCCAACTTCTCGTTCTCCACGGCGCAGCAGGGCGCCTCCTCGGCCAGCGTCGCCGCGTCATCGCCGTCGTCGACCCCGTCGTCGTCGACCCCGTCGTCGTCGATGCCGTCGTCGTCGATGCCGTCGTCGTCGATCCCGTCGCCGGTGGCGACCACGTCGGCGGCCGTCCCGGCCGCCGATGCGGTCCCGATGACCTACGCGGGCAGGGTGACCGGCGGCGGTTCCCTGTCGGTCGTGGCGAAGGGCACCGGCGCGGTGGCGTACCTGTGCGACGGGCTTCACGAGGCCTGGCTCTGGGGCCCGGCCTCGGCGGACACCCTGAACCTGAGGAACGCCAAGGGCGACACCTTGGCGGCCAGCCGAGGTGGCGGGAAACTCACCGGCTCCCTCACCGTGCACGGCCGAACCTGGACTGTCGCCCTGCGGACGGTGAAGAAGCCCTCGGGTCTGTACCGGGCGACCGCGACGGTGCGTGGTGCGAGCGTGGTCGCCGGCTGGGTCGTGCTGCCCGACGGCAGCCAGGTGGGGGCCTGGACCACGGACGACGGTGCCGTGACCCCTGCGCCGCCGATCGAGCTCGGCAGCGGCGCCGTCACGGTCGACGGGCAGCGGATGACCGCCACCCCGCTCGACCCGGCGACCACCCCGCTGGGCTGACGTCCGGCCCGGCGGCCCGGGCCGCTCCGCCCGGTGCGGCGCCCGCGGGTCCTTCGGCGCAACACCGTCCGGGTCCCTTCCGACCGCCCGTTCTCGTGACAGGAGCCATCGATGTCCTTCGACGCCGCCCCGCCGCCCCACCCGTCGACCGACCAGCCACCCCCGTCCCCGACGCCGGGCGACCCGGCGCCCGGCCTCGGGGAGGGCGCCGCCATGACGGGCGCGCTGCTGGTGGTCCTGCTCGCCGGTGGCGCGGTCTCCGTCGCGCTCGGCGCCTTCGGTCAGGTGCACCCACCGACCGGGGTGGCGATCAACATCGCCGGGTTCTCCGGCCCGCTGGAGGTCAAGGTCTGGCTGGCGTCCCTGGCGGCCGCGCTGGTCCTGCTGCAACTCGTCTCCGCGCTGGCGATGTACGGGAGGCTTCCGGTCCGGGCGCCGTCCTGGACCGGCCGGCTGCACCGCTGGTCGGGGCGGCTGGCGTTCCTCGCGGCCGTCCCGGTGGCGATGCACTGCCTCTATGCGCTCGGGTTTCAGTCGTACGACACCCGCGTCCTGGTGCACTCCCTGGTGGGCTGCCTGTTCTTCGGAGCGTTCACGATCAAGATGCTGTCGCTGACGCGCTCGGACCTGCCGGGTTGGCTGTTGCCGGCCCTCGGCGGCGTCGTCTTCACCGGGTTGACCGTGCTGTGGCTGACCTCGTCCCTGTGGTTCTTCACGACCGTCGGCGTCCGGTTCTGACGCCCGCCCCGCCCGCATCGCTGTCGAGACGCAGAGGACCAGGAATGCTCCCCATCGAAAGCGCACGTTGCCCGGACCGGCGCTGTCTGCTGCTCGCCGCCGCGGGTGCGGCGGCGGCGCTCGCCGGTTGCTCGGCCTACGGGCAGCCCGAGCGACCGGCGAGCGCACCGCCGTCCGCTGCCGGTACCGGGGCGTCGGCCGCCGCCGGCTCGGGTGCGGGCCAGGCACTGGCCACGCTCGCCGACGTCCCGGTGGGTGGCGGGAGGATCCTGGCCGCCGCCGGGATCGTGCTGACGCAGCCGACCGCCGGGACGGTCAAGGCCTTCTCCGCGGTGTGCACGCATCAGGGCTGCACGGTCAGTGAGGTCAAGGACGGCACGATCGGCTGCCCGTGCCACGGCAGCAGGTTCCGGATCGCGGACGGCGCGGTGGTCGCCGGGCCCGCCCCCGAGCCGCTGCGGCCGATCGCGGTCACCGTGCGGAACGGCAGCGTCGTCCGGGCATGACAGGCCCTGCTATGACGTTGCTCGGAGCATGTGACGGTGGTGTGGCAGGGATGGGAACACCGGGACCCGATGGATGTTCGGGAGTGGACGCCGGGCCCGGCAGACGGCTCGCTGACCCAGCGGTAACCGGCGGCGCATAACCGGGGCGCGGAGGGCGGCGTACTGCCGGGCATAGCTGCCGTCGAAAGGGTTCACGTGATGCGCTCGTCCGCTGCCGTTCCGTCCGCCACCGCCGCAGGCGAGGACGGGACGCCGACCTCCTCCGGTTGCGTCGACCGCCGGTGCATGCTCGCTGCCGCCGCCACCGCCGGTGCGGCCGCTCTCCTCACCGGCTGCTCGGCGGTGCCCGGACAGGGCCAGCAGGTCGCGGTGAGCCCGGCCGCAGGCGGTGCCGGCGCGGGTGGCCAGGCCGCGGGCAACGGGACGGCCGCGGCCGGTGGAGGGGCGGCCATGGGGGGCGCCGGCGCCGAGGGCCAGGGTGCCGGCGCGGACGGCATGGACGACGGGATGGGGGGCAAGGCCGCGTCGCCCACCCCGGCCAAGAAGGCCACGGCCCGGATGAAGGGTACGCCGCTGGTCAAGCTGGCCCAGATTCCCGTCGGGGGTGGCATGGTGCTGCCCGCGGCCAAGCTGGTGGTGACCCGGCCGACCGCCGGGACGGTCAAGGCGTTCTCCGCCGTCTGCACCCACCAGGGCTGTGTGGTGAACCAGGTCGCCGACGGAACCATCGACTGCCCCTGCCACGGCGCCCGTTTCGACATCCAGACCGGTGCGCCGACGGCCGGTCCGGCGCGGAAGCCGCTCGCCCCGGCAAAGGTCGCCGTCCAGGGCGGGACCGTGCTGAAGCTCTGACCGTCAGCTACCAGCGAGGCGCTCCACGACGGGTGCGAAGATCTCCGCGTAACCGGCACTGACCGCCAGGTACGACACCCCGTGGACGTCGCGGCGCCGGGAGAGCGTGCCGGCCATCTCGGCCGGCGTCCCGGTCAGGACCGAGACCGACCCGGCGACCATGAGTTCGGCCGGGTCGAGGCCCGGAGGCAGGCGTGCCGACGCCGGGAGCTCGCCGTCCCCGACGGCGAGCAGGTTCATCGACAGTTCCAGGTCGTCGAACCGCGGTCCGGCGGCCTCCCGGACGGTGGAGATCGCGTGCGCGAGCTCCGCCTTGCCGTCCCGGGGTCCGAGGGCCAGGGCGACGGTGTCGGCGACGCGCCCTGCCAGGGCAAGAAGCCGTGACCCCGACCCCGCGATCAGGATCCGCGGGGAGCGGTCGCCGCACCGGGCCCGCACCGCGGACACTGTCGCCGCCACCTGGGCGATCCGGTCGGACGGCGACGCGTAGCCGATGCCGAGCGCGGCGGCGTCCCGGGCGGCGTCCGGCCGCCCGGCGCCGAGGCCCAACTCGAACCGGTCCCCGGTCAGCACCTGCAGCGACTGCGCCTCCCAGGCCAGGATCCCCGGGGGGCGGAGCGGCGCGAGCACGTAGCTGCCCACCCGCAGGGACGTGGTGCAGGCGGCGGCCACCGCCGCCGCCAGCAGCGGGGCCGCGGCGTGCGCGGTGTCCGGCACCAGCAGGGTGTCGTAGCCGAGTTCCTCGACCTGCCGGGCCTGGGCGACCCAGTCGTCCCTGTCCGCGGACGGCACCGCCACGACGGCGAACCGGAAACGCCGCGAGGTGGCACTGTCGCTCATCAGCCCTCCTGGGCGCGACACGGGGCAGGTCGTTGGTGTGGCAGTCTCTCCTGCGCTCGCATGCCGCTCCCGGTGAGACGATCGCCGGGTCGGGACCCAGCAGCCGAATGATCGCGGAATCTGGCGTCCCTGTCGACCGGTACGTCCATCTGGGGCTCGATCGTCCGTCCCGGGCATCTCGCCGGAGCCCACGGTGTCGCCGGACCCCCTCCGGCGCCCGGCGCCCGGCCGGCCGGTGCCGGGGTAGGTTCACACCGGACTCTCCCCTGGATCGCCTGGGAAGGAGGCGCATGGACGCCGAGACGGCGGCCGCTCGGTCCGCGGCCGGGAGGCACCCGCACCACGAGGGCTTCGACGGGTTCGGGGTCGACCGGCTCCGGCGCCGGCCCGGCGCCAAGTGGGCCCGGGCGGGCGGGGACGGCGTGATCGCCGCCTGGGTCGCGGACATGGACTTCGCGCCCTGTCCCGCCGTCCGGGACCGGCTGGAGGACCTGCTGGCGGTGGGCGACCTGGGCTACCCGGACTGGTGGGCGGGCACCCCGTTGCGTCCTGCCTTCGCGGCGCGGATGGGCGAGCTGTACGGGTGGGAGCCGGACCCGCGTGCCGTCCGCGAGGTCGGTGACCTGGTCCAGGGCGTCCAGCTGGTCCTGCACCTGGCGACCCGTCCCGGCGACGCGGTCGCGTTGCACACCCCGGCCTATCCGCCCTTCCTGCACAGCGTCACGGCTGCTGGTCGCCGGCTGGTGCCGATCCCGCTCCAGCTCCGCGACGGTCGCTGGGCCTTCGACGCCGCCCGGCTCGACGCTCTGGTCGCCGAGGCCGGCGTCCGGGTGCTGATCCTGGTCAACCCGCACAACCCGACGGGCCGCGTGTTCACGCCGGGTGAGCTGGAGGCGGTCGCGGACGTCGCCCGGCGGCACGACGTCCTCGTGGTCGCCGACGAGATCCACGCCGAGCTCGTGCACGCGCCGCACCGGCACCGCCCGTTCGCCGGCGTCTCGGCCGACGCCGCGGCGCGCACCGTGACGCTCACCTCGGCGAGCAAGGCGTTCAATCTCGCCGGCCTGCGCTGCGCGGTCGCCCACTTCGGGTCCGCGGACCTGCTCGCGGCCCGGGACGCGCAGCCCTCGGAGCTGTTCGGCCCGCCCAACCTGTTCGGGGTCCACGCCGCGCTCGCGGCCTGGTCGCCCGCCGCCCGGCCGTGGCAGGACCTGTTGCGCGAGCACCTGCGGCTGGCGCGCGACCAGGTGGTGGCCGGGCTCGGCGGCCTGCCCGGGGTGCGCGTGCTGGTGCCGGAGGCCACCTACCTCGCCTGGATCGACCTGCGCGACGTC